>NZ_JAKCMV010000044.1 GCF_021440515.1 Enterobacter asburiae | reverse complement strand
AAGGAATAAGCTGAGGGAACCGCGAAGCGGCGATTTTCTTGCCGGGAGCCCGGGTGGTCAGGGAGGCGGCGGTGAGCCTCCCTGACACGTTCACAAGTAGTGTGGCAACAGAGTAGCAAGGAACCTAAGGTGAACGGAATGACCACCTGAGCCGTATGTTCCCCTCACCCTAACCCTCTCCCCGAAGGGGCGAGGGAATAGTTTAGTGCCCATATTTTGTGGGGATCCCTCAGCCCTGTGGGAGAGGGCTACTCGAGATCTCCCCCGTTACTCGCAATCACCTTCTTATACCACCAGAACGATTTCTTGCGTTTGCGATCCAGCGTCCCGTTCCCCGCGTCGTCGCGGTCGACGTACACAAACCCGTAGCGCTTGCTCATCTCTCCCGTTGAGGCCGCCACCAGGTCAATGCAGCCCCAGGTGGTGTAGCCCATCAGCGGCACGCCGTCCTCAATCGCATCGCCCATCGCGCGGATGTGCTCGCGCAGATAGGTGATGCGGTAGTCGTCGTTGATCTCGCCGTTGGCTTCAACAACGTCCTTCGCGCCGAGCCCGTTTTCTACCAGGAACAGCGGCTTCTGGTAGCGGTCGTACATCATGTTCATGGTGATGCGCAGGCCGAGCGGGTCAATCCCCCAGCCCCATTCGCTCACCTGAATGTGCGGGTTACGCAGGGACTTCACGATATTCGCCGCGCTGGTGTTGCCCGCGTTCATGTCCGCCGAGGCGCAGCGCGAGGCGTAATAGCTGAACGAGACAAAATCGACGGTATTTTTTAGCAGCTCATCGTCGCCGGGATCTTTCACAATCACCACGCCTTTCTCGCGGAACACGCGGGCGGAGTAGGCCGGATAGCGGCCGCGCGCCTGCACATCGATAAAGAACAGGTTCTCGCGATCTTTCTCCAGCGCCATCCACACGTCTTCCGGCTTGCAGGAGTACGGGTAGAAATTGCCGCCCGCCAGCATACAGCCGACCTGGTTTTCCGGGTTCACCTCGTGGGCGATTTTGGTCGCCAGCGCGCTTGCCACCAGCTCGTGGTGCGCGGCCTGATACTTCACCTGATCCTCGTTCTCACCCTCTTCGAACACCAGCCCGGCGCCCGAGAACGGGCTATGCAGCATGATGTTGATCTCGTTGAAGGTCAGCCAGTACTTCACCAGCCCGTCAAATTCCACAAAGCAGGTGCGGGCGTAGCGGGCGAAGAAGTCGACCATCCTGCGGTTGCGCCACGAGCCGTACTCTGTCACCAGATGCATCGGCACGTCGAAGTGGCACAGCGTCACCAGCGGCTCGATGTTGTATTTTTTGCACTCCTCGAACACCGCGCGATAAAAGGCGATGCCTTCTTTATTCGGCAGCGGCTCGTCGCCGTTCGGGTAGAGGCGGCTCCAGGCAATCGAGGTGCGAAACACCGTAAAGCCCATCTCCGCCATCAGGGCGATGTCTTCTTTATAGCGATGGTAAAAATCAATCGCCTCGTGGCTTGGGTAAAACTCGTCGTCGCGCAGCGCAAAACGTTTTTCCTTACCGAGCTTCACCGCCAGACGGTTTGCGCCGTGGGGGATCATGTCGACCGTCGTCAGCCCTTTGCCGCCCTCGCGGTATGCGCCTTCACTCTGGTTAGCGGCAAGCGCGCCGCCCCATAAAAATCCTTGTGGAAAAACAGACATGTTTACCTCGCTATAAAATTTATGCTTGTGCGGCGTTGGCCTGAACCGGCGCGGTGTGCAGGGCGCGGGCCTTTTCAGCATCGTCCTCAACCGGGATATCTTCAAATCCGAGTATCAGCGTCAGAACAAACGACAGCACCACCGCCAGCGCCATCACGCCAAACACCCAGACGATGGTCATCGGATTAGCCGGGTCGAAGAACTGCACGCTGGTAAACAGCCCCGGTGCCGCCATCGAATGGCTGGCAAGGCCCGCAATACCGGCCACCGCGCCGCAGATAAAGCCGCTGATAAGACTTGCGATGAGCGGTCGCTTCAGACGCACCGCCACGCCGTAGAGCGCCGGTTCAGAGATCCCCGCCATGATGGCCGAGGCCGCCGCCGCGAGCGCCGTCTGGCGCAGCTCCGGGTTTTTGGTTTTCCACGCCACCGCCAGCGACGAGCCGCCGAGCGACAGGTTGGCGCCGATTTCTGACGGCATCACCATCCCCTCTTTGCCGGTTTCGGCAATGGTCTGGATGATGGTCGGCGTAAAGACGCGGTGCATCCCGGTCATCACCAGCAGCGGCCACAGCGCGCCCATGATGGCGACCGACAGCCAGCCCAGATAGCCGTGAATGGTGTAGACCAGCGCGGAGATGGCGCTACCGATCCAGATCCCCAGCGGCCCGATCAGCACGATGGCGAGCGGGGCGGCAATCAGCACGATCAGCATCGGCTTCAGGAAGTTTTTGGTCACGGCAGGCGTGATCTTATCGACCCAGCGCTCGATATAAGACAGGCACCAGGTCATCACCAGCGCCGGGATCACCGTGTAGGTGTATTTCACGGCGGTGACCGGAATAAAGGCGAACTCAACGTGCTCGCCCTGAGCGGCTTTCGCCATCAGCTCGATAAAGCTCGGATGCACCAGCACGCCCGCAATGGCAATCGCCAGCGACATGTTGGTTTTGAATTTCACCGCCGCCGAGGCCGCCACCATCAGCGGCAGGAAGAAGAACGCCCCGTCGCCAATGACCGTCAGAATGGTGAGCGTCGGCGCGCCTTTTTCCAGCACCCCGGTCATCTCCAGGATCATCGCCAGCAGCTTGACCATCGAGCCGCCGATGATCGCCGGGATCAGCGGGGACATGGTGCCGATCAGCGCGTCCAGGATCCCCGCACCGATGCGGCGCAGCGTCAGCTTCTGCGGGCCTTCCGGTACGGCAGGTTGCAGGTTTGCAGGCAGCAGGCTTACCACCTCGCGATACGCCTGGGAAACGGTATTGCCAATAATCACCTGGCACTGGTTGTCGTTACGCACCACGCCGAGCACGCCGCTGATGCTTTTCAGGCGCGGGGCGTCGGTCAGGCTCTCGTCTTTCAGGACGAAGCGCAGACGCGTCATGCAGTGGGTGACGGCGACGATGTTGTTTTTACCGCCCAGCGCGCTGACAACGTCGTTCGCCAGCGCGGCATAATTTTTGGCCATCGGAGTGTACCTGTTGTCGTTGTGAGAATATGTAGGAAACCGGTTCCACATAATCATCATGAGTTTCTAAGAGTGAAACAAGATGGATTTTTAGGCATTTTTCAGAAGTGTGATGGCGATCGCTTAGGGCCATTCAAAGCGTGATATCGCCGCGAGGACAATTTTTCTGCGGTGCAGTACACTGCGCACCATCAGATTCAGAGGGAATAACAACATGACCACGATGCTGGAAGTGGCGAAGCGCGCGGGCGTCTCGAAAGCGACGGTGTCCCGGGTGCTGTCGGGAAATGGTTACGTGAGCCAGGAGACCAAAGACCGGGTTTATCAGGCGATTGAAGAGAGCGGCTATCGGCCCAATTTGCTGGCGCGTAACCTGGCGACCAAACGCACCCAGACCCTCGGGCTGGTGGTGACCAACACCCTCTATCACGGGGTGTACTTCAGCGAGCTGCTGTTCCACGCCGCGCGGATGACCGAAGAAAAAGGGCGGCAGCTGATCCTCGCGGACGGCAAGCACAGCGCCGACGAGGAGCGCGAGGCGATCCAGTATCTGCTCGACATGCGCTGCGACGCGGTGATCATCTACCCGCGCTTTTTGAGCGTGGAGGAGATGGACGAGATCGTCGAAAAGTGTGAGCAGCCGATCATGGTGCTCAACCGCCGCCTGCGCAAAAACGGCAGCCACAGCGTCTGGTCCGATCATAACGCCTCCTGCATGGCGGCGGTGGAGCAGCTGATCGCCAAAGGCCATCGCGATATCGCGTTTATCACCGGCTCGCTCGATTCCCCGACCGGCATCGAACGTCTTTCCGGCTACAAGGCGGCGCTGGCCCGGCACGCCATCCCGCTGCGCGGGGAACTGATCGCCCAGGGGAAATGGAACCCGGCCAGCGGCGCGGCGGCGGTGACGGAGCTGCTGTCGCGCGGCGCAACCTTTACGGCGCTGGTGGCGAGTAATGACGACATGGCGATTGGCGCGATGAAGCAGCTTCACGAGAGCGGCATCGCCACGCCGGATGCGGTGTCGGTGGTGGGATTTGACGATGTCGCCATCGCGCCGTACATGGTGCCGTCGCTCTCCAGCGTGCGCGTGCCGGTGACGGAGATGATCAAAGAGACCATCAGCCGCCTGATCTTTATGCTCGACGGCGGCGAGTTCAAATATCAGCAGACCTTCTCCGGCGAGCTGATCCTGCGCGACTCGGTCGTTGACGGCCCGCACCGTTGACGTCGACAGCTGTCATCGTCACTTCTGTCGATGACAGCGCCGCATTATTCTGTAATCTTTGCTAAATCAATAATTTAAAAACTGGCACGGTTTATGAATGTCTCCGCGCATGACTGTTATGCTGGAGAAGCAGATGAACCGTTTTATTATGGCCGATGCCAGTAAGTGCATTGGTTGCCGTACCTGTGAAGTGGCGTGCGTGGTGTCCCATCAGGCCGAGCAGGATTGCGCCTCGCTCACCCCGGACTCCTTCCTGCCGCGCATTCACGTCATCAAGGGCGTGAATATCTCAACCGCCGCCATTTGCCGCCAGTGCGAAGACGCGCCGTGCGCCAACGTCTGTCCTAACGGCGCCATCAGGCGCGAAAAAGGCTTCGTGCACGTCATGCAGGAGCGCTGCATCGGCTGCAAAACCTGCGTGGTGGCCTGCCCCTACGGTGCGATGGAGGTCGTCGTTCGCCCGGTTGTTCGTCAAAGCGGCATGGGGCTGAGCGTGCGGGCGGAAAAGGCCGAAGCCAACAAGTGCGATCTCTGCTACCACCGCGAATCCGGCCCGGCCTGCATGGACGCCTGTCCGACGCACGCGCTGGTGTGCGTGGATCGCGACAAGCTCGAACAGATGAGCGCTGAAAAACGTCGTCGCGCGGCGTTCGACACTTCGTCATCCATGCTGTTCTGACTGATGAGCGGTCACGGCGTGCAGCTGCGGGTGCGCGGCAAGGTGCAGGGCGTGGGGTTTCGTCCCTTCGTCTGGCAGCTGGCGCACCGGCTTGGGTTAACGGGCGATGTCTGCAATGACGGTCAGGGCGTGCTGGTGCGCCTTGCGGGTAATGGGGAGCGTTTTACCGCAAGGCTGCGCCAGGACTGCCCACCTCTGGCACGCATTGACGACGTTGAAACCGCGCCGTTCACCTGGGCGACGCTGCCGAACGATTTCACCATTCGCCACAGCGCGGGCGGGGCGATGGACACCCAGATTGTGCCCGACGCCGCCACCTGCCCGGCGTGCCTGGCGGAGATGCGCGACCCGCGCGAGCGCCGCTACCGCTATCCGTTTATCAACTGCACCCACTGCGGCCCGCGCTTTACCATCATTCGCGCCATGCCCTACGACCGCCCGGCGACCTCAATGGCGCCGTTCCCGCTTTGTCCGCCCTGCGATACGGAGTACCGGGACCCCGCCGACCGTCGTTTTCACGCCCAGCCGGTGGCCTGCCCGGACTGCGGGCCACGGCTGACGTGGATTGCGGGTGAGGTTCATGCCGCGGGGGAGGCGGCGCTGCGCGAGGCGGTGACGATGCTGCAAAACGGCGGCATTGTCGCTATCAAAGGCCTCGGCGGTTTTCACCTGGCCTGCGACGCGCAAAACCCGCTCGCGGTGGCGCGTCTGCGGGAGCGAAAGGGGCGCCCGACAAAACCGCTGGCGGTGATGCTTTCAGATGCTGACGGCCTGCCGGAGGCGATTAATAAACTGCTGCGATCCCCTGCGGCTCCCGTGGTGCTCACGCCGAAAGCCTGGCTGCCCGCGCTGCCGGACGCCATTGCGCCGGGTCTGGATCGCATCGGCGTGATGCTCCCGGCGAACCCGTTGCAGCACCTGCTTCTGGACGACGTCCAGCGCCCGCTGGTGATGACCTCCGGCAATCTCAGCGGCAAACCGCCCGCCCTCACCAACGCGCAGGCGCTGGCGGAGCTGCGGGATATCGCCGACGGTTTCTTGCTGCATAACCGCGATATCGTGCAGCGCATGGACGATTCCGTTGTCGAGGAAAATGGGGCGATGCTGCGCCGCGCCCGGGGTTTTGTCCCGGACGCCATCGCGCTGCCGCCCGGATTTCGTGATATCCCCGCTATGCTGTGTCTGGGCGCCGAGATGAAAAACACCTTCTGCCTGGTGCGTGGCGATAAGGCGGTGCTGAGCCAGCATTTTGGCGATTTAAGCGATGACGGGGTCGAGCAGCAGTGGCGCGGCGCGCTGGCGGTGATGCAGCAGATCTATGCCTTCACGCCTGAAAGCGTGGTGTGCGATGCCCATCCGGGCTACCGCGCCCGTGAGTGGGCGGCACAGCAGGCGCTCCCCGTGCAGACCGTGCTGCATCACCACGCCCACGCGGCGGCCTGTATGGCGGAAAACGGCTGGCCGCTCGACGGCGGCGAGGTAATCGCCCTGACGCTGGACGGGATCGGCATGGGCGAAAACGGCGCGCTGTGGGGCGGGGAGTGCCTGTGGGTGAGCTATCGCGACTGCGAGCACCTCGGCGGGCTGCCCGCCGTGGCGCTGCCGGGCGGCGATCTGGCGGCAACGCAGCCGTGGCGCAATCTGCTCGCCCATTGCCTGGCCTTTGTGCCTGACTGGCAGCAGCGCCCCGACGCGCAGCCCGTGCAGGATAAGCCGTGGCAACTGCTGGCGACGGCGGTGTCGCGCGGGCTTAACGCGCCGCTGGCCTCCTCCTGCGGACGGCTGTTCGACGCGGTGGCCTGCGCGCTGGATCTCTGCCCGGACGCGCAGGGCTATGAAGGCGAAGCGGCCTGTCGGCTTGAGGCGCTGGCGGCGCAGTGCGCGGGCGTTGACCATCCGGTCACGCTGTCGGTGGAGAACCTCGCGCTGTTCTGGCAGCAGTGGCTGGACTGGCGGGCGACCCCCGCCGAGCGCGCCTGGGCGTTTCATGACGCGCTGGCAAAAGGGCTTGCTGAACTTGCCGCCCGCCACGCCCGGCGCTTATCGATTACGACGGTGTGCTGTAGCGGCGGCGTGATGCATAACCGCCTGCTGCGCGCGCGCCTTGGTCATTATCTTTCTGATTTTACTCTTCTTTTTCCCTCTCGCCTGCCCGCGGGCGACGGGGCTATTTCCTTCGGGCAGGCGGTTGTGGCTGCCGCCCGGTCATGTTCACAAAGGACTTAAAATGTTACGACTCTTACGCAATGAACCTCGTGCAGCGCTGTTGCTGCTGGCTCTGGTAATGGCAAACCTGCTCGCCTGGGGCTGGGCGTGGCAAACCTTCAGCGGCAGTACGGCGCTGATGGCGGCAAGCCTGCTGGCCTGGTGCTACGGGCTGCGCCACGCGGTCGACGCCGACCACATTGCGGCCATCGATACCGTGACGCGAAAAATGATGCAGCAGGGAAAACGACCGTCCGGCGTGGGGGCGTGGTTCTCGCTCGGACACTCCACCATCGTGGTGCTGGCCTCCGTCGCGATTGCCGCCACCGCGACCGCGTTTCAGAAGAACATGGCGTGGTTTCATGAAACCGGCAGCCTGATCGGCACGGCGGTTTCCGCCACCTTCCTGCTGGCGATGGCGCTGGTCAACATGATGATTTTGCGCGGCGTCTGGCGTAATTTCCAGGCGCTGAAAAAGGGCCGCACGGCGAACGCGGAGGTGGATCTTCCGGTGCAGGGCGGAGTGATGAACTGGCTGTTTGGCACCACCTTCCGCCTGGTCAACAAAAGCTGGCAGATGTACCTGGTCGGTTTCCTGTTTGGCCTCGGGTTTGATACCGCGACCGAAATCGGCGTGCTGGGGATCTCCGCCGCCAGCGCCTCCAGCGGCATGTCGGTGTGGTCGATCATGATCTTCCCAGCCTTGTTCGCCAGCGGCATGGCGCTGGTCGATACCCTGGATAACCTGCTGATGGTGGGCGCTTACGGCTGGGCCTTCAACAAACCGCAGCGCAAGCTCTATTACAACATGACCATCACCGGCACCTCTGTGGTGGTGGCCCTGTTTATCGGCGGGCTGGAAGCGCTGGGGCTGCTGATGGATAAATTCGCTCTCAGCGGCGGCGTCTGGGACGTGATTGGCGCGGTAAACGACAACCTCGGCAACGCCGGTTTTGTGGTGGTCGGGCTGTTTGTCGCCTGCTGGCTGATCTCAATGATCAACTACCGCTGGCGTGGCTACGACGCGCTGGTGGTGCGCGCCTGAGCCGGTAGCCAGGCGCGGGTGAAATCGAGCCAGCCGCCTGCGGTCAGGACGATATCCTGCACGTTCTCCACGGTGTTAATCCGATAGCGATAGTGAAAGAGCGGCGTACACGCGCCGCGCTCAAGCAGCCGCTGAAAGAAGGGGGCCAGACTCTGGTTCAGGCTCGCTTCGCTGGCGCAATACGCCATCAGCGTCTGCTTCTCTTTCTGCCAGAGCGAGTCGCCTAACGCGCTCGCCCACGCCGGTTCATCGCTAAACCACTCCGCCAGCGCAAAGCCCGGCAGCTCGCCCGCCACGTAATCCCCCAGCAGCAGATCCGCCTGCGCCAGCGCGCCGGGCGCGTGCCACGCGTCGCGATCTTTCCACTCAATTTTAAGCTCGCAGCTCTGCTTTTTGAGCGTGGTCTGCAACAGGTCGGCCAGCTCGCGCAGCTCAGAGGTGTGGCAACAGACCAGCGTCAGCGCGTCGGGCAGCGCAACCGGGGCAGCGGCGGGAAGCTGCGGCGTCTTCAGGCCGGGAAGCACTTCGGTCTGCGTGTGCAGATCGTCGCGGTGTGAAAAGTAGCGCGTGCAGGTTTGGGCGATCTCCTGACGCAGCCAGGCGGCGAGAGGCCGGGAGAGGGCGGCGCTGACCATCAGCCACGCGAAGCCGCCGCTGGTTGAGGTCACCGCTTCCTGCGCGTTTTTTCCTTTGCCGACGGTGATCCAGGCCGGTTTATGCGCCTCCGCGCGGGTACGCCAGAACTCTATCGCGTGTAAAAGCGGGTGCGCGGCAAAGTACCACGGCTGACGCTCCAGGCGCAGGTAGTGCGAATGGTGGCGGGCGATGGCAAACGGCCCGGCGCCGATTTCCGGCAGCTGCGGATGGGGAAGGCGGCAGACGTGGTGCGCCAGACGATGCGCCAGCATGGCATCCGGCGTGTCTAAGGCGATTTCCAGACACCAGGGGGCGACAAGCGACGCCTGACGAACATGCTTCAGACCGGCGTTACGCGCCGGATCGGCCAGCACCTGCTGGAGCGCCGTCAGAATATCTTCATCGCTGATGGCCTGGCCGTTGTGCCAGTGCGCGCCGCTGCGCAGATAAAACTGCCAGCAGAGGTTGTTATCGCTGGCCTCCCAGTGGTGCGCCAAATCCGGTACAGGCTGCGGTTCACCCGGCACGTAGCGCGTCAGCCCGGCGTGTACCGCGCAGATAATATGCTGTTCGGCGCGACGGCGCTGCAACGCCGGGTGAAGCGAGGTCAGCGGTCGATACCAGGGAATACGCAGGGTCGGCTGGTGTTTGAGCCACTTACCGCCGAGAAAAGGGGTGATGATGTGATGCAGGCTCGCCGGATCGCCATCCGCCAGCTGCAACGCGCTCTGGTAATCTCCTTTCTCCAGACAGCTGTGCATCAGCGGCGCGCTGAGCTCGCTGGTAGTGGCGATACAGTGCAGGGTAGCGCGATGCCCGCGCCCCGGCTGCGCGCTCCAGCTGAGCCATCCGCTCTGGGCAAGCTGGCGGAGCAGAGTACGCGCGTGACGTTCGCTGCACAGCGCCACCTCGGCGACCTCGGCAATGGTGGTGAGTTTGGGGTCGGCACCGTAGTGCTGGTAAAGCCGTTGATACTGGCGGATTTTTTGCAGCTGGCGCATGGGAGCAGTCCGTTCGGAAAAGGATGCTGAGAGTGTAAGGCGTTTTGCGGAATAAATAAGGGTGGGTTGAGGGAAGTGTTCCGGTTTTTAACCTAACCCTTTCCCAAAGGGAGAGAGATCTCCAGTAATTTCTTCCACAAAGCGATGAGAATTTTTTCTGTGGATAAAAGAGTTACAGCGACACCCTGGTCCGGCTGTAAATCGCCGAAGCGTTTCCGTAATGCCGGGGCGAGGCGCATGGACGCGCCGAGAGGGCATAGCCTGCATGGATGCAGGCTGGTGCCCGACCCGATAGCATGAAGGAATAAGCTGAGGGCACCGCGAAGCGGCGATTTTCTTGCCGGGAGCCCGGGTTGCCAGGGGGGCGGCGGCGAGCCCCCATGGCACGTTCACAAGTGTTGTAATGACAGAGGAGCAAGGAACGTGAGGTGAACGGAATGACCACGACAGCCGTATATTCCCCTCACCCTAACCCTCTCCCCGAAGGGGCGAGGGAATGGTTTCGTGCCAACATTCATTCCGCGGAATCCTCTCCCAAAAGGAGAGGGAAAAGTAGATGACTAGCGATCAAGCTGCGCCCTGATCTTTAGCGCAATACTCTCCGCCTGCGGCCCCAGGATCACCTGTGCATTCTGGGGCCCCATTCTCAGGATCCCTTTTGCGCCCAGCGCCTTCAGCGCCGGTTCATCCAGCACGCTGTTATCCGCGAGCGTTAAACGCAGGCGGGTGATACACGCATCGACAATCTTCAGGTTTTCCTTACCGCCCAGCGCGGCGATGTACTGCGCAATGGCTTCGCTCTGATCGTCAGACTCGCCGGTCACCGTGTCGTCGTCTTCACGGCCCGGCGTTTTGAGTTTAAAGACCCGAATAGCAACGCTGAATACCACAAAGTAAATCACGAAGAACAGGGCAATCAGCGGGATAAGGATCCAGGGCTTCGTGGCAAGGCCCCAGTTCAGCACAAAGTCGATAAGACCCGCCGAGAAGCCAAAGCCGTGCAGCACGCCCAAGCTGTTCGCAATCACCATGCTCACGCCCGCCAGCACCGCATGAAGGGCATACAGGGCAGGGGCCAGGAACAGGAATGAGAACTCGATTGGCTCGGTGATCCCGGTCAGGAACGCCGTCAGGGCAACCGAGAGCAGCATTCCGCCTACGGCCGCGCGACGGGCTTTCGGCGCAGCGAAATACATCGCCAGCGCAGCGCCCGGCAGACCGCCCATAAAGATCGGATAGGCCCACGCCATGTACACGCCCGCATGAGGATCGCCCGCGAAGAAGCGGTTCAGATCGCCACGGGTCAGGTCGGCAGCAATCTGGGTAATGCTGGAGCCCTCAATGCCCGGCACCGCGCCGCCTACCACCAGCCCCTTCACCACGTCCGGCGCCAGGCAGATGTTGTGAACGGCGCTGGCAGCATCGTAGGTGACCTTCAGGCAGTCGCCGAGGCTAAACCAGAAGACCGAGTGCAGAATGTAATGCAGGCCAAACGGAATCAACGCGCGGTTGAGCACGCCGTAGATAAACCAGCCCGGCTCGCCGCTGCGCGACACCAGCAGGCTGAAGGTATCAATGCCGTGCTGCACGGAAGGCCACACGTAGCCGCAAATCCAGGCGATGAACAGGCAGATAAGCCCGGTCATAATCGGCACCAGACGCTTGCCCGCGAAGAAGGCAAGGAAGTCAGGCAGTTTAGTGTTTGAGAAGCGGTTGTAGCAGTGGCCCGCGACCACGCCGGCGATGATCCCGGCAAAAAACGACATGTTAATCGACGAGTTGATCACCGCCGTGGCTTTGGTCAGTACCAGGAAGCCGACGGCCCCGGCCAGCGCTGCCGCCCCGGCGTTATCTTTTGCCAGACCAATGGCGATACCCAGCGCAAACAATAGCGGCAGGCTATCAAAAATACCGCCCCCGGCGCTGGCGATGAAGGGAATGTTGAACACGTCGGGCTGGCCCAGACGTAATAATATCGCCGCCACCGGTAAGGTCGCGATAGGCAACATCAGGGCTTTGCCCAGACGCTGTAAATAGCTAAATGCGTTCATGGTTTGATTCCGAAGATGACTTAATTCACGACGAAAAATAACACCTTTTATATTTTCGAGAAAGTGCGCTGAATAAAAATGTGATGCGCAATAAATAAATTTTATTTATATTCAGTCAGCGAATTGTTATGCATTTAAACAATGGGTAATGACTCCAACTT
>NZ_JAKCMV010000043.1 GCF_021440515.1 Enterobacter asburiae | reverse complement strand
ATATTCTGGCGCTGAACGCTGCCGTCGAAGCGGCCCGCGCCGGTACGCAGGGGCGTGGATTTGCGGTCGTCGCGAGTGAAGTGCGCACCCTGGCGCAGAAAAGCGCTGTAGCCGCGAAGGATATCGAAAACCTGATTGCCCAGTCCGTTATGAGCGTGAAAAACGGTGCCGAGCTGGTTAACCGTTCCGGGGATGTTATCAATGCGATCATCACGTCGGTGAATAAAGTGAATACGCTGATGGAGCAGATCTCGGTGGCCTCGGAAGAGCAAAGCCGCGGCATCGGCCAGGTTGGACAGGCGGTAACCGAGATGGATGGCGTGACGCAGCAGAACGCCGCCCTGGTGCAGCAGTCCGCCGCTGCGGCCGCCTCGCTGGAGGAACAGGCGCAGCATCTTACCCGGAGTATTTCGAGTTTTAGCCTGCCCGCCCGGGCGTAAAAAGTGAAAGGCTCCGGAAGGGGCCTTTTTTTCATTCATTCGTTTTAATGATATGGTCGTCATGCGCTGAAAAATCAGGCCCCGTTCATTATGGAGATGAAGATGAAAAAATTACTGTTACTTTCCCTGCTGGCAATAGCGGGACGCGCCATATCGGCAGAGGCGGTGCCTGATGTGATTAAAAATTTTGGCGAACAGCAGGGTATTAAGATCGTTAAGAAGATCGACGCGCCCGGCGGGGCCCCCGCATGGCTGGGACAGTATCAGGATATGGGCGTTACGCTGTTTTTAACGCCCGACGGCAGGCATGTGATCTCCGGCTATCTGTATGACGACAAGGGTAAGAACCTGAGCGAAGCGGTTTTCCAGAAAGAGATTTATATTCCGCTGGGCAGGGAGATGTGGAAATCGCTTAACGCCGCGCATCCGCTGAAAGAGGGCGCAGACAACGCGCCGCGCAAAGTGTTTGTGTTTGCCGATCCGTTCTGCCCGTACTGCAAAGCCTTCTGGTCCGAGGCGCAGCCCTGGGTTAAGGCCGGAAAAGTGCAGCTCAACACGCTGCTGGTGGCCTTCCTCAACCCGCAAAGCGGGCCCTATGCGTCGGCTATTCTGAACGCGAAAGATCCGGTAAGCGCCTGGCGGAAGTATGAGCTTTCCGGCGGTAAAACGCTGCCGAAAAACCCGGGCGAAACGCCGCGCTCGACCTTCGCCATTTTACAGCAGCATCAGAAGCTGATGGACTCGCTGGGGGCGAACGCCACGCCCGCGATCTATTATCTGAACGCGCAAAGCGAGCTTCGGCAGGTAGTAGGGAAACCGGACGAGAAACAGTTAACGGAGATGTTTGGGCCGAAACCCTGAGAAAAAAGGGCAGAAACAGTGCGTTTCTGCCCGTCTGTTTAGCTGCCCCAGCGGTTTCTGAGGTAGCTTACCGCGTCCTGCGTCTGCGGCTTATTGAGGTAATCTTCGCGGAAGAGGATGGTGCCGCTCACGCCAGGCAGGGACTCGTTCAAATCCAGCTGCTTTTTCAGCTCCGGCACGCCGCCGTTCATCGTCCAGTCCGGCTCCATTTTGGACGGCTCGCCCACCTTATAGAACGCAATGCCGATATACAGCCGCGTGTGCGTCGGTTTCACCACGTCAGCCCACCATTTTGTCAGCACGTCATAACGCGCCGCGCTGCGGGAGAAGGGCCAGTAAATTTGTGGCGCAATGTAGTCCAGCAGGCCCTGCTGCACCCACTGACGCGTATCCGCGAAAGACTCGTCGTAAGCCGCTGCGCCGCGCGTGTCTGACCCGGCGGGATCGAACGAACGGTTTCGCCAGACGCCCGCCGGGCTGACGCCAAACTCAACGTTGGGTTTTTGCTGTTTGATCGCTTTAGAAACCTGCGCAATCAGCTGCTGCGTATTGTGTCTGCGCCAGTCAGCCTTAGAGGCAAACCCCGCGCCGTAACGCCGGAAGGTCTGGTTGTCGTTCAGCGCTGAACCGCGCGTTTCGGTATAGAAGTAGTCATCAAACTGGACGCCGTCTATCGCGTAGTTGGCGACGACCTCGGTCACGACCGCGGTTATCCAGTCGCGCACCTCCGGGATCCCCGGGTCGAGCACAAACCGATCGCCCGAGGTGCGTATCCATTCAGGATGTTGCACATAGACGCTGGACGGATGCTGGTAGAGCGTTCTGTTGAGTGCGGCGACGGTCGACGGCTTGATGTTGGTTGATACGCGGTAAGGGTTGAACCAGGCGTGAACCTTCATCCCGCGCCTGTGCGCTTCATCAAGCATAAATTGCAGCGGATCGTAACCCGGATACTCGCCAATCGTGCCCGTCATCATATCTGACCACGGCAGGATTTTAGACGCCCACAGCGCGGTAGCGTCGGGCTTGACCTGGAAGAAGACGGTGTTAATGCCGAGGCTTTTGAGATTATCGAGCTTGTCCTTCAGCGCCTGCTTTTGCAGGTTAATACGCACGTCAGGGCTGCTGACGTTCACGGATGACACGGGAGGCCAGTCGAGGCGCGAAACTGTCGCCAGCCAGATGCCGCGCATCGGTTCGTTAGTCTGCTGGCCGGGTAGACTCACCGGCGGCAGAGGGGTGACGACTGATTTGGGTGGTTTTGAAGCGCAACTAACAAGTAAAAGCGCGCAGCCAACGAGCGCACCAGTCCTTTTTACGTGTCGTGACATTGATTTATTAGCTCTTAGTAAACCGACTATTTGCCCAGGGGTTAAAGGCGGGAACATCCGTTTCATCGGCGGCACTGTCTTCCAGAGAATCCAGATATAACGCTTCCACTTCTGCACGCGCCCAGGGAGTCCTGCGTAAGAATTTTAGACTCGATTTGACGCTTGGATCGTTTTTAAAGCAGTTAATCTTGATTCGCTTACTCAGTTCATCCCAGCCATAGCGGGCAACCAGCGCGTTGACTTGCATCTCCAGCGTTACGCCATGTAAAGGATCCTTAGAAGTATGTGCTGTCATGTTGCGTCCGGTTATCTCTTGTTTTTGGTAAGGATTAAGCGGTCAAAGGTTACAAGAAAGGTGGGAGGGCGGCAATGTAAATGCGCGTGTTTATCCATGTAGGGTAAAACCGTGATAATGGGTAGTAGAAAATGGCTAACTACTGTGCTTTTATCAGCGTGAAAAATAATAATATGAAGGAGTTAGCTATGAGTCGTTTTATTGGTAAGCACGATCTACCCCCTTTATTACATGCAGCAAATCACTGGAAAAAAGCGTGTTTATTAAACAATGGGTCTGTATTTAGCGAACGCCAGCTATGGACGCCCAAAAACCTGACTCTCATCGAGAAGCTGTTTGTTAATAATCCTGATGAAGGAGATAATACTTTTTTTGAGAAACTTAAAGAACAGCTTGGTACGAAGCATCCGGATGTTCTTTGTCTTGCCGCTGAAATGCTCTGGCTTCTCTCTTTGCCTTCACTGAACGTGAGCCGAAAAACGAAAGTTAATAACGTGATTACGGTATGGGAATGGTCAGGCCGTAGCCTTCATCCAGATCACGCGCTTTTGTCAGAGAAAGCCCTCGCGGGCTATGCCAGAACGGGTGTTAGCTATAATACAAACCGATGGCGAGAAATGGCTTATCTGATTGATATAACCAAAGGAATTATCGCGTTACCTGAGCCGCAACGAAAACGACTGCTTAGCGATGGATGGCGACTGGCACAGTGGCTAGAGGAAAGAGCCCAAAGCCGCAGACAGCTGCGACACATACTTCTGTTTCTTCTTTTTCCTGACGATTTTGAGCGCATCGCCAGCGGTGTCCATCGCCT
Source organism: Enterobacter asburiae (assembly GCF_021440515.1). Taxonomy (GTDB): domain Bacteria; phylum Pseudomonadota; class Gammaproteobacteria; order Enterobacterales; family Enterobacteriaceae; genus Enterobacter; species Enterobacter asburiae_E. The sequence goes on along the minus strand of NZ_JAKCMV010000043.1, from coordinate 78,398 downwards.
GAAGATAGTTAGTGCGTTCGATAATGTTGCTGTTAGCGCTCTGCGCAAAATGCAGTTAATCGAGGTTGATAAGAAGTTGATGGCTATTCGCCAGCGGATGGAGAAATCACTCGGGACAAAGGATATCGATTTTTATCTGTCGCCGTTGGTTGAGGTCTGGCGAAATAGAGATAAAGAGGCTGACGTCGATCTTGCCAGCAGGATTGCTCAGAAGGAAGAAGAGCGCGAACAAGAAATCGCCGACGATGATGAATTAGAAAAAACCATCCGGGTACAGTTGATCAAAGCCCGGTTTGGTCATGGCATTTATAGACGAAAACTTGCAGAGGTTGAGAAAGCATGCCGGGTAACGCACGTGAGTGACAAGCGATTCCTGACCGCAAGCCACATTAAGCCCTGGCGAGACTGTGAAACGCAAAACGAGTGTCTCGACGGAAATAATGGGCTATGGCTGGCTCCTCACATTGACCGGTTATTTGATCATGGATGGATAACCTTCGACCCAAAAGGTGAGCTGGTTTGCTTTGATGAATGTACTCAGGAGATTTTAAAAACCTGGAATATTGAATTACCGGTGAATATCGGCAAGCTCAATAAAAGTCAGCAGCGTTATATGCAATTTCATCGTGATTATGTTTATCAGATGGGACGTTTCTATAAAAACAAAGTTAATGAAGTAGAGGACATTCAGTCATCAGTGAAATGTTAGTTTTCCACTGCTTTTGAAACAAACGCCAGGTATTGCCTGGCGTAAACGCTTATTTATCCACGCCGAAGCCTTGCTTAAGTAGCGCAGGGAGGACGTCCGGGAAGTAGATGTGCTTGTAGTACCCGCTCACGCTTTCGCTCCAGGTCTCACCGTCGTTACGGTTGATGGATTGCCAGTGATCGGTCATCTGCTGATTGTAGTGCCCGATTTTCTCTTCCAGCCCATCAGCAACATAGGCTTCGTCGTGACGGAAGGTGTCGAGCGGAAGACGCGGTTTGTGATGGGAAGGAACATCAACGTGGCCAATCACCACGCCTGCGACCGGGAAGGTGTTTTCCGGCAGGTTGAGCAGTTCAATCATCGCCTCGGGATGTAAGCGAATACCGCCAATCGGCACGATTCCCAACCCTTCAGAGCGGGCTGCCGCCATCACCGAGCCAAGCGCGATACCCACGTCCGTCGCACCTGCTACGATACTTTCGATGCTCTGGTGCGCGACCTGTTCGTTTCCGGCGAGCTTCATGCCCACCTGCGTTTTATACATATCCAGCACGAAGGTGATAAACACCGGTGCTTTGGCAATCCACGGCTGGCCGCCCGCGATTTGCGAAATCTGCGCACGTTTTTGTGCATCACGCGTAACAATAACCGAGACCTGCTGAGAATGGACAGAGGTCGGTGCGCGGTAGGCGGTACTGATAATTCGTTCAAGCGTGACGTCATCAATGGCTTTATCGGTAAAGCTACGCTCGCTTTTATGGTCGTTGAAAAGATCAATGATAGTGTTCATGGCATCTCCGGTTTGAATCGTAAAATCCTGACAGGCCAGCGATTGTTTGTCATTAACACTCTTTGCGATATCTTTCGGGCTGCACGCTTTAGTATTTCAAAAATGAACGTCGCGCCGCCTCCAGGTCTGCGAGCGTATCGATATCCTGCGTAATCCCCCGATCCGCGAGCATGAGATCCGTAACGTCCCCACGCTGGCGTGCGTCTTTCACAATCTGGCGCGCGCCCGTGTCGCCGTAAAGCGCCCGAAGCTTTTCACCATATTTCCGACCAAACGCCACCGGATGCCCCTGCTGGTGGTCAAAACAGGGAACCACGACAGGCTTTTCCAAAAGTGCGTCGGCTACGCGCTGCAAGGTGTGCGGCTGGACTAGCGGCAGATCGGCCGGGAGGATCAGCCATCCCGATGCGTCTGAGGTGGCGTGAACGCCAAGCGAGATTGACTCGCCCATTCCGCCCGTACCCCCTACGGGGTTGACCAGATGCCACGCCAGCCCGGCGCTATCGACGGCGTGGATAACGTGCTCCAGCACGCTTTTATCGCCAAGCCGGGCGGCTAATTTATGCGTTTTGCCGCCGGAGGCGAGGAACCGTTCTCCTCGTCCGGCGGCCAGGATCAGGACCACGGGGGAGGGCGTCATTCCTCCTGCTGCCTTAAACGCACGGCGGCGATATCGGCCAGCACCGACAGCGCCAGCGTCTTCGCATCCCGGGCTTTCGGGAAGATCCCAATCGGCGCTTTGATCCGGTCGATCTCGCTTTGCTGCCAGCCCAGTTCCCTGAGCTTCTCCTGACGCTTGGCGTGCGTGCGCTGGCTGCCCAGCGCGCCAATATAGAACGGTTGCACCCCGCGAGCGGCCTGAAGCACGGGTAATTCGCGGTTGAGGTCGTGACTCAGCAGCACCACCGCCGTGTCAGAGTCTATGTCTGGCGTGCTGGTGGCCGGAAAACCCTCGACGGTGTGTACGTCATACCCGGTGGCTGATGCCAGAGCGGCCGTGGCCTGCGCTTCAATAGAACGCCCAAAGACGATAAGCCTGACGCAGGGCTGAAACACTACGTTAAAGCACTCACGATCCCAGCCGGGCTTAACGTGACCGGGCATGCAGGAGAGGGTCTTCGCCTGCGGATCGTAACGCAATACCGCCGATTTTCGCTGCTCAAGGCAGTTCAGCACGCTCAGCAACGGCTGGGGCGAATGCAGCCTGTGGAGCGCAAGAGTGATTCCCCCACCGCAGGGCAGGACGATATCGAACCACGGCGATCCTTCGCCGTATTTGATCTCGCGATCCTGACCTGACTCCATCACCTCCAGGGCTTCAAAGGCGGCGGCGGCTTCGACACAGCCGCCCGAGACAAAACCGCAGTAGCGGCCATCATCGCGCACCGCCATCTGCGCCCCGAGCGGGCGCGACGCGCCGCCGCGGATCTCAACCAGCGTGACCAGAACCACCCCATGACCGGACATCATCGCATCGGTGGCAAAGCGCAATATTTCCCGGCTGTCGTCCGTGCAAAACGCCTGTTCCGGCGTGCAAAGCTTCTCGTCAGACAGCTCCAGTAAAGAGTCGGTCATCGCTTCTCCTTAAACCACTTCCGGCAGCGCCGCGAGCAGCTTGTCCAGCGTGATGGGGTAATCCCTGACCCGGACGCCCGTGGCGTTGTATACTGCGTTGGCAATCGCGGCGCTGACCCCGCACAGGCCCAGCTCGCCGACGCCTTTGGCTTTCATCGGTGAGGAGATCGGATCGGTATCATCGAGGAAAATCACCTCCTGCTCGGGAATATCCGCATGAACCGGCACCTCGTAGCTCGCCATGTCGTGATTGACGAAATAGCCCAGACGGGTGTCAACGGCCAGCTCCTCCATCAGCGCGGCGCCAATGCCCATCGTCATAGCGCCAATCACCTGGCTGCGTGCGGTTTTCGGGTTAAGAATACGTCCCGCCGCGCACACCGCGAGCATACGTCGTATCCGAACTTCACCCGTCGCGTGATGAACGCCCACTTCAATGAAGTGTCCGGCAAAGGTCGACTGCTGGTATTTCTCGCTGAGATCCCCGAACTCGATGCTGTCTTCTGCCGTGATCGTGCCGTTTTTTGCCGCCTCGCCGATCGGGGCGCTGCGCGTGCCGTCAATGATTTTGCCGTCGGTAAACTCAGCCTGATTAGCGTCAAACCCTAGCTGCGCGGCAATGCTTTCGCGCAGTTTGACGCACGCGGCGTAAACCCCGGCCGTGGACGTGTTCGCGCCCCACTGGCCACCGGAACCGGCAGATACCGGGAACGTGGAATCACCGAGCCGCACGTCGACGTTTTCCAGCGGCAGGCCGAGCATTTCCGCCGCCGTCTGGGCAATAATGGTGTAGCTCCCGGTGCCGATATCGGTCATGTCCGTTTCAACAATCACGTTCCCGTTCACGTCGAGATGCACGCGCGCGCCGGATTTTTCGACGAGGTTATTACGAAAACCCGCCGCCACGCCGATACCCACAAGCCATTCGCCGTCCCGAACTTGCCCTGGTGTGGCGTTACGTTGTTTCCAGCCGAACTTATCGGCGCCGGTGCGCAGGCACTCAATCAGCTGGCGACGGGAGAAAGGGCGCTCCGGGTTGGCCGGATCGACCTGGGTATCGTTGAGGATCCTGAACTCGACCGGGTCGATACCGGCTTTTTCCGCCAGTTCGTCAATGGCAATTTCCAGCACCATCAGCCCAGGCGCTTCACCTGGCGCGCGCATGGAGTTCCCCTCAGGGAGATCGAGCGTTGCCAGCCGCACGCCGGTATGGCGATGTTCTCCCGCGTAGAGCAATTCTGATTGTTGCACCGCCGGTTCTGGCGTGCCGCCGGGCAGGTTGCCGGACCAGCTTTCATGGGAGATCGCGGTAATTTTCCCGCGCTTATCGGTGCCGATACGAACGTGCTGGAGCGTTGCCGGACGGTGGGTGGTGTTATTTGGGATAACAGGGCGGGGCAGCATCACTTTCACCGCGCGTTTGACGGCACGGGCGCCGAGGGCGGCCAGCAGCGCGTCGCTTCTCAAAAACAGCTTGCCCCCAAACCCACCGCCGATATACGGCGAGATGATCCGCACGTTATCGGTGGGGATCTTGAGGGTTTTCGCCAGGTCTGTGCGACACCAGTCAATCATCTGATTTGACGTCCAGACGGTAACCTTTTCGCCTTCCCACACGGCCATCGAGGCGTGAGGCTCCATCGCCATATGGCTCTGGTCGGGCGTAGTGTAGGTCGCGTCCAGCTTGACCGCGGCGGCGGCGAAGGCCGCGTCAAAATCACCAAGGTCCTTATCGGGCGTATCTTCCGGCGGCTGATTGACCGTGGGTTTTTCCTCTTCCAGAGAATAAGCGCCTTTCTCGCGTCGATACTGCACCTGTACCAGCGACGCCGCCGCGCGGGCCTGCTCGAAGGTCTCGGCAACGACCAGCGCCACCGCCTGATGGTAGTGTTCAATCTCGGTGCCCGCTAATAGTCTGGCGGTGTTCTTGTCACCTTTGCCCAGCGCCCCGGCATTCGCGGCGGTGATGACCGCCAGCACGCCCGGTGCTTTTTGCGCCGCCTCTGTTTCAATCGAGGTGATTCGACCTTTCGCGATGGCGGAACCCACCACATAGCCGTAGGCCACGTTCGGCGCGTTTTCATGCCATTCGTACGCGTAATGCGCTTTGCCCGTGGTCTTCAGCGGCCCGTCGACACGATCGTGTGGACGGCCAACAACCTTGAGCCGATCGATTGGGTTTTCACCTGCGGGTTTATCAAATTTCATGCCTCGGCCCTCGCTTCTGACAGTACGGAGGCAAGCGTTCGCTTCGCCAGGAGTAGTTTAAAACTGTTTTCGGGAGTAGGGTGCGCGTCGGCAAAGAGGGCGTCATAGACCGCCTGCGCGCCGTGCGGCACCTGCGCATCCGCGGCGTCGATTCGCCAGGGTTTGTGCGCCACGCCGCCCACCGCCACGCGGCCCGTACCGTCCGGCAGGACAATGGCGGCAACGGAGACCAGGGCAAACGCATAAGAGGCGCGATCGCGAACCTTGCGATAAATGTGCGTTCCGCCGGTTGGTGCAGGCAGCGTGACGGCGACGATCAGTTCACCGGGCGTGAGAACGGTTTCAATGTGCGGAGTCTTGCCCGGGGCGCGATAGAAGTCGGCGAGGGGGATTTTGCGCTCTTTACCCTCGGGCGTGACGGTTTCGACGACCGCATCCAGCAGGCGCATCGCCACGGGCATGTCACCCGGATGGGTAGCAATGCAGGCTTCGCTTGCGCCCACTACCGCCAGCTGGCGGCTATATCCCTCAAGCGCGGCGCAGCCGCTGCCGGGCAGCCGTTTGTTGCAGGGCTGGTTGGTGTCGTAGAAGTAGGGGCAGCGGGTCCGCTGAAGCAGATTTCCAGCCGTGGTTGCCTGGTTGCGTAACTGGCCGGACGCCCCGGCGAGAAGCGCGCGGGAAAGAACGGCATAATGACGACGCACCCGCTCGTTGGCGGCTAAATCGGTGTTACGCACCAGCGCGCCGATACGCAGTCCGCCGTCGTCGGTCTCTTCGATCTTATCCAGGCCCAGGCCGTTCACGTCAATAAGATGGGTGGGCGTCTCGATTTCCAGCTTCATCAGGTCGAGCAAATTGGTGCCGCCAGCGATAAATTTTGCGCCGGGCACACGCTGCGCGCTGGCTGCCGCTTCGACGGGGGAGTTTACACGTTCGTAGGTAAACGCTTTCATGATTTCACATCCTCCGCGACGTCTTCGATAGCTGCCAGGATGTTGGCATAGGCACCGCAGCGGCAGATGTTGCCGCTCATGCGTTCGCGGATCTCATCGGCATTCATTTCCGGTGAGGAAACGAGGTCCAGGGTGACGTGACTCGGGATGCCGTCCTTTATTTCCTGCAACACGGCCACCGACGAGCAGATTTGCCCGGAGGTGCAGTAACCGCACTGGAAACCGTCGTGCTTGATAAAGGCGGCCTGCATCGGATGAAGGTTGTCAGGCGAGCCGAGTCCTTCAACCGTGGTGATCTCCGCATCCTGATGCATTACGGCAAGCGTCAGGCAGGCGTTAAGCCGGCGACCGTCAACCAGCACCGTACAGGCGCCGCATTGACCATGGTCGCAGCCTTTTTTTGTCCCGGTCAGATGCAGGTTTTCACGCAGCGCATCCAGAAGCGTGGTTCGGCTGTCGACCTCAAGCTGACGGCTTTCGCCGTTAACCTTTAGCGTCAACGGCAACATTTCAGGGGCAGGCGTGGTAGCGTTTTCTCGTGCGGCCAGCGCCGATGAGTGAGGATAGATAGCTGCTGTTGCCGCAGTAGCCGCGCTCACTTTAATCAGATCGCGACGGGTCAGGCTTAAATCGTGCTTTTCGCCATGTCCGGCACGATCGTCACGTGGGTATTCGCCTTGGTTGCTCATGCCAGGCCTCCAGTATTCAAAAGGGAAAGTGAAAAGGGTTTTGTGTAGGTGTTATCTGTTTTCCAGACACTAAGCATAGTCAGAGATATCGATGTAATTATTCCGAAAAGACGGATGGTGCGCGGAGGCGGATTCAGGCGTGTAACAAATGGCGTGATTAGAGAGAACGGTTTTCGAATACGAGCTATGGGGAAGGGAGTTTGAAGATGCTGATTTATCGAGAGGTTTTATGTATGGGATTATGTGGAGGCTGCATTAATCGCATTTAACATAATATACATTATGCGCACCTAAGTTATGATAGCCACCTTGAGCTAATGTTACCGTCCGTCAACCCCTGACTTACCATCCAGTTATACTGATGCCACGAAGTTTTCACTTGGAGCGAAGTTAATCGAGTCAGATGAAGGTACAGCGTCGGGATATCTCAGACCTCTTCTGTCATGTTGCCGACATGATATGGTTAACCCTCGGTTTGAGATAGAGCCAGAATCGGTTAATGACTTTCTGCAAAAGGATCATTGGGTGAAATACTTCCCCGCAGAGACCCTTTTGACTCGTTTACGATTGGAACGGATAAGCAACACTCTCATTGATAATTATTTGAGTCGATGCTTTATCTTTAAATGCAGGCCAGGTAGATGATTTTGTGATAAATGTCCATGAGTAATATTCCTTAGAATCATCGGTGATTTTAAGGCTTAAAATGCTCCAGCTTTCATCGTGGCAATGTGAGTTTTTTGCATAATCCTCCTCTGTGAAGCAAGCCCTTATCATTTCTCTTGATGAAAATGGAATGTTCTTAAATGCTGTTTGATATGTTCCATCATCATTAATCATCATGAAATTTGCATATTCTTCCTCGCGCTCACCTCCTGAATAAGTTGTTGACCATTTCGAAACTAATGCAACGGCCATTTTTGATTTACTTAAAGGATATAATGCTGGGTATATATACATGCCGCTTTTGGTAAGCTCATCATCAGGTGCATCCTCATTTTTGGCTTCTTTGGTGAAGTCCCACGAAACTATTTTAGAATAAGCATCGCCATCTTTTTTTAGCTTCATTAAATGAAGGGTGGATGTTGTTAAATAAAAGAAATTATTAGATTTTTTTTCTTTCCAAATTGAAATTTTTTCTTTACAGAAATCATCAACCGCTTTGCAGATGTCAACATACTGCGAGCTGTTTTTTTTCAATGCGATTAATGCAACTGGTTTTGTTGTGTTATCAGCTTCACCAGCTACGGCAGAGAAAGATATAATAGTAAAAAACAACACCGACTTTTTCATCATCTATCCTAAGGGTAATAATCACATGAAAGAAGAAAACACCCCATTCACAGTTAATCAAGTGCATCGATTGATGAATTTCCGCAAAATGGTCACTGCATGAGATACTTCCCCACAGTGACCATTTTGCCTCGTTTACGTAGGAGTATCAGAGACTTACTTGGCGCTACTCGCACCCAAGAGCTGAGTCCTTATCACAGGTTAATTTTGACGACAAATCACTAAGGCGGTCAATGCCTATGGATTTGCAATTGTAAATAGATTCCTTTTTACTCGTCAGATTCTTAACGCTAATCCCACGTCTTTCATTCTCATCTTCATAATTACTGAATATGGTATATTGATATCCTGCATTAACAAACGATACATTGAAATAATCAGTTTGAAAACGCGAATAATGATTATATTTGAAATTTGAAAATTTATTATCTTTAGACTCGTAGTTAAATTCTTTTTTGCTGTCTTTCGTTAAGGTATATCGAAGTACACCTTCGCTTTCTTCTAATTTGATTGCTCCTTTTACGGTGTCGCATGCAAAATACTCATCTTGAGCAAGCGATGCGCCACAAAAAAGCATTGCAGCTAACACAAGGAACTTATAATGATGCATTATAGTTTTTCTCCATTTTTAAATCATACCCTTTTTGCCTTGGCCCATTATATTTTTTGGCAAACGAAACCCAATCTTTAGTCCGAATGGAACGTAACAAAGTTTTGTCGGCCTTAATGAAGCTAACGAAGGCTTTCAAATGATTTTTCTCAGACTTACTTAATGCAAAAATAAAATCCTCAGGGCTGGCATAACCAGCTGCGGCGTAGTTGGATGCCAAAATCTGAAACTTACCCCAAGACGCTGATTTCATAGCTGCTTTCTTGTCTAAAGCATAGGCCTTGACAAGCTTTGTATACTGTATTGATGTTGCACCATATCCACCGGCAACTGGATTAGATATATCTTCAAACTGGTCATACTCCCCATTTGTATATTTATGAAAGTGATGCCTTTCAAATAGTATTGCTGGAACGTAATCATCGTTATCTTCAAATTTAAAATAGGAACCATAAGACCCAGTTTCTGTTTTCGCTACAGCTTTAATTGCTGCTACTTCGCATCCTAATTCGTTTGCTGCCTCTTCATAGTCAATATCGTCAATTTTGTCTCCATTATAGAAGTCAATAAATTCTATAGGAGTTAATTCTCCACAGACTCGAGTCTTGGGAAACTCTGTACTACGTAATATTTCAAGAAACTCAAGCGGATGAAAATGCCACACTGACCGCTGGCTGGTGAAGGGAGGCACCTTATCCATCCAACGCGTCGCATCCAAAAATCCACCATTAATCCGCTGCATGACAGGACTGACCTGTGTGTCTTTAAATAATGAAGCCCATCTTACATCTTCGCGGGTACTGTGCCAGTCGCTATCGTGTTTCACTATCAGGCGTCGCGCATATCCCGCGATATTCATATGATTAGCATGCAGTCCGCTAAAAAGCTGCGCATCTTGAGATCTATCGGGATATGGGCTGGGCGGTCTTCTATTTTCAGCGTTGCGTATAAGGTTGTCATAAAACATTTTTACCTGTGAGCTTTGTGGCCCTTTTTCCCCGTCAAAGTGAGAACCAATGCTTTTTAGGGCCTCAATCAACCAGCTTTCGTCTAGTGTGCGAGTAAAATCGGTTGTGGGTGCAGCTTCAATGCACTGAAAATTCAGTCCCAATAAATCGTGCTGGCTAAGTTGCTCCACATCATTCTGGTGCATCCATGTATGTGGGCGTATCTGGAAGTATGTGACGCCAGATTTATCCGTAAACGGGTACGTGGCATCACGTGGGATAATTTTTCCTGCATCAGCGCGTGTAATGACGCTCATCTGCACAAAGCTAGTTTCTTCTCCCTCCCCGTTCCGCAAATATAGCGGCCTTTTAAGTTTTATTTTAATAAATTGTTTGCCCGCTTTGATACCCTTCACATTTGCGACGATATCCGGCACATGTTCATCAAGGCTTAGCAGCTCGATATGCGCTTTATAGTCCGTAGTAATCTTCTGTACATGATTATCTCTACCAACCAGATCCTGCGCACCGAGGAAACCCACCGGGTCCCCTGCTTTCACCGTAACTTTTAGCGGAACAGATGGCACCACCACATCATCAAATACACCGTGATTTAGTGCACTATGCATCCATTCAGGCAAACAAACGGAACACTCGCCCTCGGGCTCCAGGTATTCCGGGCGCATCGAGACCCAGAACAGATCGCCTACGGGCTTACCGTCCTGAAAACGTTGCACGAGGGCGAACGGCTCCGGCAGTTGTTTCAGCAGAAAGGATTTTTGTTGCAGAACCGAAAGCGTTTCACCCTTCGTCAGCGTTCTTTCCTGGCCGCGCTTGTTTACCAGGACTTCTGGAATATTTTCAAGACTATCATCGTAACGGGAATGTTTACGCATTCGCACCCCGTTACCTTTTTGCGTGACCCTGTAGAGCGGGCGTTTAGGGAATTCTGATAGAGGCGCAATATCCATATAAAGCTGGAACAACGTCAGCCAGGAAGATTCATCCTGCGGGTCGGGCTTATACACTGACCTGACCAGCACAAAAGTGCCGGACTGGCGCAGGGGGCGTTCCTGATTACACTCGATCTTTACGTAATCCCGGTTCACCCGCCATGCCACCACCTCACCGTTCATCATGAACTGGAGCGGCACCGATTTTTCAGGCGAATCCTGATCCAGTACCGAGGCCGGCGACGATGACATTCCAACATGAATCCCTCCGTGCCAGTAATGATTTACGCCAGGTAACCACCACCCGTGGGCATTCTTACCAAGGTCGGTCAGTAGCTCCTCATAGTCACTGTAGTCCCGCCCGTCTGCCTTCCGCACCGGATAACGTATGTTCATCGGCTCTCCCTAAGTTAAATCTCCAAGACCATAATCATCGCAGGGAATTTATACAAAGGGGAGTAAAATCTATGCAGATTTTATTAATGTCATCAGTCTCTTGAAGATCAAAATGGGAAAATATGTTCTCTCATAGATACAAGAATTTCTCACGGAGACACCAATCTCTCCGGTGCCTCCGTTAATTATCATCAGACCTTAAATTCGCTTAAGCAAAATATTCAGCATTCGTCGCAGCGGTTCTGCCGCGCCCCATAACAGCTGATCGCCTACCGTCAGTACCGAATAGATCGGCTCATGGTTCAGCGCCATTTTTTTGTAACGACCGATACCCACCTGAAGCGAGCCGCTTATAGAGGCTGGCGTTAATTGGCTGAGGCTCGCGGCTTTATTGTTAGGCACATATTTCACCCACGGATGAGATTCTGTCACCAGTCTTTCAAATTCTGCATCCGCGACGTCGCGTTTTAACTTCAGCGTGATGGCCGCACTGTGACACCGGATCACGCCGACCCGAACGCACAAACCGTTAACCGGGATGGTGCCTGCGGATAATCCCAGAATCTTGTTAGTTTCAGCTTCACCTTTCCATTCTTCTCGGCTGTTTCCATCACCTAAATCACTGTCTATCCAGGGAATGATACTTCCCATTAAGGGGGCGCCAAAGTGTTCAACGGGCATATTCTCGCTGCGTATGAGTTCACTCACCTGATTGACTAACGGCAGCACTGAGCCCGGTCTCTCCAGATCGTCGGCGTTAAGATGCTTGCTGATGAACGCGCTTTGCGCGATGAGTTCTCGCACATGTTTAGCACCTGCTCCCGAGGCGGATTGATACGTCATGACGCTCATCCATTCAATAAGACCGGCTTTAATCAAGCCCGCCAGCCCCATCAGGCTTAACGTTATTGAGCAATTCCCGCCGATGAACAGCTTAATCCCGTCTTCTACAGCCCTGTCTATCGTTGCCCGGTTAACCGGATCGAGAATAATACAGGCCTTTTCGTCCATACGAAGCGCTGACGCTGCGTCAATCCAGTAACCCTTCCAGCCATGCTCAAGCAAAGCCGGGTACATTTTTTTTGTGTACTCTCCGCCCTGACACGTGATGATAAAATCCATCTCCGCCAGCGCACCGATGGAATAAGCATCCCTCAGTTTAAAAGTCTCCGACCCAATAACGGGCCCTGCGCCACCCGCATTCGAAGTACTAAAAAATTGCGCGTTAATACCGTGAAAATCACTCTCTTCTTCCATGCGCTGTAGCAATACAGAACCGACCATCCCTCGCCAGCCAACAATGCCAACCTGCTTCATCTCTCTGACCTTTTCAGTGGTTTAACGTTTTCTTCATTTACGCTTGCCGATATCGATGCACAAAAACACCTGGATCTGCACGATATTGCACATTAACATACATCATCCCTTAACAATCAGGCAACAACACTTTTATTCATGCATTCTCGTGCATTGCCTGCTCAACACATCACAGGAGAAATTTATGACACAACTGATCCTCATCGCTGGCCCGTACCGTAGCGGTACTGACGGCGTACAGGCGCGTATCGATGCAAATCTTAAAAAGCTGGAAGAGTCTGCGCTGGCGGTTTACCAGCTCGGGCACGTGCCGGTGATTGGTGAATGGCTGGCGCTGCCGCTGGCGCACGCGGCGGGGTCGAAAGCGGTCGGTGATGAAATCAGCGAAGCGATGCTCTACCCGGTGGCGCATCGCCTGATTACAAAGTGCGATGCGATATACCGGATAGCGGGCGAATCCCGGGGCGCGGATATGGATATTGAGGTGGCGAGGAAACTGGGATTAACGGTGTATACCTCTCTCGACGCAATCCCTCAGGCGTAACGCATCAGGCAACCTGTCTGGATTTCAGACAGGTTGTCACAGAATCACCGTTCATATCCGTCATTCTCGTCCCGCGTAACCTCCGCCGCTGAAACCTGCATGTTATTTAAGATCAGTCCTTCGACGCCCGATATTTTGCCGAACTCGCTGGCGTCGATGCTCACAGACTCCAGCGTCAGCGCGAAAATGGGCCGTTCAGGGTAGCCTTCGATAAAGAAAGCCCGAGAAAAAATGCCGTTGTCCGAGCGCTGCGCCGTGATATTTTCCAGCCGCAGCTGGCTGACCCGCGTCAGGCCCGCCTCGCCTTCAACGCCCTCCGCCAGTTTGCGCCAGTGCTCAGGCTGGCTGTCCAGGTTTGAACGATCGCCGTAGCTGTATTGTGGGAACCAGTTTAGCTGGATCATCACAGGAAAACGGACGTCGACAAGGTGCAGATGACGCACCGTTACATCGCGGATAAAGCCGCCGCGATTGCGGGCTGACTTAATTCGGAAACCGACGCCCGTACCGTTAAAGCGATTATGTTCAATCAACACGCGCTCGATACCGCCCGACGTTTCGCTGCCAATCGTGATCCCGGAACCGCTGTTCAGCGTACACTCGCGGATAACGATATCCCGGGCGCTGCGGGCTTTCACCGCTGCCTCCTGGCCGCGTCCCGCCTTGATGCAGATATTGTCGTCATTACAGGCGACCACGCAGCGCTCCACCCTCACCTGTTCACAGGAGTCGATGTCGATCCCGTCGGTGCTTGGCCCTGCTGAATTGGCGATCGTTACACCCTCAACCACGACCCGGCGTGAATAGCAAAGATGAAGGTTCCAGAAGCCGGACTCCCGGCTGGTAAAGTCGCGCAGCGCAATGTTGTCACTCTCGAAGACCAGAATATTGCGCGGCCGTTGGCAGTCGTAATCCACCACCCAGCGCAGCCCTCTGGCGCTGTACTCCCCCAGAAGTCCGCTCTTTTCATCATCGCCCCAGAAGCGTTGCCACCAGACGCGCCCCTGGCCGTCAATAGTTCCGCTGCCGGTAATGCTGACGTCGTGACAGCCAACGATATTAATAAGCGCGGCGGGCCAGCGCATATCAATGCCGGCCACGCGGGTATCTATCAGCGGGTAATCAGCAAGCTGCTGGCTGCCCAAAAGCTGCGCGCCAGCGTGAAGATGCAGGATCACGCCGCTTTTCAGGAAAATAGCGCCGGAAAGAAAACGACCCGCCGGGATCGCTATCGTCGTGCCAGGGGCCGCTTCGGTAATCGCCCGCTGGATCGCCTGCGTGGAGAGGCGCTGAGCCGTAGGATCGGCACCAAAATCACAGATATTAAGTTGCATCATGATTCTACCTGCGTGGGGAAAATCATGAGTATAGGAAATGACTTAGGCCAAAACCTTTGTCTCAATGACAGGCGATGGCCCGAAATGGCAGTGAAGCCGTTACCGGCTATCCGTATCCGACGCCACCACCACCGAAATGCCCTTCTCCCGCACCGCTTTCATCCAGGCGGCGTCCGTATCGGGCTCAACCACCACCGTGTTGATAAGCGACAGATCGCCAATCACAAACGACGACGCGGTGTTAATTTTTTCCGGTGACGCCAGCACGATGGTTTCTGCCGCCCTGCCTGAAAATGCACGTTTGATGCACGCTTCCTCGTAATCGCCGGTGGTTAATCCGGCATCCGGGTGGATCCCGGTTACGCCCATAAAGAAAATATCCGCATGAATCTTATCGATCCCCTCAATGGCCGCCGCGCCGACGGTCACAATCGAGTGTTTATACAGACGCCCGCCAATCAGAATGACTTCAATAGTCGGATGTTCAACCAGCCCCAGCGCGATGCTCGGGCTGTGCGTCACCACGGTGATGCGCAGGTTGTTAGGCAAAAAGCTCAGCAGCTCCGTGGTAGTGGTTCCGCCGTCGACAATCACCACCTGGCCGTCAGAAATCAGCTGCGCGCCTTTGCGGGCAACGCTTTTCTTTGCGTCGATTTTAAGCGATTTGCGCTCGGCAAACGGGGCAATCGCGGAGGACGACGGCAGCGCGCCACCGTGAACGCGCTGCAAACGCCCTTCTGCCGCCAGCTCGCGCAGGTCGCGGCGAATGGTGTCTTCGGATACGTCAAACTGCACGCTAAGCTCGCGGGAGAGCACCTGCCCCTGGGCGGCGAGCTGTTCAAGGATCAATTGCTTTCGCTGACTGGTAAGCATTCTGGTTTTTCCTGATGTTGCATGTTTTGTCTTGAAAATGCACGAATATGCTGATTATGATAACAGCTCTACGCAAGGAGATAAATTGTGCAAAGCAAACAGGCAGAAATACGCATCATCGACAGCACTATCCTGTCGGATAACTGGTACAACCTGAAGAAATACACCTTCGAGCTGCAACGCCAGGACGGGGAATGGCAGCGTCAGGCGCGCGAAGTCTATGACCGGGGCAACGGCGCGACGATCCTGCTTTACAATCGCGACAAAAAAACGGTCATTCTTACCCGTCAGTTCCGCTTTCCGGTGTTTATCAACGGCCACGACGGCTATCTCATCGAATCGGCGGCGGGCCTTCTGGATAACATGGATCCCGAAAGCCGCATTAAAGCTGAGGCAGAAGAAGAGACCGGCTTTCGCGTTTCGCACGTTCAGAAGGTGTTTGAGGCCTATATGAGCCCCGGTTCGGTGACGGAGAAACTCTATTTTTACCTGGCGGAATACCAGCCTCGCGACCGGGCCGGTCTGGGCGGCGGAATAAAAGCGGAAGGCGAAGATATCGAGGTGCTGGAGATGACGCTGGACGAGGCGCTGCGCGGTGTCGAAACCGGGCTTATCGTCGACGGTAAAACCATCATGCTGCTCTATCACGTTGCCCTGAAAGGGATTTTGTAAGTTATCGCATCAGATACCTGCCCCGGCGCAGGTATCTGCCTGTGCTATTCTTGCTGAACAGTGATAACAGGAGATGCGCAACATGGCCGACTGGAACCCTTCGCTTTATCTGCAATACGGGGCTGAACGCACTCGCCCCGCCGCTGAACTGCTCGCCCGTATTCCCCTTGATGAAGTGACGTCTATCGCCGATCTCGGCTGCGGGCCGGGCAACAGCACGGCGTTACTCCGCCACCGCTGGCCCTCGGCTGAGATAACCGGCGTTGATAATTCCCCGGCGATGCTGGACGAGGCGCGCGCGGCGCTGCCAGACTGCCAGTTTGTTGAATCGGATATCCGAAAATACACACCCGCGCATCCCCTGAACCTGCTGTATGCAAACGCCTCGCTGCAATGGATCCCCGACCACTATGACCTGCTGCCGCATCTGGTTTCGCTGCTCGGTCTGAACGGCGTGCTGGCGATACAGATGCCGGATAACTGGCTGGAGCCGACGCACGTGGCGATGCGTGAAGTGGCGTATGAGCAAAGCTATCCCGACCGGGGCCGCGAGCCGCTGCCCGGCGTTCATGCCTATTACGATATCCTGACCGACGCGGGCTGTGAGGTGGATATCTGGCGAACCACCTATTTCCATCAGATGCGTTCGCATCAGGCCATCATCGACTGGGTGAGCGCCACGGGGCTGCGCCCGTGGTTGCAGGATCTGAACGAGAGCGAACGGAAACATTATCTGACGCGTTATCACCAGCTCCTGGAAGAGCAGTATCCGCTTCAGGAGAACGGGCAGATACTGCTGGCCTTCCCGCGACTGTTTATCGTTGCTAAGCGCGTGCCTTAAGAGCGGGCCTCTTTCAGCAGCTGCTGGATAATCTGCTCCTGTTTGCCGTAATTGCCTTCGCCAAAGGAGGTGTAACGCAGCTGGCCTTTGGCATCGAAATAATAATGCGCGGGCCAGTACTGGTTTCCGAAGGCGTTCCAGATTTGATAGTTTTTATCCGCCACGACGCGGTACGGCAGTTGCCATTTAGCGACCGCCTCTTTCACCGAGGAGAGCGGTTTTTCCCACGGATATTCCGGCGTGTGTACCCCGATTACCACCAGTCCCTGAGACTGATACTGGTTGGCCCACGCGCGCACGTAAGGCAGCGTGTGCTGGCAGTTAATGCAGTCCCACGTCCAGAAATCGATCAGCACCACTTTGCCTTTAAGCGACTCCGGCGTGACAGGGTCACCGTTTATCCATCCGGTGCCGCCGCTCAGTGAGGGCAGCTGGCTGCGTGTGATGATCTGTACAACGGGCTGTAATTTGACTGGCGATGATGCGGGTCGGGATAAACTCAGCAGTGAGTTTTCCAGCTTATCGGCGATGCCGTTGGCCCCTTGCAGCGTGGAGGTTAACCCCGTGGCATTGAACACCACCGCCCCTAACATCACCACGCCCGCTCCCTGACGCAGACGTTCCATCAGCGCCGACTTCGCCCGCAGCGGCGCCATGAGTTTGCCCCCTCCCAGCCCCAGCGCGCCAAGCATTACGGCGCATCCGCTTCCGTAGGCTGCCAGCAGCGCGCCGGTAGTTACCGCTGAATGCCCGGCGATGTTAATGCTAAAGATGGCTCCCAGTATCGGCCCGGCGCAGGGTGACCACAGCAGCCCGACCGCCAGCCCCGCCAGAAAGGCGGCAGGCACGCCGCGCGTTTGCACGCCGCGATTATTCAGGTGATTCCCCGCGCTGACCGCAGGCCCGGCAATACGCTGTGCAAATCGCGGGAAGATCAGCGCCAGCGCCGCTACGGCAAGAATAACCAGGGCAAGCCATCGGCCGACCAGGGTGGCGTTGACTATCCAGTCGCTGGCGACCGTTACCAGCATCGCCACCGCCGTAAACATCACAATCATCCCTGCGAACAGCGCAACGATATGGCGGCGCTGCCCCTGAAATCCGGCGAACAGCAGCGGAATAACGGGCAGCGTACAGGGGCTAAGAAGGCTGACCATTCCGCCCAGAAAAGCGATTAACAGAAACATAATGACCTCACATGACAGAGTCTCTGCGACGTTGCAGTGAGGTCATTTCAGCGCGTGGATGTGTTCGGGAGATGTGCAAAAAGGCCGGTTTTGTGAGGCTCTGTATCTGCGCGCCGCCTGATACAAAGCCGTACAATTAATTGCGTGGCAAGGTGATTATCACCTTAAGGCCGCCTTCGGAAGCGTTGACCAGTTGCAGCGTGCCCCCAAGCTGCGCCGTGAGCTGGGCGGCAATCGCCAGCCCCAGCCCGGTGCCGCCGGTGTCGCGATTACGCGAGGTCTCCACCCGGTAAAAGGGTTGCAGCACCGCGTCCAGCTCCGCATCAGGAATACCCGGCCCGTTATCGATAATGTGGATCGCAACGTGATGCGCGTCCGGCTCGACAATCTCAACGGTCGCCCGGTCGCCAAACTTCAGTGCGTTATCCAGCAGGTTGGTCATCACGCGGCGCAGCGCCTGCGGACGCGTGGTCAGCGGCAGTCGCGTGGACAATGCCTGAAACTGCACGCTTTTACCGATGTCCTGATAATCACATACGATGCTGTTGATCCAGGCGTTCAGCTCCAGCTTAAACGACGTTTCTTCAAGAGGTTCTGATGACCGGGCATAGGCAATCCCCTCCCGCACCAGGCGCGACATATTGTCTAAATCATTTAACAGCTTATCGCGCAGCTCAGGCTGTTCCGCCATCTCCACGCGCAGCTTCATGCGGGTGATCGGCGTCTGGAGATCGTGAGAGATAGAGGCCAGAATCTGCGTGCGTTCCCGAAGATGCGTTTGAATACGCGACTGCATGGCGTTAAAGGCGTGTGCGGCCCGGTGAACTTCAACCGGCCCCTGCTCGTGCATCGGGGTGTTCGCCGCCGGGTCGAGGGAGTCGACCGCGCGGGTAAAGCGGGAAAACGGCTGCACCACCTGACGCACCGCTATCCACGAGCAGATCGCAACCAGCAGCAGTTGCAGAATGAGCAACACCGGCAGCCAGCTGGCCACGGGCGGCATTCGGGGGATCAGGTCGATGGTCAGCGGGGATCCGTCGCGCAGCTGCAAATGCGCCTGAATATGGGATATCGGCCCCGGAACGGCGGTGAACCGCAGCGGATAGTGCGGTTCAAGCGTGGCTTTCAGGGTGCGAATTGCATCTTTTGAGCGTTTATCCTGCGGGGGCGAACCCGCCTCGCCTGCGCCGAGAATATAACGATAATTGCCGCGATCGAGGCGGGAAAGCCAGGCTTCGCGCTCGTTTGCCGGAAGCCGGTCGAGGATCGCGACGCTGGTAGCGACGTCGTATTCCAGATTACCCAGCATCACCGTTCGGGCGCTGCGCATTCGCTCAACCATAACCAGCGTCAGGCTGAGGGAATTCGCCAGTAGCAGGCCGATAAGGACGATAATCAGCAGTCGCGCGAGCAGCGATCGCGGCCAGATCCTCATTCGTTGGCCTCAACGATGGTCACCGGCATCGTAAAGACATAGCCTTCGCTGCGCACGGTTTTGATATAGGCTGGCGTGAGGGCGTCTTCATTCAGACGCTGGCGAACGCGGCTGACCAGCAGATCGATAGAGCGTTCAAACAGCTCGGCATCGCGTCCCTGGGTCAAATTAAGCAGCTGATCGCGCGTTAGCACCCGCTGTGGATGATCCAGAAACACGCGCAACAGCCGATACTCCGCCCCGCTTAACGCCACCACCAGGCCGTCGTTGTCGATCAGGTGGCGCGCGACGGTATCAAGCTGCCAGTCGCCGAACACCACCCGACGCCCGGCCTCGGTCACCTGAAGATTGGGCGGCATGGTGCGAAAACGGCGCAAAATAGCTTTAATACGCGCCAGTAATTCACGGGCGACGAACGGTTTGACCACGTAATCGTCCGCCCCCATCTCCAGTCCGAGAATGCGGTCGGTATCGTCGTCGCGGGCGGTGAGCATCAGGATCGGCAGATCTTTGTGCCTGCTGCTGCGCAGCTGGCGGCACAGGGTTAGCCCGTCGTCGC
The DNA here is from genome assembly GCF_021440515.1 of Enterobacter asburiae. Taxonomy (GTDB): domain Bacteria; phylum Pseudomonadota; class Gammaproteobacteria; order Enterobacterales; family Enterobacteriaceae; genus Enterobacter; species Enterobacter asburiae_E. The sequence goes on along the minus strand of NZ_JAKCMV010000043.1, from coordinate 58,510 downwards.
CGGGCATCATCACATCCAGCACCACCAGATCAACATGCTGCTTCTCAAGCACCTGACGCATCTCTTTGCCGTTCGCGGCACCCGAGGCGTGGTAGCCCGATTTCACAAGATAGTCGACAACCAACTCGCGAATATCCCTGTCGTCATCGACGACAAGGATATGATCAATATGCTCCACCGGTAGCTCCTGAAAGAGGGGTAACGTTCTGAAAATAGCACATTTCAGAGCTTATCAGCGTCGACGACGGCCTTCACGAAGTCCTGCGGGGCTTCCTGCGGCGGGTTGTGTCCGACGGTCGCGCCGAAGGTGCGGTGTTCATATTTCCCGGTAAATTTCGCGGCATAGGCTTCAGGGGCCGGGTGCGGCGCACCGTTGTTCCCGCCTTCAATGGTGATGGTCGGCACGCTGATGGCCGGCAGCGTCGCCAGTTTTTGTTCGTACCGATCGTACTGGCGTTCGCCTTTTTCCAGACCCAAACGCCAGCGGTAGTTGCTGAGCGTAACGGCGACATGGTCCCGGTTATCCAGCGATTTTGCGCTGGCGTTAAAGGTCGCATCGCTGAACGTCCAGTCAGGCGAGGCCTCGGACCAGATCAGACGGGCGAAATCGTGGGTGTTTTTCGCATACCCTTGCGCACCGCGCTCGGTGGCAAAGTAAAACTGATACCACCACTGCTGTTCCGCTTTCGGCGGCAACGGCTGTTTGCCCAACGCCTGACTGCCGATCAGATACCCGCTGACGGAGACCAACGATTTGACGCGTTCTGGCCACAGCGCGGCGACGATATCCGCAGTACGGGCGCCCCAGTCGTACCCGGCAAAGTCGGCCTGTTTAATATTCAGCGCATCCATCAGATTGACGATATCTTTTGCCAGCGCCGAGGGCTGGCCGTTACGCGGGGTTTTGTCCGAGATAAAGCGCGTGGTGCCGTATCCGCGCAGCGAAGGCACGATCACCCGATACCCTTTTGCGGCAAGGACCGGGGCTACTTCCGCGTAGCTGTGAATATCGTACGGCCAGCCGTGCAGCAGGATGACGGGTTGCCCATTTTTCGGGCCGATATCGACGTAGCCGACGTTTAGATCGCCCGCGTTGATTTGGTGGATCTGATTAAAGGCGGCGGTGAAGTCTTTGCCGGTAGCTTCCGCCTGGCAGGACATGACGCTACCAAGAGAAACGGTCAGCGCCAGGGTTGAATAAGCGAGTTTATTAAACATGTTGATATCTCCGGTTGAGTAAATTACGGGTCTATAACAACAGGTTTTTGTATTAGGGATGTTTGCGGAACGGTCTTTATTGCAAGCCTGTGTATGTATCTCGCGGACAGATACAGTGTGATACAAACACAGGCGATTTAACGGAGGACGTTACAGCGAAATACGGTAGCGAACATAGTCGTCGGCCTCGCCGAAGCGGTCATAAAGCTTGCGCGCCGGGTTGTTTTGGCGGGTGAACCAGTAGAGTTTTGACCACCCTTCGCGTTTGCCTTCGTCCATCAGGGCGTCAATCAGCGCCTGCCCGATGCCCGCACCGCGCGCGTCGGCATCAACAAACAGATCCTCCAGATAGCAAATGGGTGCGGTTGACCAGGTGCCTTCATGCAACACGCACATGGCAAAACCCGTTACCCGGCCCTCTTTTTCTGCCACCCGGCAAAACATCGCAGACGCGGGGCTGAGCGCCCTTTCCCAGGTTGCCGCCGTCACGGACTCCTCCAGCACGCAGTCATAAAAGTGCGTGTACCCGTCCCAAAGCGGACGCCACTGGTCATAATCCTCTTCGCGTAATGCCCTTACCGTTACCGCCATGTGTTCCTCTCTTTATAGATCTAACGTCATGTCAAAACAGCGCAGTTCCGCCCCGGCCATGCGCGACGAATGGTAATTTTCACCGAGCGTAATAAACCCGAGCTTTTGGTAAAACGACTGCGCGTTAGGCGTCGATGAAAGGGATAAACGGGTAATACCGCGCGAGGTCGCCTCTGCTTTTAAGGCATCGATAATTTGCGTCGCCAGCCCTTTTCCCGCCGCTGAGGGCAAGGTAAATATCGCTTCGATGCAGTTGGTTTCAAGATCCAGATAGCCTGTCGCCGCGATAACGCCCTTCTCATCCTCAACCACGTAAAACGGGTTTTCCACCACCATCTGCCGGTAATGTTCGGGCATCTTCTCGGGCGTCCAGCGCGCAATAACGTCCTCGGGATAGCTGTTTTTGCAGCCAAAACGGATCGCCTGATTGCGCACGTCCCAGAGTATTTCGGCCTCTTGCGGTTTTGCGTGTCTTAAGGTCATGATGGGCCCTCGAAGGTGTGATACTGATGAAAATACCAGAACGCAAACAAAAGCATAACTCATAAAAATGGAGATCGGCCGATGACCATACCCACCTTAACCACCGAACGCTTACTCTTAAAACCGCTTACGCCTGAGGATGCGCCGCAGATCCAGACGCTTTATCCACGCTGGGAGATCGTCCGGTATATGGTGGCGTCCGTGCCCTGGCCTTACCCGGAGAACGGGGCGGCGCATTACGTGAACAACGTGGCGTTGCCGGATATGGAAAAAGGTATCGCCTGGTTCTGGACGATTCGGCGTCGTGAAACGCTGGACGAGTTGATGGGGTTAATCTGCCTGTACGACGTGGAAGATAACAACCGTGGATTCTGGCTGGCGCCGGAGTGGCAAGGACAAGGCTATATGCGTGAAGCGAGCATCGCGGCAACGGACTTTTGGTTTAACACGCTAAACAAGCCAGTGCTGCGCGCGCCAAAAGCGGCACAGAACAGCCGCTCTCAGCGTATTTCCGCGAGCAGCGGCATGAGGCTAATCAGAACTGAAAAGAAAGCCTACGTTAGCGGGCTGCTCGACTCCGAGCTGTGGGAGATCACCCGCGACGAATGGAACGCCCGTCAGGTCAGCTGATAATGCTTGTCCGGCATGATGCGTGCGGGAATGGCTTCTTCATCGTTCATCTGTAACAGGTCGCGCTCCATGGCGTTACAGATGGCGTCCAGCGGCAGGTCGTTATCTTCGGTGCCAAACGGATCTTCCAGCTCTTCCGCCAGCGTATCAAGCGAGATAAAGGTGTAGGAGATCAGCGCCGACACGAACGGGGTCATGTAGTGCAGATCCACAACCAGCGCGAACGGCAGCATGATGCAAAACAGATAGACCGTGCGGTGCAAAATTAGCGTGTAGGCAAACGGCACGGGCGTGGTCGTAATACGCTCGCAGCCCGACAGCACGATGGACATGTCGTTAAGACGATTATTAAGGCTGTGGAACAGAATATCGGACAGCTGCCCTTCCCTGCGTCGGACCGCGAGCCACTCGCCCATGATCAGCAGGATACGGTTGGCGGGTGACGTTGATTCGACCACTTTACGTAAATCCGGCGGTGACAAATACGACGCGAGCCGGTCTTCCAGCGGCACGCGACGCAGCGTCATGCGCAGGCAGTGGGCGAACGCGATTTGCAGACGCACAAACTCTCCCAGGTGCGGATCGTCAGGTAAGGTGTTTTTTACCTCGCGAAACAGCGAGCGTGCCGCTATCATCAGCTGTCCCCAAAGCTGGCGAGCTTCGACGTAGCGCGAATAGCAGGCGTTGTTTCTGAAACCGAGGAATATCGCGATGGCCACGCCCAGAATGCTGAACGGCGCGACGGTAAACTTGATGCCCAGCGAGGTATACCACGGCAGCATCAGGATTACGGCGATAGAAAGCAGGAAGTTAAGCAGCAGTCGGGTGTAAATCTTTGGAAGAACCGAGCCGTGCCAGACGAAAATCAGTTGTAACCAGTGCTGTTGAGGACGAACGATCATAGTCAGTATCAGAAAGGGAAAGAGCGCGGTTATTAAACGTGATCCCTCTCACAGTTGCAAGCTTGTTAACAGAACATTGCCCTTTATGACCTGTTAAGCCTAAACCGCACGGTGCTGAGCCTGTTTTTTAAAACAACGGCACATAGTATGTTGTAACTAATTAAGGTGTAAAAAACAGAGGAGAGCCTTGCGGCTTCTCCCCTTAACGAGTTAGCAGAGCGGTTTTACCGCGTCGCGCATCCCTTTTTGCAGAATCGCATCAAGGTCTGCCGCAACCTGTTCTACCAATCCGTTCACCTGAGTAAGATCTTGCTCCCAGTGCTCGCTGACGCTAAGTACAGAACGCACTAAATCCTGAGTACTGATTTGCTTATCGTGATGCTGAGCCCAAAGCTGCTGGTAGCGCTCAAGCCAGTGCGCGTCGTCCTGAACCGGATAGCTTTCACCGTTACGTTCGGCGCGGTAGAACGCGATCAGCGCCGCCAGCGCAAAGGTCAGGCGCGCGGGCAGTTTACCGGTCGCCTTCTGCCCTGCCAGCAGCTGCGGAAGAATACGCGTGCGGAATTTGGTCATGCCGTTCAGCGCAATCGACAGCAGCTGGTGCTTGATGTACGGGTTGCGGAAACGCCCGGTCACCGCGCTGGCAAAGGATTCAAGCTCGTCGCGCGGTAAATCGAGAACCGGGATAATCTCCTCGTAAATCGCCTTTTCAACGAACGCGCACACCTCGGTATCGTTCATGGCTTCACCAACGGTATCCAGCCCTGCCTGGTACGCCACCGGCACCAGCGCCGTGTGGGCACCGTTCAGGATCGCCACCTTACGTTCTTTATACGGCTTGATGTCGTCGACGATCAGCACGTTGAGCGGGAGTTTATCCAGGCGCAGCTCGCTGGCGAGGGATTTAGGTCCCTGAATAACAAACAGGTAGAAGTGTTCAGCGGTATCGAGGAAGCCGTCGTGGTAGCCCAGCTCTGTATCCAGAGCCGCCACTTCATCACGCGGATAGCCGGTGACGATGCGGTCAACCAGCGTAGAGCAGAAGCTGTTGGCCTCGTTCAGCCACTGGGTAAAGGCCGCCGGAAGCGCCCACTCCTGCGCGTAGCGCAAGACCAGCTCGCGCAGCGCATCGCCGTTATAATCAATCAGTTCGCACGGAATGATGATCCAGCCCTTATCCGCCGCGCCGTTAAAGTGGGTGAAACGCTCGAACAGTAGACGGGTCAGCTTCGCCGGGTAGCTCACCGCAGGCGCGTCGTCGAATTTGTCGCCCGCATGGTAGCTGATGCCTGCTTCGGTGGTGTTCGAGAAAACAAAACGCATCTCCGGGTTATGCGCCAGCTTCAGAAATTCGTCGTACTGGTCATAGACGCTGATTTCGCGGTTAACCGAGCGGATTAAACGCGCGTCGCTCACCGCTTCACCCTGCTCGTTCAGGCCGCGAATGATGGTGGTGTAGAGACCGTCCTGCGTGCTCAGGGACGGTGGGAAATCGCTCTTGATAGGACGAACAATCACCACGCCGGAATTGAGATCGGTATGTTCGTTCAGCAGGTCAATCTGCCAGTCCACGAACGCACGTAAAAAGTTGCCTTCACCAAACTGAATGATACGTTCTGGATAGAGAGCACCGGGGAAATCACGACGGTTGAGTGTGTTCACATTGGGGTCCTTTTTTGATTAGTCATACAGCCTGATAAGATTGGTGTAATAACTTACCAAAACTTTTCGACCAGGACCCCTGTTTTGATCAATTCATAACGTCATTGTGAAAAAAAATCACAAGAACTTATAGAACAACGAGGTGGCCGTTAGCGCGCCCTCGGGCATCAGGGCGTAGCGCGGGATCTCCCCGGCTTTTTGCCAGCCCGCGCGCTGATAAAACACCTCCGCGCCGCTGCCGGTCGCGGTATCCAGAACCAGCACCGATTTGCCCTGTTTCCGGGCTTCCCCTTCCAGCGCTTCCATCAGCGCCATCGCTGCGCCTTTGCGTCGCGCTTTCTCATGCACCAGAAGCTTGGCGACGTCCGCACGGTGCGGCTGGTTTTCCGGCTGGTCGGTGATGAGCTGTACCGTACCGATAAGTTCCCCCTGCTCGTCGGCGCAGGCCAGCACGGTGCGCTCCTGGCGCCCCACGCTGTCGGCGACGCTGAGCCAGAACGCACGGGCTTTTTCATGGCTGAAAGGGAGCATAAAGCTGACGGACGCGCCGCCGTTTACGCAGTTTTCGAGGATGTCGGAAAGCGCGTCAACGTGCGTCAGAATAGCTTCCCGGGAGAGAGTTTGCAGATGAAGTGAGGTTGTCATGGGATGTCCTTGTATAGAGTACCCTCACTTTGCATTTAACAATTATTTAACGCAATCACCGTGGTGATAGGATTTTGCTATGTCAACGTGCCAGGCCGTGCTGGCGCTTCATGTCATACATCCTCTCGTCGGCCTCTTTCAGCCACTGCTGCTGGTCATTGCTGGCGTGATCGAACTCGCTGACGCCCCAGGAGAAGGCCAGCGACCAGGGATGAAGGTTGCGCGCGTTATACGCCGCGACCTGCTCCACCAGATACTGCATGGCAATCCACGCGCCCTGCTCGTCCGTGTCGGCGAACAGCACCGCAAACTCATCCCCGCCGAAACGCACCAGCAGATCCGCCTCGCGGAACGAGCCGCGCATCAGGTCAGCCATCGTTTTAAGAGCCTTATCGCCCTCTTCATGGCCGAACCGGTCGTTTATCTGCTTAAACTTGTCGAGATCGATCCAGCCAAGCGTCAGCGGCTCGGCCCGGCGGCGGGCAACGGAAAGCGCAAAGTTCACAAACTGGTTAAACCCGCGACGGTTAAAGAGGCCCGTCAGATCGTCGGTGGTGGCGGCGCTGACGGCGGCAAATTCATCCTCCACCAGCGCACCGAGATCGGCTAACACCGCCAGATCCGCTTCTGAAAACTCGCGCGGGGCATAATCGATAATACACAGCGAACCCACGCTTGCGCCGTCGCGTAAACGCAGCGGCATACCGGCATAAAAACGGATGCCCTTCTGTCCGATAACCAGCGGGTTATCGACAAAACGCGCGTCCTGACGGGTATCGGAAATCACCAGCGGCGTAGACTGCAAAATGGTGTGGCCGCAGAACGAGATATTGCGTGGATAGGTGGGACTGGCCTCACCGTCGATCGATTTAGCGAAAAGTTCATGCTCGTCCAGCACGTTGACCATCACCAGCGGCACCTTAAAAAAACGTTTTGCCAGGCGGGTCAGCCGGTCAAACGCCGCGGAACCGTCGATGTCGAGCAAACCGGACTCTCGCAGAGAATTCAGGCGTTCCAGTTCGTTTGCAGGGAATTCAGGTGCTTTCATGCTGTCTCCTGACGCGGGGTTTCTTAAAAGCGTAGCCTAAACAGAGACATTGTCAGTGTGCGAAGATCCTGTTCTTGCCCTCACGCTTAGCCCGGTAAAGCGCGTTATCCGCCGCCTGTAGCCAGTCGGTGACGTTTTCCATCTCGCGGGTGGCGCAGGCAATCCCGATACTGAGCGTACAGTGAACGGCCTCCTGGGCCACATCTTTCATCACCGCCGTGGCGTCCATTATGCGGGTGGCGACGATGTGGGCCTCGTCGAGCGTGGTTTCGGGAAGCAGGATCACAAACTCGTCGCCGCCAAGCCGCGCGGGGGTATCGGTCGGCCGCGTCGCAAGATGCAGGATTTGCGACACGGTTGCCAGCATCGCATCCCCCACCTTGTGCCCGAACCGATCGTTTACCTCTTTAAAATTATCGATATCGATAAACATCAGCGCCGATTCACGACGCGAGAGGCGCAGCTTTTTCAGTTCATGATCGATACGCTTTTCGAGCAGACGCCGGTTAGCAATATCCAGCAGCGGATCCATCATCGCAATACGTTCAAGCTCGCGACTTTTGACCCGCAGGCGAAGCGCAATGCTGTCGGTCAACACGCTCAGGGCAATGATATAAATCGCCACCAGCGGCAGCGTGGCAAACATGGTGCGCTGGGAGACAAACAGATCCACCGCCATCCCCTGCGTCAGCCAGGTGGCGAGAAACACCACCAGCATGGTGATGGCCGCCTTTCTCATCAGGACAACGCCGCCTGCCGCCAGCCGGTCGGCAAGCAGGATCGCGGCGATCGTCACCGACGGCAGCGGACTGGCCGCCATCATCGCTATCCAGAAGCCCCCGGCCCCGGCGTCAATGACCAGATTTCGATGCTCTGTCGCCAGCGGTATGGCGGAGCTGCGCGCCCGAAGCCAGGCAAAGGTAGGCCAGACAAAGGCGTTTACCGCCAGCAAAACCATCAGCCAGTCGGAACGCTGATGTTCAATCAGAACGGAGAGAATGGGAATAAAGCAGAGAAACGTACCCAGAATACGCATCAGGTACATACGTTTGACGAACCGACTTCCTGGTAAGCGAGCCTGTTTACTGAGTGAGTCAGTTCCGTTCATGCTAAGATTTTTCCGAAATGTTTCTTGCGGTATCTTATTGAGCTTAAAAATGTGTAGCAAGCAATTTATTAACGAAACCATCACATTGAGGGTGCATTCTTCCTTGAGTGGTTACGCTTACACCTGTTAAGCCCCGCGTTCGGGTTCTGCCACCAGTAAATCGTCTGCCAGACGGGCCGTCGTACGATTTCGACCTGCTTTTTTCGAACGATACAGATAGTCGTCGGCTTCGGCCATCAGCCTGTTAAAGACCTCGGTCAACTGCCTGGATTCTGCCTTACCGCTTCCCAGACCAATACTGACCGTCAGGAACAGGGTTCGATCGCGCCAGACGAACGGGTGGCTGGCGATCGACGTGCGGATCCGCTCCGCCAGCTCAAAGCCCTGATGCGAATCGCCGGCGTTAACCACTACGGCAAACTCCTCCCCGCCCATGCGCGCAACCAGTCCGTCTTCGCCAACGACGTTTCGCACCTGTTGAGCAAAGGTGGCGAGAACTTTGTCGCCACACTCGTGACCGTAGTTATCGTTAATGCTTTTGAAGTAATCGATATCGAGCAGCATCACCGTCAGGAAGCGCGAATGACGATGCCCCTCTTCCTGCTTAAGCGCCTCGTACAGCCCGGAACGGGAGTAGACGTGGGTCAGGAAGTCGAAATCGGCACGCAGGGAGACCTGCTTAATCAGGGAGTTGATCGCCGCGACGCTCACGGAGACCATCACCGGACAAATCGCCATCGTGGCGATCCCCAGACGCGCGGAAAACATCATCGGCGTGGAAAGCGGTGCGGCAACGGCAATATTAATAATGGAGTTCGCCACCAGAACAATCTCCACCGCCCCGGTGACAAAGGTCAGCAGACAGGTGGCGGGCAGCGAATAGCGCACGGCACACCAGATCAGCGCAGGCAGCGGGAAGGCAAGGCTCCCGGCTCCGCCAATCACCACCGATGCCCCGACGGACACGATCAGCGCCAGTACCGGCAGCATCTTGTCGAGGCGCAGACGCTCCAGGGTTTCGTTACCCGGCATTTTGACCGTCAACATGCACGGCACAATCAGCACCCCGGTGGAAAACTGCTCGCTAAACCAGTCGGCAAACAGCGGCCAGAAGGTCTGACTGTCAATGCCCACCGAGCCAAACGCCCCCAGCAGCGCACACAGCACGGCGGCCACCAGACAGTAGTTGAACAGCCGCAGCGCGTTAATCGGATCCGGTCTGCCCTTCAGGAGCCGTTTATCGCGCACCACCAGCAGCGCCACGGTGACGATAAAGACCATATTCGACAGGTTGATGACCAGCGAGGCCACGCCCCAGCTGGTTGTCACCGCATCGTAAAGCAGCATCGCCACATAAGACACCGCGTAGTAGCGCAGGCGGTTAAGGTACGCATAACGCGCAAACACGCCCGCCATCACGCCATTCAGCGGCCAGAAGAGAGATAAGGCTTCCACCAGCCGCAGTTCCGCACCAATAAAATAAAACAGGGTGGTGAGAATAAAGATCCCCAGCGCGTTACGCAGGGGATTTTCTGGCTGGAAAATCGTGAACGATGAGAGAGCAGCAGGCATTAAATATCAATCCATATAATCGCTTATCGCAATTATTTGCGGGTGTCAGCATGTACCGGAATATCAGCCATGCATCTATAACACAAATACAGCAGGATAATAATCCGTCAATTTTGGCCGTTCATCTGCAACACCAGCCAGTGATGTATCACGCTGACGATATAATTTTGCTGCCTGTCATCCAGTGTTACACCTTGCGGGATATTGTGCCACTTCGCCAGACATCCCCGACAGCAGGTCGCCGTGGCGTGCTGGGCGATAAATACCGGATGGCCGCGCATGGGCGTCTGCTTCCCGTCGTTGACCGGGTGCGCGGGGGCGAGTCGCCTGGCAATGAAATCGGCGGCGTGCTGGTCAATGGTTTCGGCTCCTTTATCCCAGCAGTACTGCCGCTCTTTTGGGCCTAAACGAAAGCGCGAGCGGAAGGTTGAACGCGCCAGGCGGGAAAATAACGCATCGAGCGAAGACATCAGTAGACCGAGCGTCCAAGTCGTTGGGTAAGCCGCTCCAGCGCCGCCACACCCGCCAGTGAATTCCCGGTCTCGTCCAGCTCCGGGCTCCAGACGGCGATCGCCATCTCGTGCGGCACAATGGCGACCACCCCACCGCCGACGCCGGATTTTGCCGGCAGACCCACGCGCCAGGCGAACTCCCCGGCATTTTGATACATCCCGCTGGTCGCCATCAGGGCGTTAATCTGCCGCGCCTGCATCGGGGACACCACCTCTTCAGACAGGTGCGGCGCAACGCCCTGGTGCGCGAGGAACAAAAAGGTCTGCGCCAGCTCGACGCAGCTCATTTTCAGCGCGCAGTAGTGGAAGTAATTTTGCAGCACGGTGGCAACGTCGTTATGGAAATTACCGAAGGATTTCATCAGCCAGGCGATCGCCGCGTTGCGCGCCGAGTGCTCGAACTCCGAGCGGGCGACAACCGGATCGTAGGCGATGTCATGCACGCCGCTAAGCTGACGCACAATTTCCAGCATCCGCTGACGCGGCGCGCTCAGGCGGCTTTGCAGCATATCGCACACCACCAGCGCCCCGGCGTTGATAAAGGGGTTACGCGGTTTACCCTGTTCAATCTCAAGCTGAAGCAGCGAGTTAAACGGCTGGCCGGAGGGATCTTTACCCACGCGCTGCCAGATCTCCTGTTCCTCGTACTGACGCATAGCGGCCACCAGGCTCAGCACCTTGGAGATGGACTGAATCGAGAAGCGCTCGCCCGCGTCCCCGGCCTGAAAGCGCTGCCCGTCTACCGTGCAAATCGCAATACCAAGCTTGTTGCCGCTTACCGACGCCAGCGCCGGAATGTAGTCGGCAACCTTCCCCTGTCCCAGTAATGGACGTACCTGCGCCAGAATCTCGTCCAGCATCTCATTATGGATGACCGCAGCCACACTTTGCTCCTTGCCCTCAGGCTAAAACGGGCTGCGAGTATAACAGAGGCTTATGTATCACGTCAGGCGGGAAGACGAAATCGGGACACGGCCTGAAGCAGCAGATCGGACTCCTGATGCAGCCGCTCCGAGGCCTGCGACGCGCCGGACACCAGCGCATCCGTCTGCCGCGACACCTGGTTCAGGGCGTGAAGCTGACGGGTCATCAGATGAATGCTCTCCCCCTGGCTCAGGGTGGCAACAGAGATATCATTCAGCAGGCTGCTCAGCGTGCCCACCAGCCCGGTAACCTGCTGCAAATTATCCTCTAAACGATTCACCGCTCTGGAGCCCTCGTCAATCCCCTGCAACGAGTGATTAATCAGCTGCTGAATGGTTTGCGTCGAGTGGCTGCTTTTACGGGCGAGTAACCCCACTTCCCGGGCCACCACCGCAAAACCGCGCCCCTGATTACCCGCATGGGCCGCTTCGATGGCCGCGTTGAGCGCCAGAATGTTGGTCTGGAACGCCACGTTGTCGATCATGGATACGATCCCGCGCATTTCGGACGATCGCTCGACGATCGCCTGCATCGAGGCGTTCACGGTGGTCATCATCTGGTCGCCCCCCTCCGCCGCCTGCCGCGCTTCGTCCGCCCGCGAGCGGGCAAGCGTCGCATATCCGGTATTGCCCTCAACGTGCGTTTCCAGCGTGGCGATATGGGCGGTGACGTCCTCAAGCTCTTTCGCCTGGCGAATCGACTGTTGATACAGCCTTTGATTCCCCTGCGCCAGCGCGCCAATGTTCTCAACCATCGAGGCGGTGGCGTCGTGGACCTGCGACACCAGCTGCTGCAACCCGCCCTGCATGGTTGAAATGCTGTCGCCAAGCTGGTTAATTTCCCGGTTAAAGCGCTTCACGTCCGGCGGTGGGGCTGAGAGATCCCCTGCCGCCAGCCTGTCGATATGGCCAATCAGCCGACGCAGCGGGGCGATCACCCACTTCACCATGCCAAACCAGACCAGTACGGCAATCGCCAGCAGCACCAGCGGCGCAAACAGGAACAGGGTTTGCAGCCCCGACAGGCGCTCCATCAACGACTGTCTCCCCTCTACGGCCTGCTGCTCGCTCGTCTGCTGATAGCGGGCATAGTTATCGTTGAAGTCGGTCTGAAACGCCTGGGCGGGTACGGCAAAGAAGCTGTCGATGGAGTGGGTTTTCACCAGCCCTTCCGTCTGCTCCTTAATGGCGCTGAAGAAAAGCTGGTAGCTGTTGACCAGCGCCTCATCCTTCGGCGGATTGAGCGCAAGCCAGGCGTTCCATGCCTGCTGAGAAGCCGCCAGCGCCTGCTGCGCTTCATCCATCAGGCTGTGCCAGCTGCCTTCGGAGCCGGTCTCTTTATCCTGCATAAACCAGACGCCCGCGCGGTTAAGCAGATCGCTTGCTGCCAGCAGCGAAACGCGAGCCTGATCCAGCTTCCCCTGCTGCTGATAGGCCAGCTGGTTATGGCGTTCGTTACGCTGTGCTTCCCGCAGGGAGGCGGTCAGCAGAAATGACGAGGAGAGCTGTAGCGCGGAGAACAGCCCGATAATACAAAAAATCCCCGCCAGCAGGCCAAACTGACGGGGCATGATGCGCTGCGCAATACGGCGAAAAATTTGCGTTAGGTTCATAATTTTCTTCTGTAAACAATGCGTTAGACGCGAGCGAGTCTACGAAACGAAAATGACAGAACCATTGCAATATCATGACAGCGCCAGGCGTGAACTACAGGCGATCCTTCCACACCGTCTGCACGTTACAGAACTCGTGCAAACCAAAGTGGGAAAGCTCACGGCCAAAACCGCTCTTCTTCACGCCGCCGAACGCCACGCGGGCATCGCTGGCGCTGTAGCCATTGATAAACACCCCGCCGCACTCCAGCTCGCGGGAGAACATCGCCGCCCTGGCTTCGCTGGCGGTAAAGACCGTTGCCGACAGGCCAAAATCGCTGTCGTTCGCCAGATGCAGCGCATGGTCGGCATCCTTCGCCACGGTAATCGCCGCGACCGGGCCAAACAGCTCCTGACGAAACGCGGTCATCTCCGGGGTGACATTGCCCAGCACCGTCGGCGCGTAGTAGTTGCCCTCCCCGGCAAGCTTCTCGCCGCCCAGCAGCAGCGTCGCCCCTTCGGCCAGGGTCGCCTGCACCTGCTGATGCAGCTCGTCGCGCAGGTCAAAACGCGCCATCGGGCCGATATAGGTCTCTTCACTCTCCGGCGCGCCCATCTTCAGCGCTGCCGTCGCCTCGACAAAACGTTGCGTAAAGCGCTCTGCGATCCCCTCTTCAACGATAAAGCGCTTCGCGGCGGCGCAGACCTGCCCGGTATTCTGATAGCGCCCGGCGACGGCGGCTTTCACGGCCAGATCCAGGTCGGCATCATTGAGCACGATAAAGGGATCGGAACCCCCAAGCTCCAGCACGCATTTTTTCAGCGCCGCCCCCGCCTGGGCACCAATCGCCGCCCCGGCGCGCACGCTGCCGGTGACGGTAATTGCCGCGATACGACGATCGTTAATCGCCTGGCTCACGCCCTCGTTGGTGGCATTGACCCAGCCAAACACCCCCTGCGGGAAGCGCGCGTCGGCAAAGATCTGCGCAATCAGCGACGCCGAGCCGAGGACGTTCGGCGCGTGTTTCAGCAGGTAGCTGTTACCGGCGAGCAGAATCGGTACCGCGCCGCGCAGTACCTGCCACAGCGGGAAGTTCCACGGCATTACCGCAAGGATAGGCCCAAGCGGACGGTATTCAATCACCGCATTGTTATTCTCGACCTGGGTTGGCTCGGCGTTGAGCATTGACGGGCCGTGTTCGGCATACCAGTCGCAGAGGTGAGTGGATTTAGCCACTTCGCCCCGCGCCTGGGCAATCGGCTTGCCCATCTCACGGGACATCATCTGCGCCATCTCTTCCGCGCGATGGCGCAGCGCCGCGCCCAGATCGCGCAGCTTCTGCGCCCGGAATTCGACGCTCTCTTTGCGCCACGCGCGATACCCGGCATCGGCCTGGGCAATGGCGCGATCGACGTCGCCAGCGGTTGCCCATGGGTAGGCATTAAGGGTTTCCCCGGTAGCGGGATTAATGGACAGGGCATGTGTTGCAGGTGAGTAAGTCATGATGTTCTCCATGCGGTAACGGTTGATTCATTGTGACCGACTCTGCTATTTCTTAAAAATGAATAATAATGACCACCTTGTTCACGAATCGAGAATGGTATGGATTTAACTCAGCTTGAAATGTTTAACGCCGTCGCCCAAACCGGGAGCATCACCCAGGCGGCGCAGAAGGTGCATCGGGTGCCGTCGAATCTCACCACCCGTATTCGTCAGCTGGAGGCGGATCTGGGCGTCGAGCTGTTTATTCGCGAGAACCAGCGGCTGCGCCTGTCCCCCGCCGGGCATAACTTCCTGCGCTACAGCAGGCAGATCCTGGCGCTGGTGGACGAAGCGCGCATGGTGGTCGCCGGTGACGAGCCGCAGGGGCTGTTTGCGCTGGGGGCGCTGGAGAGTACCGCCGCGGTGCGCATTCCGGAAAGCCTGGCGCAGTTTAACCAGCGCTACCCGCGCATTCAGTTTGCCCTGTCGACCGGGCCGTCCGGGACGATAATCGACGGCGTGCTGGAAGGTACGCTCAGCGCCGCCTTTGTCGACGGGCCGCTATCGCACCCGGAGCTGGAAGGGATGCCGGTTTACCGGGAAGAGATGATGCTGGTTGCCGCCGCCGGTCACCCGGAGGTGAACCGCGCGACGGAGATCAGCGGCAGCGACGTGTACGCCTTTCGCGCCAACTGTTCGTACCGCCGCCATCTGGAAAGCTGGTTTCACGCCGACCGCGCCACGCCGGGGCGTATTCACGAGATGGAGTCCTATCACGGGATGCTGGCCTGCGTTATCGCGGGGGCAGGCATTGCGCTGATGCCCCGCTCGATGCTGGAAAGTATGCCGGGACACCACCAGGTCGCCGCCTGGCCGCTGGCGGAAAACTGGCGCTGGCTGACCACCTGGCTGGTGTGGCGGCGCGGGGCGATGACCCGCCAGCTGGAGGCCTTTATAGCGCTGCTAAACGAACGTCAGCCACCAGCGCCTTCTCCATAAACAGGCTTAACGGATCCTCCGCGTAAGGGGCAAAGGCCGGGCGAGTCTCGTAGCCGCAGCGTTCGTAAAGACGCACGGCGGCGTGCTGTTTGATGCCCGTTTCCAGGCGCAGGGTATGGCAGTTCTGGCTCAGGGCTTCATCTTCCAGCGCCGCCAGCAGCTTTTCGCCAAGATGCTGGCCGCGATGGGCCGGATCGATATAGACCCGCTTCATTTCGCCCGTTCCGTCGCCGTTAAGCACCACCGCGCCGCACCCCACCGCGTTCAGCTGCGGATCGCGGATAATCATCAGGATCAGCGTTTCCTGCGCCAGCTCGCTGAGATCGAGCAGATGGTTACTTTCGGCCGGGTAAAGCTCGCTCTGGTAGCGGTCAAGCGCCGCAATCAGATTCAGGATATCGGGATGGCGTGCAGATGCAGAGGAAATGGAATACATGGCGGGCTCCTTGTCTTTTTAATTCAAGGTTATAACGCAGCCGCGCGCGGGGCGTTCATAGTATTAACTTATAGAACCCTAAAGCCCGGTGACGGGTTTGACCCGCCACCGTTTGCCCTTCTCAGCGCAGGTAAATTTTACCTTTCAGGTAAAGCGTTGCCTGACCGCCAATCAGCACCCGATCGCCCTTCAGCTCGCAGCGCAGATCGCCGCCGCGGTACGATACCTGGCGGGCGCTGAGCTGCGTTTTGCCGAGCTTTTCGCTCCAGTAAGGGATTAACATGCTGTGGGTGGAGCCGGTCACCGGATCCTCCGGCACGCCTTCCCCCGGGCAGAAAAAGCGGCTGACGAAATCATACTGCTCGCCGGGCGCCGTCACGCAGACCATTTTCTCCAGCGGGATCATCGCCGACGTTTCCGGTTTCAGGGCTTCCACCTGCTGCTGGCTCTCCAGCACCACCAGGTAGTCGCGCCCGACGCGCACCTCTTTGGCCTGGGTGATGCCCAGCGCGCTAAGCATCAGCTCAGGAGGATTATCTACCGGCTCGGTAGACCACGCCGGGAAGTTTAAGGTCAGCCAGTCGCCGCTGCGCTTGACCGTCAGATCGCCGACAAAGCGCGTTGAGAAGACAATTTCCGTGTGCGGATAGTCGAGATATTCAAAGATAACGTGCGCCGCCGCGAGGGTCGCGTGTCCGCACAGGTTGATCTCATAGAGCGTGGTGAACCAGCGCAGCTCAAAGCCCTCGTCCGTGCGCACGAAGAACGCGGTTTCTGACTGGTTGTGCTGCTGCGCCATTTTGAGCAGCGTGTCGTCCGGCAGCCACTCTTCGAGCGGACAGACCGCCGCCGCGTTACCGCCGAAGTTTTTATCGCTGAAGGCATCGACCAGATAAAAATCAATTTCCTGCATTATCTCTTCCCCTGTTGTTAAAACGCCTTAGCGCAGAAATACGCTTCCTTTTAGATAGAGCGACGCCTTGCCGCTCATCAGCACGCGATTGCCTTTGACTTCGCAGCGTACGTCGCCGCCGCGTGCGGAAACCTGGCGGGCAAAGAGCGCGGTTTTATTCAGCTTTTCGCTCCAGTACGGGATCAGCATGGTGTGCGAAGACCCGGTCACCGGATCTTCCCAGACGGCCACGCCCGGCGAGAAGAAGCGGCTGACGAAATCGTAACCGTTGTCGCCCCGCGCGGTTACTGCGACTTTATGCTCGCCCGGCGTCATCGCCGAGATAGTGGGGCTTATGGCTTCAACCTGCTGCTGATTGTCCAGCACCACCACCCAGGCACGGCCTTTACGGGCGTCGACATACTCATTAACGCCCAGCGCCGCGAGCATCTCCGGCGGCGGGGTCTGTTCCTCGGTTGGGCAGGCCGGGAAGTCGAGCGTCATCCACTCCCCCTCGCGTGTAACCGTTAACGTGCCGGAGGCGGTTTCAAAATGGATGCGCGAGTCCGGGTAGCCCAGCTCGTTAAACAGAACGTATGCCGTGGCAAGCGTGGCGTGACCGCACAGATTGACCTCCGTCAGCGTGGTAAACCAGCGCAGCTCGATGCCGCCCTTGTGGCAGACAAAGAACGCGGTTTCCGACTGGTTATGCTGCTGCGCCATCTTGAGCAGCGTCTCGTCCGGCAGCCACGCTTTAAGCGGGCAGACCGCCGCCGGGTTACCGCCAAACGAGGTGTCGCTGAACGCATCAACCAGATAAAAATCAATCTCCTGCATTGTCCTGTCGCCTGTTAATTTTTTGTTGTCCTTTATATTCAAGGAAAAAATGGCTCACCGCTACCGCTGGCATAAGGTAAATAATGAGATCTGCATCACATAATGATTGAGTTTTAGCCGTTTAACGCTTTAAGATCGCCTTCTCATCTTTCAAGCAACGAATCCCTGACGTTCCTATGACAACAAACACTGTTTCCCGCAAGGTCGCGTGGCTACGGGTGGTCACGCTGGCCATTGCCGCGTTTATCTTTAATACCACTGAATTTGTCCCCGTCGGGCTGCTGTCTGACATCGCCGACAGTTTCCATATGGAAACGGCGCAGGTAGGCATCATGCTCACCATCTACGCCTGGGTGGTGGGACTGATGTCCCTGCCCTTTATGCTGCTGACCAGCCAGATGGAGCGCCGCAAGCTGCTGATCGGGCTGTTCGTGCTGTTTATCGCCAGCCACGTGCTGTCGTTTATGGCCTGGAACTTTACGGTGCTGGTGATTAGCCGTATCGGCATTGCTTTTGCCCACGCGGTGTTCTGGTCGATTACCGCCTCGTTAGCCATTCGTCTGGCACCGGCGGGGAAACGTGCCCAGGCTTTGAGCCTGATTGCCACCGGCACGGCGCTGGCGATGGTGCTGGGCCTGCCGATTGGCCGCGTGGTGGGTCAGTATTTTGGCTGGCGCACCACCTTCTTCTCCATTGGCGCCGGGGCGCTGATTACGCTGGTGTGCCTGGTGAAGCTGCTGCCGAAGCTGCCGAGCGAGCACTCCGGATCGCTTAAAAGCCTGCCGCTGCTGTTCCGCCGTCCGGCGCTGATGAGTATTTATCTGCTTACCGTGGTGGTGGTGACCGCGCACTACACGGCCTACAGCTATATCGAACCTTTCGTCCAGACGGTCGCCGGGTTTAGCGCCAACTTCGCCACCGTTCTGCTGCTGGTGCTGGGCGGTGCGGGCATTATCGGCAGCGTGCTGTTTGGCAAGCTCGGCAATCAGCACGCCTCGCTGCTGGTCAGTAGCGCCATCGGCGTGCTGGTGGCCTGTTTACTGCTGCTGATGCCCGCGGCCGGGAGCGAAATGCACCTGGCGGTGCTGAGCATCTTCTGGGGCGTGGCGATCATGATTATCGGTCTGGGAATGC
Source organism: Enterobacter asburiae (assembly GCF_021440515.1). Classification (GTDB taxonomy): domain Bacteria; phylum Pseudomonadota; class Gammaproteobacteria; order Enterobacterales; family Enterobacteriaceae; genus Enterobacter; species Enterobacter asburiae_E. Next base: position 39,843 of record NZ_JAKCMV010000043.1, on the reverse strand, counting down.
AGGTGAAGGTCCTGGCGCTGGCCCCGGACGCCACCGACGTGGCAATGGCGCTGTTCTCGGGGATATTCAACATCGGGATTGGCGCGGGTGCGCTGGTGGGGAATCAGATCAGCCTGCACGTTTCTATGTCGTCGATTGGCTATATCGGGGCGATCCCGGCGCTGGCGGCCTTTATCTGGTCGGTGCTGATTTTCCGCAAGTGGCCGGTAGCGATGGAGGAGCAGAGTCAGCACGGGTGACCCTGTTGTGCGGGATGTGCCCGGCGGCGCTACGCTTGCACGGGCCTACGGGTTTTGTAGGCCGGGTAAGCGCAGCGCCACCCGGCAACACACTCAATGGTAGGTCTTAATAATTTCCAGCACGCCGTTAATAATAAACTGCACGCCCATACAGACCAGTAAGAACCCCATCAGGCGGGAGATCGCTTCGATACCGCCCTTGCCCACCCAGCGCATAATCGCGCCAGAACTGCGCAGCGAACCCCAGACGATCAGCGCGATGAGCGCAAAGATAATCGGCGGCGCCACCGTAATCACCCAGTCCGGGAAGGTCGAGCCGTCGCGCACCGTGGAGGCGGAACTGATGATCATCGCAATGGTCCCCGGCCCCGCCGTGCTCGGCATGGCTAAAGGCACAAAGGCGATATTGGCGGAGGGCTCTGTTTCCAGTTCTTCGGACTTGCTTTTGGCCTCCGGCGATTCATGCGCCTTTTGCGCCGGGAATAGCATCCGGAAACCGATAAACGCCACGATCAGCCCGCCCGCGATACGCAGGCCCGGAATCGAAATCCCGAAGGTGTTCATCACCACCTGTCCGGCGTAATAGGCCACCATCATGATGGCAAAAACATAGACGGAGGCCATCATCGACTGCTGATTGCGCTCCTGGCTGTTCATGTTCCCTGCCAGCCCTAAAAACAGCGCCACCGTGGTTAGCGGGTTTGCCAGCGGCAGCAGCACCACCAGACCCAGACTAATGGCTTTAATCAAATCCAACATAGTGCCTCGTTGTCCTTATCCATATTCAACACCGCAATTATAGGGGCAAACCGCCCCGTTCAGCCACGTACACAACGTAACCATTATTTTCACCCGGGTACGATAACGGTTCGTTATGTTTCTGATTTGAAAGCTGCAAAAAAAAGTTCATGAAACGTTTTAGCAATTCGTGGCATCGGCTGAGTCATTCAGTTGACTTATACTTGCCTGAGCAATAATATCTGCCGTGACTAAACTACTTGCCAGGGCAACCATTGTGAAAAACACCAGTGATCTCTTTAACGACATCATCCCACTGGGTCGTCTTATTCATATGGTTAACCAGAAAAAAGACCGGCTGCTTAACGACTACCTGTCTCCGCTTGATATCACCGCAACACAGTTCAAAGTGCTGTGTTCCATTCGCTGCGAAGTGTGTATCACCCCCGTTGAGCTGAAAAAGGTCCTTTCTGTCGATCTCGGCGCCCTGACGCGCATGTTGGATCGCCTCGTCTGCAAAGGTTGGATTGAAAGAAGTCCAAACCCTAACGACAAACGCGGCGTACTGGTGCAACTCACCAGCGACGGCGCGGCGATGTGCGAGCAATGTCACCAATTAGTAGGACAAACACTGCACCAGGAACTAACAAAAAACTTAACGGCAGATGAAGTGGCAACGCTTGAGCTTTTGCTTAAGAAAATACTGCCGTAAACAGAAAGAGGTATGACGATGTCCAGACGCAATACTGACGCTATCACCATTCATAGCATTTTGGACTGGATCGAAGATAACCTGGAATCGCCGCTCTCCCTTGAAAAGGTGTCTGAGCGTTCAGGTTACTCAAAATGGCACCTGCAACGGATGTTCAAAAAAGAGACCGGTCATTCATTAGGTCAATATATTCGCAGCCGTAAGCTGACGGAAATTGCCCAGAAGCTCAAAGAAAGTAATGAACCGATCCTTTATCTGGCGGAGCGCTACGGGTTTGAATCGCAACAGACCCTTACCCGCACGTTCAAAAACTATTTCGACGTGCCGCCGCATAAGTATCGCATTACCAGTATGCCTGGCGAATCCCGATACCTTTATCCGTTAAAACACTGTAGTTAATCATCGCCTGTACAGACGTAACCGAGGAAATCATGAAATTTATCGCCTCCGCCGCCCTCACCTTACTGGTGCTGGTCTCCGGCCAGACTTTTGCGGAGCAAACTCCCGTTGCAGCGCAGCAGAACAATCGCGACGCGATGATCCTGCCCTCTGCAAACAACCAGACCCCCTTTGATTTTAACCACATGGGTGCTGGCAGCGACAAATCCGACGAATTAGGCGTGCCGTATTACAACCACGACCTGTGATTCGTTTTTGCCCCGCGGATGCGGGGCTTTTTTTAGCTTTAGTTTCTCACCTGCGCCGTCCGGCGAAAGCGTAACCCAAACACGTTGATATACAGCCCGGCCATGATCAGCACCGCGCCCAGCATCTGCAACACGCTTAAGGTTTCCCCCAGCAGCAGCGCCGCACTGGCAATCCCGACCACCGGAACCAGCAGCGAGAGCGGCGCCACGCGCCAGGTTTCGTAGCGCCCGAGCAGCGAGCCCCAGATCCCGTAGCCCACAATCGTGGCGACAAACGCCAGGTAAACCAGCGACAGAATAGTTGTCAGGTCGATATTCACCAGGCTTTGCACCATCAGCGCCGGGCCGTCGAATATCAGCGAGGCCACCATAAACGGCACGATGGGGATCAGCGCGCTCCAGACCACCAGCGACATCACCGCAGGGCGGGCTTCGTGCTGCATAATCAGCTTGTTGAAGATGTTGCCGCAGGCCCAGCTCAGCCCCGCCGCCAGGGTCAGCATAAAGCCGAGCAGCGCCACGTGCTGCCCGTTAAGGCTGGCCTCCACCAGAACCAGCACGCCAAATACCGCAAGCGTAATTCCCGCCAGCTGTTTGCCCTGCAAGCGTTCGCCAAAGACAAACGCGCCGAGAATAATGGTAAAGAAGGCCTGGGCCTGCAATACCAGCGACGCCAGCCCGGCCGGCATGCCAAATTTAATCGCGCAAAACAGAAAGGCGAACTGGCCGAAGCTGATGGTCAGGCCATAGCCCAGCAGCAGACGAAACGGGATCTTCGGACGGGCGATAAAAAACAGCGCCGGGAAGGCCACCAGCATAAAACGCAGACCTGCCAGCATCAGCGGCGGCATATTGTGCAGGCCCATTTTGATGACCACAAAATTCAGTCCCCATACTATGACCACCAGCAGCGCCAGCAGTCCGTCTTTACGCGTCATACCCTGCCCTTAATTATTAAAAAATTGTAAACACTTCAAGGTAACAGAAATAATAGCGCCGCGAATAGATCATTAATTTTGGCAGTCAGGCGAAGCACTTACGGATAAACCAGGTGCTATACAAGACGCGTATGGCGTGATAATCCTGATAAGACATGACAAAAAATTACTGAGCATTCGTCGGATACCATTATGAAACCCTCTCCCAGGCGCTCAACCGCGGCGCTGCTGGCATCGTCATTGTTATTAACCATTGGTCGCGGGGCCACGCTGCCGTTTATGACCATCTATTTAACGCGCGTCTATAGCATGAGCGTTGAGAATATCGGTTATGCCCTGACGATCGCGCTGACCGTTGGCGTGGTGTTTAGCCTGGGATTTGGCATTCTCGCCGACAAGTTCGATAAAAAGCGCTACATGCTGATCGCCATCGCGGCCTTTATTCTGGGCTTCGCGGCGATCCCGCTGGTGGATAACGTCACCCTGGTAGTGCTGTTCTTCTCGCTGATTAACTGCGCCTACTCCGTCTTTTCCACCGTGCTGAAGGCCTGGTTCTCTGACGTATTAACGTCGAGCGAAAAGGCGCGCGTCTTCTCGCTGAACTACAGCTTCCTGAATATCGGCTGGACCGTCGGCCCGCCGATCGGCACCTGGCTGGTGATGTACAGCCTGCAACTGCCGTTCTGGCTGGCGGCCGTCTGCGCCGCGCTGCCGCTGGTGTTTATCCAGTTTTATGTACAAAAAAGCGTTGCCGCTGATAGCGCAGAGCAAGCGGCTCCGTGGCAACCGTCGATCCTGCTGAAAGACCGGGCGCTGTTCTGGTATACGCTGTCGGGCCTGCTCGCCTCCTACGTTGGGGGATCGTTTGCCACCTGTATTTCCCAGTACGTGCTGGCCGCAAACGCCGACAGCGATTTCGCGCAGAAGGTGGTCGCCGTGGTGCTTCCGGTCAACGCCGCCGTGGTGGTGACGCTGCAATACGTCCTCGGACGCAAGATCTCAGCCACCAACATTCGCCCGCTGATGACGGCGGCAACCCTGTTTTTCATTATTGGCTTAGGCGGATTTATGGTGTCCGGTGAGAACCTGGTCTACTGGGGGATCGCCGCCGCGATCTTTACCCTCGGGGAGATTATTTACGCGCCGGGTGAGTACATGCTGATCGATAACATCGCCCCGCCGGGGATGAAAGCGAGCTATTTCTCCGCGCAGGCGCTGGGCTGGCTGGGTGCCGCCGCAAACCCGATGATCACCGGGATTATCCTGACCCACCTGCCGCACTGGTCGCTGTTTGCCATCATGATGGCGGCCATTGTGGTGGCGTGGCTGATGATTTTGCGCGGGATGAGCGTCAAGAATAGCTACAGCGTGTCGGGTGGCGCTACGCTTACCCGACCTACAAAACCCTAATCGTATCGTATTTAGCCAACGTAGGCCGGGTAAGCGCAGCGCCACCCGGCAAACGTAACCGCTTAGTGGTGCAACATCTCCTCCACCACCTGCTCTTTAAACATCTCGTTCGGATAATAGGTCGGCCAGTTATCCATCTCTTTCAGCAGCGCCTCGTGGGAGGTGTTGCCCATAAAGATGTGGAAATGGGATGAGGCTTTTGGCCCGATGATATGGTCGCTGAACTGCACAAATTTCGGCGCCGTGCTGCTGGCGTCTTTACACTCAAACAGGTAGCGAACGCCCTTCTTGCCCGACGCGTAGGTCAGGATCTTATAGCCGCTGTAATCATACCGGCAGCTGCTTACCGCCTTGCCTTTGTGGAACTCCATCACGCTGTTTTCAATGCCGATGGAATCAACGTCGGTGGCGTAACCGGTGCGGTAATAGGCCTTCACCTCGTCAAACGTCTTGCTAGTGTCCTTTTCGGCTTTCTTTTTGAACACCGGATCCAGCGCGCCGTCGACCAGGAACGGGTAGACCGACTGCCAGGTCCCGTCCCAGTCGGACAGTTTTCGATCCTTGACGTCCTTATCTTCAAATACACCGTTCGCCGCTTTCTGCTCGGCCTCGGTCATCTGGTGACCGTGCGAGTGGGCGAACAGCTGGCCGCTGACCAGCAGCGCCCCCAGAGCCATTGCAAATTTCCCAATATGTATAGCCAAAACAAAACCCTCATTCCGTTTTATAAGAATGAGAATGTTATAGTATAACATTTCAGATCGCAACCAGCCCGCGAACGCCCTCCTGCTCCATATTTTCACCGCGTCCGCGCTGGATAATGCTCCCGCGCGACATCAGCAGGTAGCTGTCCGCCAGCTCGGCGGCGAAGTCGTAAAACTGCTCCACCAGCAGAATCGCCATATCACCCCGGTTGGCAAGCTGGCGGATCACCAGCCCAATCTCTTTGATGACCGACGGCTGAATGCCCTCGGTGGGCTCGTCCAGAATGAGCAGCTGCGGGCGGCTCGCCAGCGCGCGGCCAATCGCCAGCTGCTGCTGTTGCCCGCCGGAGAGATCGCCCCCGCGACGGTGCTTCATCTCTTTTAGTACCGGGAAAAGCTGCCAGATCTCTTCCGGCACGCTTTTCGCCTCCCGCGCGGAAAAACGCGACAGCCCCAGCAGCAGATTCTCTTCCACCGTCAGGCGCGGAAAGATCTCCCGCCCCTGCGGCACGTAGGCCACGCCGGACTGCACCCGCTGGTGCGGCCTGCTGTGGGTGATCTTCTTGCCCTGCCAAATCACCTCGCCCGTTTTCGCCGGGATCAGCCCCATCAGGCACTTCAGCAGCGTGGTTTTACCCACCCCGTTGCGCCCGAGCAGGCAGGTCACTTCCCCCGTGACCGCCTCAAAGCTCACGCCGCGCAGGATGTGGCTCCCGCCGTAATACTGATTCAGTTCGTTAACCTGTAGCATGTCGGCTCCTTTAGCGCCCCAGATAGACGTCAATCACCTGCTCGTTGGCCTGCACCTCGCGTAGCGATCCTTCCGCCAGCACGCGGCCCTGATGCAAAACGGTTACGCGATCGGCAATGGTTTCGACAAACCCCATGTCGTGCTCCACCACCATCAGCGAATGTTTTCCCGCCAGGGTGCGAAACAGCTCGGCGGTGTATTCGGTTTCCGCATCCGTCATCCCGGCGGCGGGCTCGTCTAGCAACAGCAGATGCGGGTCCTGCACCAGCAGCATGCCGATTTCGAGAAACTGCTTCTGGCCGTGGGAAAGCAGCCCGGCGCGGCGGTCGCGCTCGCCGCTCAGGCGCAGCAGAACCAGCATCTCGTCAATGCGGTCGGCCTGTTCCCCGGTCAGCTTTGCCCGCAGGCTGGCCCACACCGACTTATCGCACTTCATCGCCAGCTCGAGGTTTTCCCACACCGTCAGCGCTTCGAACACCGTCGGTTTCTGGAATTTACGCCCGATCCCCTGGCGGGCGATGGCGGCGGAGTCCAGCGCGGTTAAGTCGATAGACTGATCGTAAATCGCCCTTCCGCTCTGGGGCCGCGTCTTGCCGGTGATAACGTCCATCAGCGTGGTTTTCCCCGCGCCGTTAGGGCCAATCACGCAGCGCAGCTCCCCTACGCCGATGTTGAGCGACAGATCCGTCAGCGCCTGAAAGCCGTCAAAATTCACGTTGATGGCGTCAAGCTGGAGCACCGGGTCGGTTTGCTCCCGGTAGCGATCGCCCGGCAGCTGGCGGGTAAAAAGGCCTTCGGCTGGCTGCATTATTTCTCTCCCTTACGAAACAGACCGTAGACGCCGCGCGGTAAAAACAGCGTGACGGCGATAAAAATTAGCCCCAGAAACAGCTGCCAGTACTCCGGCATCGCCACGGTAAAGAGGCTTTTCGCGCCGTTGACCAGCGCCGCGCCAATCACCGGGCCGACCAGCGTGCCGCGGCCGCCCAGCGCCACCCAGATCGCCGCTTCAATGGAGTTAGTCGGCGACATTTCGCCGGGGTTGATAATCCCCACCTGCGGGACATACAGCGCCCCCGCCAGTCCGCACAGCACGGCGGAGAGCGTCCAGACCAGCAGCTTAAAGCCGCGCGGATCGTAGCCGCAGAAGGTCAGGCGGTTTTCCGCATCGCGCACCGCCGTCAGAATGCGGCCAAACTTGCTTTTCGCCAGCGCAAAGCCGATCCCCAGCGCCAGCAACAGCAGCATCACGGTGGCGACAAACAGCGCGATGCGCGTGGTGGTGGCGGTCACCGAAAAGCCCAGCAGCGTGGTAAAGCCGGTAAAGCCGTTGTTGCCGCCAAAGCCGGTTTCGTTACGGAAGAACAGCAGCATTCCCGCGTAGGTCAGCGCCTGGGTCATGATGGAGAAGTAGACCCCTTTGATTTTTGAGCGAAACGCAAACCAGCCGAACGCCAGCGCCAGCAGGCCGGGAACGGCGACGATCAGCACCAGCGCCCAGGCGAAGTGCTGCGTGCCCCACCAGAACCACGGTAGCTCGCTCCAGGAGAGAAACGACATAAACGCGGGCAGGCCGTCGCCCGCCGCCTGACGCATCAGGTACATCCCCATCGCATAGCCGCCGAGGGCGAAGAATATCCCGTGGCCGAGCGACAGCATTCCGGCGTAGCCCCAGACCAGATCCAGCGCCACGGCAACGATGGCGTAGCAGAGGATCTTGCCGATTAGGGTCAACATCCAGGTTGAGAGCGCCAGCGGATGGGTGGCGGGCAGCAGCGCCAGAAACGGCAGCACCAGCAGGAAGGCAACCAGCAGGCTGCCGACAATCCGGGTGGTTCGCGGCGCTTTACGCGCCAGCGTTAAGGTAAGCGGCTGGCTCATCAGTCAATAACCCTCCCTTTCAGGGCGAACAGCCCCTGCGGACGCTTCTGAATAAACAGAATGATCGCCACCAGAATCAGGATTTTGCCGAGAACGGCCCCCATCTGCGGCTCCAGAATTTTGTTGAAAATGCCCAGCCCAAAGGCCGCCGCCACGCTGCCCGCCAGCTGCCCGACGCCGCCGAGCACCACCACCAGGAACGAGTCTATGATATAGCCCTGTCCCAGCTCCGGGCCGACGTTGCCCAGCTGCGAGAGAGCCACGCCGCCCAGCCCGGCAATCCCCGATCCCAGCCCAAAGGCCAGCATGTCCACGCGCCCGGTCGGCACGCCGCAGCAGGCCGCCATGCTGCGGTTTTGCGTCACCGCGCGCACGTTCAGCCCCAGACGGGTTTTGTTCAAAATAAGCCAGGTGAAGAACAGCACCAGCAGGACAAAGCCCAGCACCACGATGCGGTTCCAGGGCAGCGTCAGGTTGGCGAACACCTGCACCCCGCCGGAGAGCCAGGCCGGGTTAGCCACCTCCAGGTTTTGCGCGCCAAAGGTCATGCGCACCAGCTGAATAATCATCAGGCTGATCCCCCAGGTGGCGAGCAGGGTTTCCAGCGGACGACCGTAGAGATGGCGGATCACCGTGCGCTCCAGCACCATCCCCACCGACGCGGTCAGCATAAAGGCCACCGGCAGCGCCACCACCGGATAGAGCGCCAGCCACTGCGGGGTAAACTGCGCCATCGCCTGCTGCACCATCCAGGTTGCATATGCCCCCAGCATCAGCATCTCCCCGTGCGCCATATTGATCACCCCAAGCAGCCCGTAGGTGATCGCCAGCCCGAGCGCCGCCAGCAGCAGCACGGAGCCCAGCGACATCCCCATAAAGGCCTGGCCGAGCAGATCCCCCCACATCAGACGATGCTGAATGCCGTCGAGGCTTTCCTGCGCGGCGGCACGCACGCCAGCATCCGGCTCGGTTTGCGGCTGCGTAAACGGCGTGAGCGTTGACTGCACCTCAGGATCGTCAGACTGCCCCAACAGCGTCACGGCGCTGCGGCGAACCTCCGCCTGCGGGCTGGCGAGTTGCAGGGTCGCCAGCGCCAGCTTCAGCGACTGGCGCGCCACGTCGTCCGTTTCGCTGTTCAGGCGCGTTTGCAGAAAATCGGCCATATCCGGCCGCACGTCGCGCTGGATCTGACGGGCGGCGGCGCGCCTTTCGGTGACACTGTCACTCACCAACTGATGCGTCGCCAGCGCGGTGGCGGATAACACCCGCAGCCGGTTGGTCAGGCGAACGGCTTTGGTCTGGCCCTGTGCGGCAGCGGCATCACCGAGCGGCACAAGCTTGTCCTGATTGCGCACAAAGGCGTGTTTTTGGCTATCGAGATACAGGCTCTCTTTTTGCAGGGCCCGCAACAGCGGCAGGCGTGCCGGGTCGGGCGACGCGGCCCACTGCTCCAGCATTGCAGCCTGCTGGCTGCGGCTGGCGGCAACAAAGTTATCGGCATCCGATGCCTGCGCCATCCCTGGCAGCAGTCCGGCAAGCCATACAAGTGCGACGATAATGCGCATGGCGTTCATGGCTTTCTCCCGGCGTGGCTTAGTTGCTGGCGGTTTTCATCGGCTGGTCAGGCTTTTTGTCATTCCCGGCGATGAACGGGCTCCACGGCTGGGCGCGCACCGGCTCTTCGGTCTGCCACACCACGTTGAACTGCCCGTTGCCCTCGATTTCACCGATCATCACCGGCTTGTGCAGGTGGTGGTTGGTGGCGTCCATCGTCAGCGTAAAGCCCGACGGCGCCTTAAAGGATTGTCCCGCCATCGCCGCACGCACTTTGTCCACGTCGGTGGTGCCCGCTTTTTCGACCGCCTGCGCCCACATATGAATGCCGACGTAGGTGGCCTCCATCGGGTCGTTGGTGACGACCGAGTCAGCGTTCGGCAGCTTGTGCGCTTTGGCGTAGGCTTTGTAATCCGCCACGAAGGCCTGGTTGGTCGGGTTATCAACGGACTCAAAGTAGTTCCACGCCGCCAGGTTGCCCACCAGCGGTTTGGTGTCGATGCCGCGCAGCTCCTCTTCGCCTACCGAGAAGGCCACCACCGGCACGTCGGTCGCCTTCAGCCCCTGGTTTGCCAGCTCTTTATAGAACGGCACGTTGGAATCGCCGTTGATGGTGGACACCACCGCCGTTTTTCCGCCCGCCGAGAATTTTTTGATGTTGGCAACGATGGTCTGGTAATCGCTGTGGCCAAACGGGGTGTAGACCTCTTCGATATCTTTATCCTCGACGCCTTTTGAGTGCAGGAAGGCGCGGAGGATCTTGTTGGTGGTGCGCGGATAAACGTAGTCGGTGCCGAGCAGGAAGAAGCGCTTCGCGCTGCCGCCGTCCTCGCTCATCAGGTACTCCACCGCCGGGATTGCCTGCTGGTTAGGCGCCGCCCCGGTATAGAAGACGTTTGGCGACATCTCTTCCCCTTCGTACTGCACCGGATAGAACAGCAGCCCGTTCAGCTCCTCAAACACCGGCAGTACCGATTTGCGCGACACCGACGTCCAGCAGCCGAAGACCACCGCCACTTTATCCTGGCTCAGAAGCTGACGCGCTTTTTCGGCAAAAAGCGGCCAGTTAGAGGCGGGATCCACCACCACCGGCTCCAGCTTTTTCCCCAGCACGCCGCCTTTGGCGTTGATCTCATCGATGGTCATCAGCGCAACGTCTTTCAGGGGCGTTTCGGAAATCGCCATCGTGCCGGACAGCGAGTGCATGATCCCCACTTTGATGGTGTCGGCAGCCTGCACGCCAAAACTCATTCCCATTGCAACCACGCTGGCCGACAGTGCAAAAGCTTTTAACAAGGTACGACGATGCATATTTTCACTCCTGAAAAGAAAGCTGTGCGAAAACGTCCGTTACGGCGTGGACGCAGAAAAAGGTGTCAGCTTAAGCAGAGCAAAAAGGATGCCAGGATGAAGACGGTGGATTTGCAGGGATGAATAAACGGCGTGACGGGAAAACGACTCACAATGAGTCAGCGCTGCACTTTTATAATGCAGCGCTGCTTACGACTTACCAGACTTCGCTGGCGATCTGCGTCACCAGACGCACCTTGTCCCACTGCTGGGTTTCGCTCAGGGTGTTGCCCTCTTCGGTGGAGGCAAAGCCGCACTGCGGGCTTAAGCAGATTTGCTCTTTCGCCACGTACTTCGCCGCCTCTTCCAGACGCGCTTTAACCCCCTGCGGGTTCTCCAGCTCGCCGTTTTTGGTGGTGATCAGGCCGAGCACCACCTGCTGCTTGCCGGGGCGCACGAAGCGCAGTGGCGCAAAGTCGCCGCTGCGGTCGTTGTCGTACTCCAGGAAGAACGCATCAACGTTGACCGTGCCAAACAGCACTTCTGCCACCGGCTCGTAGCCGCCTTCGGAAATCCAGGTCGAGCGGAAGTTGCCGCGGCAGACGTGCAGCCCGACGGTGAGATCCTCCGGCTTGCCTTCCAGCGCTTTATTCAGCACGCGGGCGTAGGTTCGCGCCAGCTCGTCGACGTCATCCCCGCGCTCGCGGATCTGGCGGCGCTGATCGTCAGAGCAAAGGTACGCCCAGACGGTGTCATCCAGCTGCAAATAACGGCAGCCTGCGGCGTAAAAGGCCTGAATCGCGTCGCGCCAGGTGGTCGCCAGATCGTCGAAATAGGCGTCCAGATCCGGGTAGACGGTGGCGTCGATATCTTTGCGGCCGCCGCGGAAGTGCAGCACGCTCGGGCTTGGAATGGTCATCTTCGGCTGGGCATTGCCGCTGATGCTTTTCAGATAGCGGAAATCTTCCAGCATCGGGTGATCGCCAAAGCCGAGTTTTCCCGTCACGCGCACGCCGTGCGCTTTGGTCTGCACGCCGTTGAACTGGATCCCCTGATTTGCGTCGTAGCGCTCCACGCCCTGCAAGCCGTCGAAGAAGTCAAAATGCCACCAGGCTCGACGAAACTCGCCGTCGGTGACCACGTGCAGCCCGCAGGCGCACTGCTGTTCGACAACGTGGCGGATAGCCTCGTCCTCTACGGCGCGAAGCTGCCCCGCATCAATTTCACCGCTGGCAAACTGCTGGCGAGCCTGCTTGATAGCATCCGGGCGTAAAAAGCTGCCTACTACATCGGCGCGGTACGGGGCGTGTTGTCGTTGCATGGAAATCTCCTCTGTCTGCTGGCGGTAGTTGCCAGCAGTGATAATTCATTATTTGAATTTTTAGACTTCTGGATGTCTAAATGTCCAAAAAAGATGTCATATCCGCCCCGCCAGGACAAACGAGAAAATTTCATCTGTGTTGAAAAAAATTCACGATCCCTGCGTAGCGGCTTCGCTTTCACCCGCAAAGGCGAACTTTTCATCTTCCCAGCCGGTGATGCCGCCCAGCATGATTTTGACCGGCAGCCCCAGGCGGGCCAGCTTCAGCGCGGCGCGGTCGGCACCGTTGCAGTGCGGCCCGGCGCAGTACACCACGAACAGCGTACCGGCAGGCCACTGGGCCATGCGCTCTGCGGCGATCTGGCTCCAGGGCAGATGCAGCGCTCCCGGCACGTGGCGACGGGCAAACTGCTCGGCTTTCCCTACCACGTGCAGTAAAACGAAGTCCTGCTGCTGGTTTTCGATGGCGTGATGCACGTCGGCGCAGTCGGTCTCGACGCTCAGGCGGCGTAAAAAATGGGTGACCGCCTCCTGCGGCTCTGCGGCAGGAAATTCAGTGACATAGCTCATGACTCTTTCTCCGGTTTGGCGTTTGTGTTAACACTACTCTATTCACAAATTCATCTACTGAATGCATCCGCTCATGCCAGAAAACCGCAAAATGATGACAAACTTACGACAGCCTGCCCGCCCGCGCGTGGTGGTGCTGGCGTATGACGGACTATGCACCTTCGAGTTTGGCGTTGCGGTCGAGATCTTCGGTCTTCCCCGCCCGGAAATGGGCGATGACTGGTATCGTTTCGCCGTGGCGGCGGTGGATGATGGCGAGCTGCGGGCGACGGGCGGCATACGTATTCTGGCCGACGGCGACCTGAGCCTGCTGGACGACGCGGATCTGGTGGTGGTGCCCGGCTGGCGCGGACTGGACGCCCCGGTTCCGGACGCGCTGTGCGGGGCGCTGCGCCGGGCCAATAGCAGAGGCTGCCGGGTGTTGTCGATTTGCTCCGGCGTGTTTGTGCTCGCGGTCTCCGGCCTGCTGGACGGACGACGTGCTACCACCCACTGGCGCTATACCGACGCTCTCCGGCAGCGCTTTCCTGCCATAAAGGTGGTGGAAGATGTGCTCTATCAGGACGAGGGGGACATTCTGACCTCGGCGGGCAGCGCCGCCGGAATTGACCTCTGTTTACACGTGATCCGCCGGGACTACGGCACCGAGGCGGCTAACCGCGTGGCGCGTCGGCTGGTGATCCCCCCGCACCGGGACGGCTCGCAGACGCAGCAGCTCAGCCGCCCGGTAGCGCAGCTTCGGGAAAGCCAGCGTATGGGGCAACTGTTCGATTTTCTGCACCAGAATCTGGCACAGCCGCACAGCGTTGAGAGCCTCGCCAGCCGTGTGGGAATGAGCCAGCGCACCTTTTTACGCCGCTTTCAGGATGCCACGGGCACCACGCCGGCCCGCTGGTTGCTCAACGAACGTCTGCTGCGGGTAAAAGATTATCTGGAGAACAGCCGCCTTAGCGTCGACAGCATTGCCGAGCAGACCGGATTTGGCCATTCCGCCACCCTGCGCCACCATTTCCGCCAGCAATTTTCCCTATCTCCGGCCCAGTACCGCAAACAACATTCCCTTTTCGGCTCTCCCGCCGGGGCAGGATCTGGACAAAAAAATACCGCCATATAATGGCGGTAAATGCTTGCATGGATAGATTTGTATTTTAGTATCTACGTCCCCGTCATTCCCTGACAGGATGTGGACTAAAAGTACCCTACCATTGCGTATCTCAACGAAGGCTAAACAATTCTGTTAACCCCATTAATTATCAGGACTGCGTTGCGCCTGCCTGGGTATTAATTTGCAGATAGCGCATTAATCCCTGATCCGCGCTCTGCTTCGCGTCTTCGTTAATCGCTTCAAGATAGAAAGAGCGCGACACTTCATAAGGGGCATGTTCCGCTGAATAAACCGCAAACTGGAATTTTTTCCCTTGTCTCGGATTCAGGCAGTCGAGCTCCCAGCGTTGCTCATTAATTTTGGTGCTGGTGCAGGCAACCTTACCGTAATCGCTGGTCAAGTATGATCCCACCCGCGACTCCGCAGACTCCATAAATTCAGGCTTATCGCTGTAGGCATAGTTGACGCAGGCCGTCGCCGCCAGAGCTATCACCGCAACCGCCACTGCTATTTTTCTTTTCATTTAGATGATCCCAATCCTTAGCCAGAAAAGTCTCATTATATAAGAATAATCTCTTAATCCCATTTATCTTTGCTTACTTATTTTGGGTGGAAATAAAGCCTTGCTTTACGCTTCCTTTACTCTATTGACTTTACATTGCATATATCCGTCAAGTGACGCAGTTTTGGGACAATGACCGATGTCATTTTAAGAATAATCCCAATCAGCCCCGGTGATTATTCCTGGCACAGTGCGCACAGAAACTGACACTCTCTTTTCGCGAATTTGAATTATTGAATAATAACTAAAAGAAATTATCCGCATCATTGCCGGGAATATTTAGCAGGGGCAACGGAATGATTAAACAGGGGTTATCTGGCGTGCTGCTGATCTGCGCGCTCTTTTCAGGGCAGCTGATGGCGGGACACAAGGGGCATGAATTTTTGTGGGTGAAGAACGTTGACCACCAGCTTCGTCATGAAGCCGACAGCGACGAACTGCGCAGTCGGGCGGAGGATGCAGCAGACGGTTTGCGCGAGCACCACCACTGGCAGAAGTCGCGCAAACCGGAGACTCACTTTCGCTAATTAGCTGCCCTTGCGTTTTGGCAGGGTTTTCATCAGATCTTCAGGGCTGACCGAGGCCACCACGCTGCCCGGCTGCGGCATTTTGAAGATGTGGTTTTTCATCTTGCCGATGACGTGCATTTCACACGGACGGCAGTCGAATTTCAGGGTCAGCACTTCATCGCCGTTCACCAGCTGCATCGGCGTCGCTTTCCAGCTCTTGATGTTGCCTTTGGCCTGTTTCGGACACAGGTTGAAGGCAAAACGCAGACAATGCTTGGTGATCATCACCGGGACGTCGCCCTTCTCTTCATGCGCTTCATAGGCCGCGTCAATCAGCTGCACGCCGTAGCGATGATAAAACGCGCGCGCCTTGTGGTTATAGACGTTCGCCAGGAAGGACAAATGCGTATCCGGGTAGACCGGCGCAGGCACGGAAACGGCCTTACGGCTGCCGCGCGGGTAGTTCGCCAGGCGTGCTTCATCCAGCATCTCTGCCGTTTCACGGCGGAACTGGTTCAGCAGGCTGTTTGGCACGAACAGCGCGTCGGGCAGATTCACCTCAATGCGGTTCGCGTAGTAAATGGTCTGACCGAGCTTCGCCACGCCGTCCTTCAGGCTGTTCATCGCTTTTTCAGCGTTGTTTGCCACCTCAAACTGACCGTCCAGGGTATGCGTGACGCTGGTGCCGTCTTCGCTGGTCATGGTCAGGATCAACTGCTCTTCCCAGCCGCCCAGCTCGATATCCACCGCAATGCGGCGCTCGCTGGAGGTTTTCAGCAGCGCCTGCTGCCAGTTGTGGTCGAGGTTACGGTTCAGCGCCGCGTTAGGACGGGCTTTGTAGAGATCCGCGGGCATCTCGTTTGGCCAGACGCGATAGCGATTTTCACCGGTCTTCTCTACCTTGTTTGCGCGGAAACCCACCACTTCACGCTTGATCATTACGTTCAGGCCATCGCCGTTCGCCAGCGGCTCGGTCACTTCCACGTCGAGGTGATCTTTCGCCACTTTCAGCACTTCACCTACCGGCAGCCCGATAAACTTCGGCGAGTCGAACGCGCCGATATCGCCCTTACGCGCGTTGACGAAGTAATCGGTGCTGCCGCGATGAAAGGTTTTGTCGGTCGACGGAATAAAGAAGTGCTCGGTACGCCCGGCCGACGCGCGCGCCAGGTCGCCGCGATCGTCAATGATGGCGTCCAGCATCTGACGGTAGTGCGCGGTGATGTTTTTCACGTAGCTCATGTCTTTGTAACGCCCTTCAATCTTGAAGGAGCGCACGCCCGCGTCAATCAGCGCGCCCAGGTTGGCGGTCTGATCGTTGTCCTTCATCGACAGCAGGTGTTTTTCAAAGGCTACCACGCGGCCCTGGTCGTCTTTCAGGGTGTACGGCAGACGACACGCCTGCGAACAGTCGCCACGGTTGGCGCTGCGCCCGGTCTGGGCGTGGGAAATGTTGCACTGTCCGGAATAGGCCACGCACAGCGCGCCGTGAATAAAGAACTCGATGGTGGCGTCTGTGGCCTGGTGGATATCGCGGATCTGGTTCAGGTTCAGCTCGCGCGCCAGCACAATCTGCGAGAAGCCCACGTCCGAGAGAAACGTCGCCTTTTCCACGGTGCGGATATCGCACTGAGTACTGGCGTGCAGTTCAATTGGCGGGATATCCAGCTCCAGCACGCCCATGTCCTGAACGATCAGGGCATCTACGCCGGTCTGGTAGAGATCGGTAATCAGACGCTGCGCGGGCTCCAGCTCATCATCATGAAGAATGGTGTTCAGGGTCACGAACACTTTCGCCCCGTAGCGATGGGCGAACGGCACCAGCTCGGCGATATCGCTCAGGCTGTTGCTGGCGTTATGGCGGGCACCGAAGCCAGGACCACCAATGTAGACCGCATCGGCACCGTGAAGAATTGCTTCACGGGCAATGGCGGCGTCGCGGGCCGGGCTTAAAAGTTCAAGATGATGGGATTGCAGGCGCATACGTCGTCGTTATCCGTTATGGTCAAAATGGCGGCTATTGTAGTCAGAAGTCTGCGCCAGCGAAACAGTTTTGCGTAGCGTCAGCGGGCTGGAAGATTACCAGTAATTTTTTCTCATAAAGCGGTGAGAATTATTTATAGAGATAAAGACGTTACAGCGACGCCATAGTCCGGCTGAAAATCGCCGAAGCGTTTCCTGTAGGCCGGGGCGAGGCGCAGGGATGCGCCGAGAGGGCGCGCTTTACAGGGACGTTGCATCGCGCCCGACCCGAAAGCCGAAAGGAATAAGCTGAGGGTCACCGCGAAGCGGCGATTTTCTTGCCGGGAGCCCGGGTGGTCAGGGCGGTGGCGGTGAACCGCCCTGACACGTTCACAAGTAGTGTGGCGTCAGAGAAGCAAGGAACCTAAGGTGAACGGAATGACCACCTGAGCCGTATGTTCCCCTCACCCTAACCCTCTCCCCAAAGGGGCGAGGGAATGGTTTCGTGCCCCATATTTTTTGGAGATCTCTCTCGTCAGCGGGGATAATGGATCAGTGAATGAAAGTGCACCGTCCGGGCGCTGCGGTTGCGGTAGGCGTGCGGTTTATCGCCTGCAAATCTCACGCCGGAATCAGCCGCAATGACGCGCCATTCGCCGTCGATTTGCATCTCCAGCTCGCCGCTTATCACCACCACATGTTCAATCACCCCTTTCTCGTGCGGCGTGGATTCGCTCAGCGCGCCGGGTGCCAGCATTATCGAGAAATGATCGTACTTCAGCGCCTCGTCCCAGGGGAATAGCGGCTTAACGACCATCGCCTGCTGCTGCGGATCAAACACCGCTTCCGGGCTGTCGTCAGGGGCTATAAAGGCTGAAAACGGGACGTTAAGCCCGGTGGCGATTTTCCACAGCGTCGAGACCGTCGGGCTGGATTCGTTGCGCTCGATTTGCCCGAGCATCGCCTTCGACACGCCCGTTTCGTCGGCAAGCTTCGACAGGCTCCACCCGCGCGCCTGACGCAGGGTTTTCAGCGTGGATGCAAGATGTTGCGTGATGTCCATGATATTCCTCCCGTTGGCGCAAAGTGTACCACTTGTACGCTATAACGCACAGTGATACATTACCGCGGACGCTATAACGCACGATGGAGTTTTCATGCGCAGTTCAACACCGCTTTTTCCCGCCGTCCTGGCCGGGTTTGTCGCCGTCCTTGTCGGTTATGCCAGCTCGGCGGCCATCATCTGGCAGGCCGCCGCGGCCGCAGGCGCTAACCCGCAGCAGATTGCCGGCTGGATGACCGCGCTCGGGCTGGGGATGGGCCTCAGCACGCTGGCGCTCTCCTGGTGGTACAAAGCCCCTGTCCTCACCGCCTGGTCAACGCCCGGCGCCGCGCTGCTCGCCACCAGCCTGCACGACGTAACCCTCGCGGAAACCATTGGCGTTTTCGTCTTTGCCAACGCGCTGATTTTGCTCTGCGGCGTAACCGGACTGTTTGCCCGGCTGATGAAGCTTATCCCGCACTCTCTTGCCGCCGCGATGCTGGCAGGCGTCTTGCTGCGCTTTGGCCTACAGGCGTTCAGCCACCTCGACGGGCATTTCCTGCTGTGCGGCAGCATGTTCGCCGCCTGGCTGATGGCTAAAGCGTTTGCCCCGCGCTACGCCATCGTCGCCACGCTGCTGGTGGGCACCATCGTCGCCTGGGCGGACGGTGACGTTGTCACGGATAAACTCACTTTCTCCGTGGTGATGCCGCAGTTTATTGCCCCGGAATTCCGCTTTACGAGCCTGGTAAGCATCGGGCTGCCCTTCTTCCTGGTAACGATGGCGTCGCAGAACGCGCCGGGGTTTGCCACCATGAAGGCCTCGGGCTATACGCTGGCGGTGTCGCCGTTAATCATCGTAACCGGCGGGTTAGCGCTGCTCTTTTCCCCCTTCGGCGTCTTCTCCATCTGCATTGCGGCGATCACCGCCGCCATCTGCCAAAGCCCGGACGCGCACCCGGATGCGGACAAGCGCTGGATTGCGGCGGCAGCGGCAGGCATTTTTTATCTGCTGGCGGGGATTTTTGGCGGGTCGATCGCCGGGCTGATGGCCGCCCTGCCGCTCAGCTGGATCCAGACGCTGGCCGGGCTGGCGCTGCTTGGCACCATCGGCGGCAGCCTGTATCAGGCGTTAAATCATGAAGCAGAGCGGGACGCGGCGATCGTCACCTTCCTGATGACCGCCAGCGGGGTTACGGTTCTGGGTATTGGTTCAGCATTCTGGGGGCTGGTTGGCGGCGGGATGTGTTACGCCCTGCTGTCACGCACCCGCCGCGCGTAGCTGCGAAGGCGTTACGCCCGTCACGCTGCGAAAGCGGTTGCTGAAGTGGCTGGCCGAGTTAAACCCGCAGGCCAGCGCGATATCGGTGAGCGGCTGTTGGGTGTGCATCACCAGGGTTTTGGCTTTTTCCATCCGGCGCTGCATCACGTACTGGTGCGGGGCCTGCTGCATCGACTGGCGGAACATGCGCGCAAAGTGATATTCGCTCAGCGCGGCCTGCGCCGCCAGTTCTGCAAGGGTCAGCGGCTGGGCGAGGTTCTCTTCGATAAACGCCAGCACGTTGCGCAGGACAAACGGCGATAATCCCCCGGTCACCACCGGCAGCTTCCACTGCACGTTGGAGTAGTTTTGCAGCAGGTGGGTCAGCAGCAGCGTGGAGGCGGTACTCAGCGTCAGCTGATTGGCCTTTTGCTGCCAGTCGCAGCCGAGCAAAAACTGACGGTACAGGGCGGTGATTTTCGGATCGCTGCCGAAGATTTTTTCATCCAGCGTCAGGGAGAGCGGACGGCGATCCCAGATTTTCTCCCCCACGTCCCGCAGATGCTCGTCGGTGCAGTAGAGATGCACAAACGACAGGTCGTCGCGGATATCCCACGTCGATTCGCTCTCTTTTGGCATCAGGCAGAAACGGTCCGGCCCGCCGCCGTTCTTCCAGCCGCCCGGCGTTTTTTGATAGCTCTCGTAGCCGTCGGCCACGTACAGGCTCAGGGTGTGGTGATTGCTTTTAACGGTAATGGTGTCGTGCTTGTTGTACCACGCCGCCAGCTGAATGCCGGAGTTGAGCGCCACGGTCTCCCGCAGCACGGCGTTCTGTTGGCTAAGCGTTTCGAAGGTGTCGTAAGCGTGAGACATAACCGTTAACACGTTATTGATAAGGAGTCTCAGTCTAAGAAGTGTTGCCCTCGGTTGCCAGTAGGCTCGCGAGAAAAAAGCGCAAGAATTTGCAAGTCGCGCGCAAGTCTGTGACAGCGCGGCTTCGCCTGTGGCGACACAATGCGGGTTTCCGACGCTTGAGAAGAGAGAAAACATGAACGCATTGTTATACGGACTGGTGGTGGTGATTTGGGGAACCACCTGGATTGCGATTTTCCTGCAACAGGGACCCGTCGCGGCGCCGGTCTCCATTTTCTGGCGCTTTGCCGTGGCCTGCGCCATCATGATGGTAGTCCTGATCGCCCTGCGCCGCCTGCGCAAGCTGGCCCTGCGCGACCACCTGTTTTGCATGGTGCAGGGCTGCTGCGTCTTCTGCTTCAACTTCTGGTGCTTTTACACCGCCGCGTCGCACATTAACACCGGGCTGGAGTCGGTGATTTTCAGCATGGCGGTGCTGTATAACGCCATCAACAGCTTTATCTTCTTCGGACAACGCCCGCCTGCCCGCTTCTGGACGGCGGCGGCGCTGGGGTTAATCGGCATCATCACCCTCTTCTGGGACGATTTGCTCGCCAGCGGCTGGAGCGCGTCGCTCTTGACGGGCATTGGCCTGTCCGCGCTCGGCACCTACGGTTTCTCGCTGGGCAATATGATCAGCCTCCGCCACCAGCGTAACGGGCTGGAAACCATGACCACCAACGCCTGGGCGATGCTGTACGGGACGCTGGTGATGGGCTGTATCGCGCTGTTCCGGGGCGATAGCTTTGTGCCGGAGTGGACGGTGAGCTATATCGGCGCGCTGCTCTATCTGGCGCTGTTTGGCTCGGTCATTGCGTTTGGCGCTTACTTCACGCTGGTAGGACGCATTGGCGCAGGGAAAGCGGCCTACAGCACCCTGCTGTTCCCGCTGGTGGCGCTGTCTATTTCAACGGTGTACGAAGGGTATGTCTGGCATATCAACGGAATTGTTGGGCTGGTGCTGATTCTGGGGGGAAATATGGTGATGTTTATGAAGCCGGAGACCTGGTTCAGAAGAGTCAGGATGGCGTAATGCGATAAATAAGCCGGGTGTCAGAGCCATTTGTAGGCCGGATAAGCGTAAGCGCCACCCGGCTTTTTACTTACTTCGCGGTCTGATGCACATCAAACATGGTGGCATCGGTCGCCATGTCATCAACAACCTGCTTAAGCGTCGCAAAGCCCATCGGCGTATTTTCATTCGCCAGCTCTTTGCCTTCACCCTTACGCACGACCTTCATGACCGGCTTGTTGGTCGCCGAATCAATCAGCTCGCCTTCAAAGAACAGGTGTGTGTCCATCGTACGGTGACCGGTCGCCATCTGCGTACCTGCGACAACCAGCGCAACGGGAACCACTTCATAGAACTGGAGCCCCTCTTTCTGCGAGCTGACACCCGTAATAGCACCACGGAAGATCAGGCTGTGTTTGCCCGGCGTACTCACCACCGGTTTACGCTGACCAATGGCCGTTTTCATTTTGGTATTGGTGTAGTTCAGAAGCTCATCCAGCGTTTTTTGACCAATCTGTGTGGTTGGTTTTGGCGCTGGATAATAGGTGATTGGCGTCCACAGGATACTGTCGTAATTCGCTTCGTTATAGGAAGGATCTACCCAGCGCAGCGTGGGTTTGCCCGTCGCTGAGGTGGTTTGCTGCAAGCCAGAATAATCTTTTAAAAAGCCTGAGTACTGTTCAGGCGCGGCGACTTTTGAAGAACAGCCCGCCAACGCCAACAGACCAGAAAGCACTGCAACTTTAAATAAAGTTTGAGTACGCATGATGGTATTCCATGTTATCTGCAAGTATGCAGTTGAAGTTATAGCAAAAGATCGTCGTCGCGAGTGTGACAAAAAATGGCGTAGAGAGCACAAATTGCGAAAAAGTTGCCCGACTCACGCCGGGCAGAAGAAATTACTCTTTGATATCCACCTGCCAGAACAGATGTTTGCCAAACGGATCAATTTCGTAACCCGTTACCTCTTTGCGAACCGGTTCAAAAATGGTCGAGTGGGCGATCATCACCGCAGGCATTTGATCGTGCATCATCTGCTGCGCCTCTTTGTACAGCGCCACGCGCTTATCGCGATCGGTTATTGATTTCGCCTCAGCGATGATTTTATCGAACGGTTTATAGCACCATTTCGCCGAGTTTGACCCGCCGTTCGCGGAGGTACAGGTAAAAAGCGGACCGAAGAAGTTATCCGGATCGCCCGTGGCCGTGGTCCAGCCCATCAGCGCCGCCTGGTGTTCGCCCCCCTTCACCCGCTTGAGATACTCGCCCCACTCGTAGGTGACGATTTTGGTCTGCACGCCGATTTTCGCCCAGTCCGCCTGAATCATCTCCGCCATGCGTTTTGCATTCGGGTTATACGGACGCTGCACCGGCATCGCCCACAGCTCAATAGTCACACCGTTGGCGAATCCCGCCTCTTTGAGCAGCGCTTTGGCCTTCTCCGGCGTGTAGTCGTAATCTTTCAGCTCGCTGTCCGCGCTCCAGACGCCCGGCGGCAGCAGGTTTTTCGCCGCCGTGCCCGTACCGTGGAACACCGCATCGATAATCGCCGGTTTATTGATCGCCATCGCCAGCGCCTGACGCACCTTCACGTTGTCGAGCGGCGGTTTTTGCGTGTTGAAGGCCAGGAATCCGGTGTTCAGCCCCGCTTTGCTCATCAGGTTGATATCTTTATTGGCCTTCATACGCGGCAGATCGGCCGGGTTTGGGAACGGCATTACCTGACATTCGTTTTTCTCGACCTTCGCAAAGCGCACCGACGCGTCAGGGGTAATGGTAAACACCAGACGATCCAGCTTCGATTTGCCCTGCCAGTACTCCGGGAAGGCGGTAAACAGAATGCGGGAATCCTTCTGATACTGCGCCAGCCTGAACGGCCCTGTACCTACGGGCTCCATATCCACCTTCTCCGGCGTACCGGCCTTAAGCATCGCGTCGGCATACTCCGCCGAGAGGATCGAGGCAAAATACCATGCCAGATCGGCCACAAACGGCGCTTCCGGGTGCGCAAGCGTGAAGCGTACCGTATGGTCGTCCACCTTATCGATAGCGGTAATCAGGCTGCCAAACTCCAGGCTTTCGAAGTTCGAATAGCTGCCGTTGGAGACATTGTGGTACGGATGATTGACGTCTTTCTGGCGCATAAACGAGAAAATCACGTCGTCGGCGTTAAAGTCGCGCGTGGGTTTGAAGATCTTGTTGCTCTGGAACTTCACCCCTTTGCGCAGGTGGAAGGTATAGACCTTGCCATCCTCGCTCACGTCCCAGCTTTCCGCCAGGCTCGGCACCAGCTCGGTGGTGCCGGGTTTGAAATCTACCAGCCGGTTATAGACCGGCACCGCGCTGGCGTCCACGCTGGTCCCGGAGGTATATAACTGAGGATTGAAGTTCTCCGGCGATCCTTCGGAGCAATACACCAGCGTTTTGGCACTCACGGCAGAACTGACCGTCAGCGCCGCCATCGCCAGCGTGAATATTGTGAGTTTGCTTTTCATTTTTTATTCCTGTCTTTTTAATTCGACGGCTAATTAAATATTGTTGCCAACCCATAAATAACATTAAAGTGATATCGCAAACACCTGATAAAACGAATAAAGAAGGAATCACTATGGCTTCAGATCTTTCCAGACAATTAACCCAACGCTTTTTCCGCTACCTCGCCATCACCAGCCAGAGCGATCCTAAGGTGAAAACCCTGCCCTCTACGCCGGGCCAGCACGACATGGCGCGAGAGCTGGCGCAGGAGCTGTCGCAGCTGGGTTTAGACGATATCGTGATTGATGAATTTGCGACGGTGACGGCGGTAAAAAAAGGGAATGTGCCGGGCGCGCCGAGGATTGGATTTATTACCCATATTGATACCGTTGACGTGGGTTTATCACCGGATATTCATCCACAAATATTAACGTTTGCCGGAGAAGACCTCTGTCTTAATAAAGAACAGGACGTCTGGTTACGCGTAAAAGAGCACCCGGAAATTTTGGCTTATCCCAATGAAGAGATTATTTTCAGCGACGGAACCAGCGTATTAGGCGCAGATAATAAAGCGGCGGTGACCGTGGTCATGACGGTGCTGGAAAACCTCACCGCAGCGCACCAGCACGGGGACATTGTGGTGGCCTTTGTGCCTGATGAAGAGATCGGCCTGAACGGGGCAAAAGCGCTGGATCTTAAGCGCTTCGACGTCGACTTTGCCTGGACCATCGACTGCTGCGAGCTGGGCGAAATCGTCTACGAGAACTTCAACGCGGCGGCGGCGGAAATCCGCTTTACCGGGGTGACCGCCCACCCGATGTCGGCCAAAGGGGTGCTGGTGAATCCGCTGCTGATGGCAACCGACTTTATAGGCCATTTCGATCGCCAGCAAACGCCGGAATGCACCGAAGGCCGCGAGGGGTATATCTGGTTTAACGGTATGCAGGCCGGGCAAAACGAGGCCGTGCTGAAGGCCAATATCCGCGACTTTGACAAAGTTAGCTTCGCCGCCCGTAAGCAGCAGATCGCCGACGTGGCGAAAAAGATAGCCGACCAGCATCCGACGGCCAGCGTTACGTTCCACATCGAAGATACCTACAGCAATATCAGCAACGCGATTGGGGAAGATCGCCGCGCCATCGATTTGATGTTCACGGCGATGGAATCCTTAGGCATCACGCCGAAACCAACCCCGATGCGCGGCGGCACGGACGGTGCAGCCCTGTCCGCCAAAGGGCTGCTGACCCCGAACTTCTTCACCGGCGCGCACAACTTCCACTCGAAGTTTGAGTTTTTACCGCTGTCGTCGTTCGAGGCCTCTTACAACACCGCCCTGCAACTCTGCCTGCTGGCGGCGCGTTAGGCCGGTTTGCGGGCCAGCATAGTGGCAAAACGCAGCTTAATGCGGTTGCCGTTGGCGTCGGTGCGGTGCAGCTCACCGACCTCTTCGTTGTACTTGAGCAGCTCCCAGCCTTCGTAGTAGTGGCTCAGTTCGCCCTGTTTGAAGGCAAACGGGAAGCCCACCGTACACGGGTAATCCGGGGTATCCATCGCCGCCACAATCAGGTTGTAGCCGCCCGGCGTCGTGCAGCGCTGCATATTGGCGATAAGACCAGGGATGGTTTTCGCCTCCAGGAACATCAGCACCACGGTAGAGAGAATAAAATCGTACTCCCCGTCAAAGCTCAGGCTGTTGAGATCTTTTATTGCCGCCTGGAGGTTTTCGATCCCTTCCGCCGCCTTGATGCGCTCGATATTGTCGATGCTCATCGCGTTTTTATCCCACGCGGTCACGTCAAAGCCGTTCGCCGCTAAATAGAGGCTGTTACGGCCATTGCCACAGCCCAGATCCAGCGTTTTTCCCGGCTTAACGATCCCGGCGCTGTACAGCACCTCAGAGTGGGTGCGGGTCAGGCCATATTTATCGGTGAAGTAGTTCTCATCAACGGTCATTGTTTTTCCTCAGGAAGCATAAGCAGCGCCTTATCCGTGCGAACCAGCAGTTTGCCCTGCATCAGCAGGACAGCGGTTCGCACCAGCAGCAGCGCAATGATGATATTGGTAAAAATAAACAGCGGAATGGCGATCGCGTGAAAGAAGCCCGACGGGCTGCTGTGCCCCAGATGCAGGCCGGTGGTTGCCAGCGCGGAAACCCCGAACGAGAAGCTCCAGAACGACGCGTTAAACGGCTGCGACAGATACCACGGCATCAGGCGCAGCATAAACAGCAGCTGAAGCAGGCCGTAGCCAAAAAGCATTTTGGCGAAGGTGTCCGCCTCGCCGCCGTTGACGCTAAACCAGGCGCTACAGGCCACCAGCGCGGGGGCAAGCTGGATCCCAAGCGAGGTGCGCAGCGCGGACGGCAGCTCCCCGGCGCTGCGCAGGCGCTGTAAAATCACCGGTTCGAGACTCAGCCAGGAGAAAACGCCCGCGCCTAAAAACACCAGCCCGGCATCGGTAAACCCCAGCGCGCCGCAGACCATCGCGCTGATGAAATTATTCGCCACCGTCGGCAGATAGAGCCCCGGCGTGGTCGCCTCCTGCGGGTGTTTACCCCGCCACAGCCCGGCGCTCTGCCAGGCCGCGTAGCCAAGCTGCATCACCACGCCTGCGGCAAACAGCACCAGCGATAGCGGGCGACACCAGGGAACAAAACCAATCGACACCAGCATGGTGGTGGCGGGAAACAGGCTCACAAAACTGCTCATCACCGGATGGCGCATCTCCGCCAGCACGCTGCGCGGGAAGCGGATCGCGCGCGTAATAAAGGCCAGGGTAAGTAAAAACCAGATAGCGACCGCCAGCGCGACCAGAATATCCCCCGGCCAGCGCGTCACCGGCCAGAGCGTGCTGGCGTAGCGCCAGGCAAACCCCATCCCGATAATTCCCAGCACCATACCGAAGTAGCCAGAGGGTAAGTTGAGGGCCTGCTCGCTTTTGTTAAGTTTGTGCATTTATTTGATATTTTAAAATGTATTTTAAATGCCATTTTAAGAGGTTTCCGCCACGAGCGCCAGCGTTTCGAAAAGCCAAAAGTTTGCTACGTTTAGTGAAGACGCTTATCAGAGAAAACGTGATGAAAAAGTATCGACTCGGGGATGAAACCCGCCTGTGGCACTGGCAAGACGGTGAAAACAAGCACACCACCGCGCTGCGGCAAATTGTCGCCACTGCGGATTTTAACGATGTCAGCAGCGGAACAAAAGGCGGCTGGGTTGACGACGAAAGCGTCCTTTCCCAGGAGGGCAACTGCTGGCTCTACGACGAAAACAGCGTGGCGTTTGCCCGCGCTCGGGTGCAGGGCAACGCGCGGATCACCCAGCCCTGCGTGATAAGCCACCACGCCTCGATCGGCGGCGAATGCTGGATTGACGGGTCGGACATCAGCCACGGCGCACGGATAAGTGACAACGTCACCATCCAGCATTCCGCGGTGCGCGGTGAGTGCCATATTTTTGGCAACGCCCGCGTGCTCCATAACTCTCAGGTGATCGCCGCTAAGGGACTCACGCCGGATCGCGAACAGATTTTGCAGATATACGGTAACGCCACCGTAAGCCAGTCGCGGGTGGTGCATCAGGCGCAAATCCACGGCGACGCGCTGGTGAATTTCGCCTTTATTGAGCACCGCGCCGAGGTCTTCGATCGCGCGATCCTGGAGGGCAACGACCTGAACAACGTCTGGGTCTGCGACTGCGCAAAAGTCTACGGCAGCGCCCGGCTGATTGCCGGAAAAGAGGACGATGCCATCCCCACCCTGCGCTACAGCTCGCAGGTGGCGGAAAACGCGGTTGTCGAGGGCAACTGCGTGATCAAGCATCACGTCCTGATTGGCGGCCAGGCGTGGCTGCGCGGCGGGCCGATTATGGTTGATGACCGGGTGGTCATACAGGGGCGCGCGCGCATCAGCGGGGATGTGCTAATCGAGCATCGAATTGAAATTACCGACGATGCGGTTATCGAGGCCTTTGACGGCGAGAATATCCACCTGCGCGGTGAAAAGGTGATTAACGGCAATCAGCGGGTGATCCGCACCCCGCTGCTCGGCGCGCTATAGGCTGAAAATTCTGGCGTAGAGATTTACGTCGTCAAAACGGCCATTAAGGTACTCCGCCTCGCGCAGGCACCCTTCCAGCGTAAAGCCGTTGCGCACCGCCACCCGGTTGCTGCTGGCGTTGTGCATCCGGCATTTGATCACGAAGCGACGAACGATCCCGGCGTCCACGTAGTAGCGCATAAAGGCCTGGAGCGACCGGGAAATAATCCCCTTGCCCTGCTGTTCTTCGTCCAGCCAGTAGCCGATGTAGCCCGTTTTATTCGCGGGTTCGATGGCGTTAAAGGACAGCACGCCGACCAGGCTTTCATCCTGAAATATCAGAAACATTTTCGAGTAACCGCGCAGGTGCAGCATCTGGTTGCTCTGGATATTGCGCCGGGTGTCGTCCTCTGTACCAATGTGCTGGATCCAGTCAAACGCGGTTTGCAGCCAGGCTTTGTTTTTAATGACCAGATTATGCAGGTCGGCGGTATAGCGCTCATCCACGGCGCGCAGTTCGATAGCGTCAGATACCGGGATGATTTCGGAGTTTGCTACGGTCATTGCCTCTCACCCTAACCCTCTCCCCAAAGGAGAGGGTCTCGATCGTTAGCGCATTATGCGGTCGTCAACGTAATTACGTTTATCCGGCGCTGGCGGGAAATACTGATACAGCCAGGTTTCGCTGATGGCATCCCCCTGGCAGCGCAGGAACATACGCATGTCCACCGGCTCCGTGGAGTCCGAGGTCGGATACCAGTCGAACTGGATGCGGTAACCGTCAAACGGCTCGACGTAGAGGATCTCAACCTGCTTCGCCTCCCCGCTGGACAGGGTGATCACCGGCTCAATGCCCTTCGGTGCCGCCGCTTTCAGATCGCCGCCCACAAAATCAATGGCAAAACGACGCGCCCAGACTTTCGGGTAGTTTTCGCCCGGCGCCCAGCCTTCCGGGAAGCCGCCCATGCCGGTGCGGGTCGCGTAGACGTTGGCCAGCGGTGAACGCACCGGCGGCTGCGCGCTCCAGTAGAGGCGGTATTTGAACTCCAGCTCGTCGCCCGCTTCAACCGGCTTTTCGGGCTGCCAGAAGCAGACCACGTTATCCAGGGTTTCACCCGTGGTCGGGATCTCCATCAGGCTGACCGCCCCTTTGCCCCAGTTATTGCGCGGCTCGACCCACAGGCTCGGGCGTTTGTTGTACCAGCCCATAATGTCCTGATAGTGCGAGAAGTCGCGGTCAAGCTGCAACAGCCCAAAGCCTTTCGGGTTTTTGTCCTGGTACGCGTTGAACTGCAACTTCTGCGGGTTGTTCAGCGGACGGCAGATCCACTCGCCGTTGCCGCGCCACATGGCCAGACGGTCGGAGTCGTGGATCTGCGGGTGGATGGTGTCGCACATGCGGCGTTCGTTGTTGCCGCAGCTGAACATACTGGTCATCGGCGAAATGCCCAGCTGTTTGATGTTCTTACGCGCGTAGAGGTGGTTTTCCACCTCCATGATCACCTGGCTCTTCTCGCAGTGGATCACAAACTTGTAGGCGCCCGTAATGCTCGGGCTGTCCAGCAGCGTGTAGACGGTAAAGGTGGTATCGCCAGGCTTGACGGTCTCAAACCAGAACGCGGTGAAGTCCGGGAACTCTTCCGGCGTGTCGGTGAAGGTATCTACCGCCAGACCGCGTGCGGACAGGCCGTACTGATAGGTGTCGTCCACCGCGCGGAAATAGCTCGCGCCGAGGAAAGAAACAATATCGCGACGCGCCAGCTCAGGCGCTTTGAAAACGCGGAAGCCCGCAAACCCAAGATCGCTTTGCCCTTCCAGCTGTTTAGTATCGACGTTAGTTTCGCCATAGCTGAACAGCTCAGGGCGGAAGTGAATTTCACGCGCCTGGGAGGTGGCCGAATCCCGCGAGAACATGCGCACGCGACGACGGAACCCCATCCCCATATGGAAGAACTGCACGTCCAGCTGACGGTCTTCAACGTTGTTCCACAGGGACTGTTTTTCATCGTAGCGAATGGCGTTATAGGCCTGCGGCGTCATGGTCGCCAGCGTGTCCGGCAGAGGACGCGGCGCGCCGCCCCACGGGGTTTTCGCCAGGTCATGGGCCATCGATTGCAGTACGCTGAAGTCAAAACGACGGCTCTGACCGTCAGCGATATCGGAATCAGCAGCGAATGCTGCCTGAGAAAACAGGGAAGCAAGGCCAGAAGTGCCGCTCAGGGCTGCCATTGCCAGCGAGCCTTTTAGAAAACGTCTGCGATTCATGCCTGGAAAAACGTCCTTATGGTCGTGTGAATGAGTTTCGCGCGCAGCGAAATGACGGCAAGAAAGAACGCACAGCCTAATCAAAAACGGTTAAGAATCCAATTGTTGGCGGGTGATAATCTGAACAAACCGAGAAATATTTTCTGTCGACCGGAACGGACTGAAAATGGTGTAAAGATAGGTATAAAAGAGCCCCAGCACATCAATCACCGGGGCTAACGAGGCGGTTATTTTACGCTGACATCGATACCCGGGAAGTACTTATCAGCGAGTTTTGCGATCGTGCCGTCGGCACGTACTTTATCAATGGCGGCATCAAGCTGCTTTTTGGTGGCCTCATCCCCTTTTCGCAGCCCAAAACCAATACCGCTGCCGAGGATTGTATCGTCAGACACCGGTTTGCCAATAAAGCCAAACCCTTTCCCCTGCGGCTTGCTGAGGAACCCTGCCTGCCCGGCCGCGGACATCACCAGCGAGGCGTCGATACGGCCATTCAGCAGGTCACCCCATGCCATATTCTGATCTTTATACGACACCACGGTGACACCGTGCTTTTCCCAGTGCTCTTTGGCGTAGGTTTCCTGAATAGAGCCCTGCAACACGCCGATGGTTTTCCCCTTTAGCCCTTCAGGCGTGGCCTCGACCGCACTGCCCGCTTTTCCCACCAGCTGCGACGGAATGCGGTAGATCGGCTGGGTAAAGTCGATGCTCTTGCTGCGCTGTTCAGTGATGTTCATCGCCGAGTTGATCGCATCAAACTTCTTCGCCACCAGCCCCGGGATGAGTGCATCAAACGAGGTTTCAACCCAGCTGCATTTCAGCTCGGCGGCTTTGCAAATCGCATTGCCCAGCTCAATGTCGAACCCTTCCAGTTCGCCCGCGGCATTGCGGCTTTCAAACGGTGGATATTCCGCTTCTACGCCGTAACGCAGTTCCGTGGCCGCAAAAGAGGAAAACGTAGACAGCAATCCCAGGCCGACAATTAACGCGCGTAATTTCATGTTTTGCTCCTTAGCGTGGCTTAACCTGGCAGAGGGCCTGAGCACCTGCCCGTAACGTCGCTTCATCTTTCGCAAAAGAGAGGCGAATCAATTTATTATCCGTGCCGTCGGCGTAAAAGGCCGACAGCGGAATGGTGGCAACGCCGCATTCGGTAATCAACCGTTTCACCATCTCACTGTCGCTTTCGTCACTGAAATGGCTGTAATCGGCGAGCAGGAAGAACGAACCGGCGCTCGGCAACAGGCGGAACGGCGACTCAGCCAGCAGCGTTTGCAGCAGGTCGCGCTTGCGCTGATAAAACGCCGCCAGCGAAAGCCAGGTTTGCGGATCGGTCATGTGCTCTGCAAACGCGTGCTGCATAGGGGTATCGGCAGAAAACATTAAAAACTGATGCACTTTGCAGATCTCATCCATCAGCATTGCCGGAGCAACACAGTAGCCTACGCGCCAGCCGGTGACGTGATAGGTTTTTCCGAAGGATGAAATAATGACGCTACGCTCCGCCAGCTGCGGGTGCGTTGCCATCCCGTGATGCGGCTGACCGTCAAAAACGACGTGTTCGTACACTTCGTCAGACAAAATAATGATATCGGTATTTCGGGTTAGCGCCGCGAGCTGCTGTAAATCGTCTGCGGAGAAGACCTGCCCGCTGGGGTTATGCGGCGTATTGACGATGATCATCCGCGTTTTCGGCGTGATGGCGGCGCGCACTTCTTCCCAGTTCACCGCAAAATCCGGCACCGTCAGCTTGATGGCGATCGGCGTGGCGCCCTGCAAGCGCACGATGGGCGCGTAGCTATCAAACGAAGGTTCAAAGTAGATCACTTCATCACCCGGATGCACCAGCCCGCTGATGGCGGAGTACAGCCCTTCGCTGGCGCTGGCGGTCACCAGCACTTCGCTACCGGGATCGTAATGGGTGCCGTAAAGGGTCGCGATTTTCTCGGCGATGCGCTCTTTCAGGGTCTGCAACCCGGTCATTGAGGCATACTGGTTATGCCCGGCCTCCATTGCGCGGGTCACGCCCGCCACCAGCGCGGGATCGCAGGAAAAGTTAGGCGCGCCCTGAGAAAGGTTGATGGCGTTATGCTGGGCTGAAAGCTGGCCAATAACGGTAAAAATGGTCGTACCCACGTCAGGCAGTTTTGAACGGGTGTGAACCGGTGTTCTCAAGGTCATCGTTTTTCCCTTCTCATAAAGAATGCATAACTATTCAAACAATAAGTCGGTTGTGGCGACAAACGAATTGTTGTCATAATAGCCATGAGAAAAACGCATACCTGAGGTGTTTCGATGTCGCGCCGTTCCTTTCCGCTCAATGCCGTTGACGCTTTTTTGATAACCGCCCGTCACCTGAATCTGACCCATGCGGCGAAAGAGCTGTGTCTTACCCAGGGCGCGGTGAGCCGTAAGATCGCCGCGCTGGAGAGCTGGTTCGGCTTCCCGCTTTTTGAGCGACACGCGCGCGGGCTGCGGCTTTCGCCTCAGGGCAGCGCCCTGCTTCCCGAGCTGCAATCCGCCTTTGAACATCTGCTGACGGTGGCCGAACAGGGCCGCGCCCAGCAAACGGTGGTGCGTCTGAAAGCGCCCACCTGCGCGATGCGCTGGCTAATCCCGCGCCTGCTGGAGATTGAGCGACAGCTGCCCGATCTGCAAATCGCGCTCACCACCACCACCGATCACAACGTCAATTTCAAAACCGAATCCTACGACGCGGCCATCGTCTTTGGCACCCATATGAGCGCAGGCGATCTGCTGTTCGAAGAGGCGCTAACCCCCGTCGTGAGCCCGCTACGCGCGGGCTGTGTGCCGGAGTCGTTGACCTTCCTGCACCCGACGCGCGACAAAACCGACTGGTCCCTGTGGCTAACCCAGAAGCCGCTGCCGCCCGAAGCCATGCTCAAAAATCAACACTTCGATACCATGGATCTGGCGATCACCGCCGCCATTCAGGGGCTGGGGATCGCCATCGCCGACGAAACGCTGGTGGAAGAGGATATCCGAACCGGAAGGCTGATGCGCCCTTATGGTGCCAGCATTAAGACCGGGGCCAGCTACCGCCTGGTGATGCGCGAATCGCACCCTCAGGACAGCGGGCTGGCGGCGTTTCGCGCCTGTCTGCTCAGTCGAGACTGACGTGGTGCTTCATCACCCGTTTAAACAGGCTCATTCTGGCGCGCATAAAGCGGTTTTCGAGCCGGAAACCTGCATGTTTATTCACTCCCAGACGTAACAACACGTCCCGCCCCTTGCGGCAGGCGGGCCAGTTTGTCGGCCCCTTAAGCACGTCGCGGTCGCTGCTGGCGTGACGCGCGAAATTCACCCAGTAATCCGCCACCTGCGCGGCAAAGGCCAGGTCGCGTTCTTTGACGTACTGGCGTGAAGGCTCCACCTGCCCCAGCGTATCAAACACGTAAGGCACCTCGTTGCCGTGCCACGCTCCGTTAACGTAGGTGGCATGTTCCGCCTCGGCAACGTAGTCGAACCAGTAGCGCCAGCACGGCGCCCCCGCTCTCTGCTGCGCCTGCATCACCACAAACCCCATGGTGGTGAACGCCATATCGCGGCACACCTGTCTGCCCAGCTCCTCGTCCCCTTTCACGCCGGGATAGAGCAGCTTGATCAGCCCCAGGCCGAAGCGGCGTTCGCGGCGCAGCTTCTGAATTTGCCCGGCCAGATCGATACCAAACACCGCCATCACGCTCGCCTCATCGCTGTTCGAGCCAATCATGATCGGCACGGGATGCTGGCGGGCGGCAAAGAAGACGTCGAGCATGGCCTCGGGCAGCACGCAGTCGCCCACAATCGGCGCGGGGGCAATATTCAGCGGCGCCTCCAGCGGCCAGAAGGACTCCGGCGGGATGGCGCGAAGCTGTTCAGCGGTGGCGTGCTCAAGCCCAAAGTGGCTCGCCAGCGCCTCGCCCTTTTTTAGCGCCTGTTCGCGCGGGGTATCCGGCAAGGTATAGCCGCTCTGAACGATGGCTTTGTGTAATAGCCCGCCCGCCAGAGGCGAAGCCAGCAGTGAGAGAACGCTGCGCGCCCCGGCGGATTCGCCAAACAGGGTGATGTTATCCGGATCCCCGCCGAATGCCGCGATGTTCTCCTGAACCCAGCGCAGCGCGGCAATCTGATCCAACAGCGCAAAGTTATGCACCACCCGATCCTCTTCCCCATCAAGCGCCGGATGGGCGAAAAAGCCGAGATGGCCCAGGCGGTAGTTGAGGGTGACCACCACCACATCCCGCCGGGCCAGCGGCGCGCCGTTGTAGGGCGGCAGCCCGCCTGCGCCGATAGTGAATCCTCCGCCGTGCAGCCAGACCATTACCGGCAGCGGAGCCGTGCGCGAACTCGGGGACCAGACGTTGAGATAGAGGCAATCTTCGGAGAACTGGCCGGGATCGCCGCCGCCCAGCTCCTGACAATATTCGCTGCTCTGCCAGCTTGAGGCGGAGCAGGCGGTTGCCGGACGCAGCCCTTCCCAGGGTTCCGGCGGACGCGGAGAGCGCCAGCGCCACTGCCCGACGGGCGGCGCGGCATAGGGAATGCCGCACCATGCGTCGACGTTATCTTGCGTAAAACCGATCAGTTTGCCCTGGCGCGTTTCTACCACAGGGGCGGTGGGATTTTGCATTACAGCCTTCCTTTTCCATCACACCCCCGCAGAGTACCGCTTTCAGAGCAAACCGCAACGCTGTTTGCTGCGCATTTCCGCCTCCTCGTACAGCGCGAACTCGTCATACACCGGGCAGCCGAGCGCGGCTTCAAAGGCATCGCGGCTGGCGTTGCCGTGGGTACGCGCCTGCGTTTCGTTACCGAGATTGGACTGGAAAATTCCCGCCGCGCTCACGGGTAAAAAGTCTTCGTAGGTGATCGGCTGCGCCACCACCCAGCCGCGTTCAATCAGCGGCTGCGGATCGTCGCCGGGGCGAAATGCCTGACGGTGAGCTTCACCCGCCGGGGTCAGACGGTAACGAAAATAGCCCAGCCCCTGGCGGCGCAGGAACATGTCGCTGTCCGGGAAGGCGCTGAACACCCCGGACAGGTGCAGCTGATGGGTCAGGTTGTCTTTGCCCGTCCCCGCCTCGCCGAGCAGCCTGTCGTACAGATCCCGGCCCTTCGGCGTCAGCGCCACGCCGCGCTGTTCGATCTCACCAAAACGCGCGGTATGGGTACCGAGATTTTCCCCGGCAAAGAGTACCGGCTCCTCCAGCGCCTTAAAGCTGGTCTGGCGCAGTAGGATCGGCACCTCGCGGCGCGGCGGCCCTTCGATCAGAATTTTCGGTTCAATGCCGTATTTCGGCATTAGCGCCTGCGCGCGGTCGATATCCAGCGTGCGCGGGGTCAGGTGGTTGATGTGACAGCCCGGGAAGCAGACCACGTCGGCAATCAGGCGGTGCTCGTCTGCCAGCGCCAGATAGGTTTCCCGATCGACCGTGGCATGGCGATGCCAGCGGAAGGTTTCGAGCGCTTCCTGAACAAACTCGCGCGCCTGAGCGTCAGTAAACTGCCCTTCGCGCTCGTAGAGATCGATAAGTTCCAGACAGCGCGGGGTAAAGATAGAGCGACGCGCGAGGATCGCCGCCGCCTTCTCGCGCAGGGCCGCGTTTTCAATCAGCTCCAGGCGCAGCAGCGAGGTAAAAATACGAAACGGATTTCGGCACAGCGCCGCATCGTCAATCGGGCGAAAGGCCGTGGAGTGAACGGGCACGCCCGCCTGGGAGAGATCGTAATAGCTGACCGGGAACATCCCCATGATGGCGAACATACGGCGCAGGGTCGACAGCTCCAGCGCGGTGCCCACGCGGATCGCGCCGTGACGCTCAACGTTCAGCCGCGCCAGTTCGTCGGCGTTCGCCAGCTGTTCATGTAACGCGGGGTTATTTTCCAGAACGGCCAGGTTAACGTCTGCGACCAGCTCCAGTAAGGTGCCGTACTGCGGAACTTCCTGCTGGTACATCGCCGACATAGCCTGCGAAAAGTGTTCCCTAATATCATCAGCCGTGATGGTGTTCGCCATGATGTCATGCCTCCAGTGAATATTAC
The DNA here is from genome assembly GCF_021440515.1 of Enterobacter asburiae. GTDB lineage: Bacteria > Pseudomonadota > Gammaproteobacteria > Enterobacterales > Enterobacteriaceae > Enterobacter > Enterobacter asburiae_E. The sequence goes on along the minus strand of NZ_JAKCMV010000043.1, from coordinate 3,902 downwards.
CTGGAGTGTAGAGAAGCTCTTTTCCCCCGGCAGGAAGAATTTTCGAATTGTGATCTGACAGGGCGAGTGGTTAAAGGCTGCGCTTTAAGAAAGGAATGCTTTAACAGGGATGCAGTGACGCAGGGCGCATTTCGAAAAAATTCTTGTAACTCAAACAGATCAAATGTTAAAAATATTTTGCTATCAGGTTATCAAAATTAAACAACTTAACTTGTCACCCACACCGCTCTGTTTTTAACATCGCCTATGGAAAAAAATGGTCTGTTCAGTCAGCGCATACGCTTGCGCCATTTACATACATTTGTGGCCGTCGCTCAACAGGGAACGCTGGGGCGAGCGGCTGAAACCCTTAATCTGAGCCAGCCCGCGCTGTCTAAAACGCTAAACGAGCTGGAACAACTTACCGGAACCCGCCTGTTCGACCGAGGACGCCTGGGCGCACAGCTGACGCTGGTGGGCGAACAGTTCCTTACCCACGCCGTGAAGGTGCTGGATGCCCTGAACACCGCAGGCCAGGCGCTTAACCGCAAAGAAGAACACACCACCGAGATCGTGCGCGTCGGCGCCCTGCCCACCGCGGCGCTCGGCATTCTGCCTGCGGTTATCGGCCAGTTTCACCGCCATCAAAAGCACACCACCATTCAGGTGGCGACCATGAATAACACCATGCTGCTGGCGGGGCTGAAGTCCGGCGAGTTGGATTTGGGGATTGGCAGAATGTCCGATCCCGAGCTGATGACCGGGCTTAACTATGAACTTCTGTTCCTGGAATCGCTCAAGCTGGTGGTACGCCCGGGACATCCGCTGTTGCAGGATACCGTCACCTTAAGCCGGGTAATGGAGTGGCCCGTGGTCGTGTCACCAAAAGGTACGGTGCCGCGCCAGAACGCCGAAGCTCTGCTGCAACTCCAGGGCTGTACGCTGCCCTCCGGATGCATTGAAACCCTGTCGGCCTCCCTTTCCCGCCAGCTGACGGTGGATTTTGACTACGTATGGTTTGTCCCGTCCGGCGCGGTGAAGGATGATTTGCGCCACGGGAATCTCACCTCACTTCCGGTGACCTCGCCGGGCGCCGGGGAGCCCATCGGCATTCTGACCCGCGTCGATACGCCGCTTTCGACCGGCGCGCAGACCCTGCTGAGCGCCATCCGCAAATCAATGCCCGGCTGATCTCAGCGCATCCTTTCTTTCGACAACCCGCCCGCTGGCGGGTTTTTTGTCGCCCTTAATCAAATAATGCGAAATCATTCATTAACAATTGCGCAAAACAATTTAACAGATTTATCATAGCGGCGAATTCACCAAATGGTTCATAACATCATTCCTCAGGTGAATTCCAACGCTATTAAATCGATTTTTACCCTGTATATCATCATTACTCTCGTCTTTACTGACCCATTTGGTACAGATGCCGCACAGCACAGACCTGAAAGACGAGGAATTAAGGAGACAGAAATGGCTTTTGGCAGCGCGCCGCGCGGAATACCTCGTATTTTGCAGTGGCTCCTGGCCGGACTGATGGCAATCATCGGCCTGGCCGTTGGCGGGTTGGGCTTTAAGCTCGCCACCGTCGGTGGGACCTGGTACTTCCTGATCATGGGCGTGGCGATGGTGGTGGCCGCCATCCTCATTTTCACCAACCGCACCAGCGGGATCGTGCTCTACGCTATCGCGTTTATCGCCTCCCTCTTCTGGGCGGTCAGCGATGCGGGCTGGGACTTCTGGCCGCTCTTCTCACGCCTGTTCACCTTCGCGGTGCTGGCCTTCCTGTGTGCCCTAGTCTGGCCCTTCCTGCGCGCGGCAAACGCCGGAGCCCCCGTCAATAAAGCGCCTGCATTTGGCATCGCGGCAGTGCTGGCGGTATTGATGCTGGTAAGCTTCGGCTGGATGTTTAAGCCGCAAACGCTGGTGGCGGCCAGTGAGCCGGTTCCGGTTAAACCCGTCGCACCGGGCGAGCAGCAGAAAAACTGGGAACACTGGGGTAATACCACGCACGGCGACCGCTTCGCCGCGCTCGATCAGATTAACAAGCAGAACGTCGGCGATCTGAAGGTGGCCTGGGTGGCCCACACGGGTGATATCCCGCAGAGCAACGGCTCCGGCGCGGAAGATCAGAACACCCCGTTACAGATTGGCGACACGCTGTATGTCTGTACGCCGTACAGCAAAGTACTAGCGCTGGACGTGGATTCCGGGAAAGAGAAATGGCGCTACGATTCCAAAGCGACCGCGCCAAACTGGCAGCGCTGCCGGGGTCTGGGCTATTTTGAAGACCACGCAAACGTGACAACGTCACAGGAAGAAACGCAGCCTGCGGCCTGCTCCCGCCGTCTGTTCCTGCCGACCACTGACGCGCGTCTGATTGCCATCAACGCGGATAACGGCAAGGTCTGCGAAGACTTTGGCGATCGCGGTATTGTCGACCTGAGCGTGGGCATGGGCGAAATCAAGCCGGGCTATTACCAGCAGACCTCTACGCCGCTGGTGGCGGGCAATGTGGTGGTCGTCGGTGGACGCGTGGCGGACAACTTCTCCACGGGCGAACCGCCGGGCGTGGTGCGCGCGTATGACGTTCACACCGGGAAGCTGGCCTGGGCGTGGGATCCGGGTAATCCGAACCTGACCGGCCTGCCGCCGGAAGGCCAGACCTACACGCGCGGCACGCCGAACGTCTGGTCGGCGATGTCCTACGACGCTAAGCTGAACCTGATTTATCTGCCAACCGGTAACGCCACCCCAGATTTCTTCGCGGGCGAGCGCACCGCGCTGGACGACAAATACAGCTCGTCTATCGTCGCGGTCGATGCCGCCACCGGTCAGGTGCGCTGGCACTTCCAGACCACCCACCACGATCTGTGGGACTTTGACCTGCCATCCCAGCCGCTGCTCTACGATCTGCCGGACGGCAAAGGCGGCTCGACGCCTGTCCTGGTCCAGACCAGCAAGCAGGGGATGATCTTCATGCTGAACCGCGAAACGGGTAAACCGGTCGCGAAAGTGGAAGAACGTCCGGTTCCGGCCGGAAACGTGCAGGGCGAGCGCTACTCGCCAACCCAGCCGTACTCCGTGGGAATGCCGATGATTGGCAACCAGACCCTGACGGAATCCGACATGTGGGGCGCTACTCCGGTCGATATGCTGCTGTGCCGCATCCAGTTTAAAGAGATGCGCCACCAGGGCGTCTTCACCCCGCCGGGTCTGGATCGTTCCCTGCAATTCCCTGGCTCCCTCGGCGGCATGAACTGGGGCAGCGTGTCGGTTGACCCGAACAACAGCCTGATGTTCGTCAACGATATGCGTCTGGGGCTGGCAAACTACATGGTTCCGCGCGCAAACGTGGCGAAAAACGCCAGCGGCATCGAGATGGGTATTGTCCCAATGGACGGCACGCCTTACGGCGCGATGCGCGAGCGTTTCCTCTCTCCGCTGGGCATTCCGTGCCAGAAACCGCCGTTTGGCACCATGTCCGCCGTCGATCTGAAAACCGGCAAGCTGGTGTGGCAGGTTCCGGTCGGCACCGTGGAAGATACCGGCCCGCTCGGTATTCGTATGCATATGCCGATCCCAATCGGAATGCCAACGCTGGGCGCCTCGCTCTCTACCCAGTCTGGCCTGCTGTTCTTTGCGGGCACTCAGGACTTCTACCTGCGCGCGTTTGATACCGCCACAGGGAAAGAGATCTGGAAAGACCGTCTGCCGGTGGGCAGTCAGTCCGGCCCGATGACCTACGTGTCGCCGAAGACCGGCAAGCAGTACATCATCATTAACGCGGGTGGCGCACGCCAGTCGCCGGATCGCGGTGATTACGTGATTGCCTATGCGTTGCCGGATAAGAAGTAACCATTGAAAAAGGGACCCGAAAGGGTCCCTTTTTTGTAGGTCAGTACGTAGGTCGGGTAAGG
>NZ_JAKCMV010000042.1 GCF_021440515.1 Enterobacter asburiae | reverse complement strand
CGAGTTTTTCGACTTTAGATCCTGCTTTCATCAGGCACTCAAGAAACACCTGCATCCCGGCGGTCAGACGTTCGTCAGCGGTGGCGTCCGCCATCGCCTGGCTGTCCTGCCAGATATCCAGCGCGCTCAGCTCAGAGACCGGGCTTAGGTTGATTTTTTCAAACAGAGAGGCGTACACGCCGCCTGCTGCCGGGCGTTCCAGTACCAGGCTTTCGCCGCCAGCAACATTTTCATTTTGTACAGACATGAGCATTCCTTAGTTAATCCGTTAAAAGCGCGTCCGGTTAGGCCTGTTTTGGTGCCAGGGCAGACAATTCACTGCGAAGTTCTGCGCTCAGCGCAGGATCCAGCAGAATTTTTTCCAGCTCTTTTCGGAAAGCCTGGTTATCCAGCAGATTCGCTTTTAAATCGCGAAGCAGATTGCGCATGGCAAGCATGGCTTTTAACTGTGGAATTTGACGCGCAACCTGCTCCGGCGTGAAATCTTTCATTTCCTGGAATACCAGAGAAACGTTCTCTTCACTGCCATCGCCAGCCAGCGTATTTTTAACCGCGATGTTGATTTTTGGGGAATAATCGGAAAGCACGCTATCAAAGTTATTTTTGTTGATATTCACTTTTTCGCGTTCAGATATTGTTTCCGTTTCCTGCCCGTGACTGAAATCACCGGTAACCAGTAACTTCAGGGGTAACTCAGTTTTCTTGCTCGCCCCGCCGGTATGCAGGTCAAGTTTGAGGTTAATACGTGCCTTAGGCACTTCAGTCTGGAAGCTGTCAGCCATTTACAATCCCTTTTTTATCACTATGAGAACTTTTTACACCCTATTTCTTTACACGCGATAATAGGGCAAAACATGAATCCCGATCAAATAATTAGATCTTTAGTCTGGCTTAAGTAATTTCTTAAGAATTTTCCACTGAATTGTCTGAAGAATAATCTGATGTGCGCAGGAGAAAAAACCGCAATTTCGTGAAGAGGCGAACAGTTATGGCAAATTATTTAAAAATACATCCGTATTTTCTTGAGAGCATAGAGAAATTGATATAAATCAACATTTACAATACCCGAATAAGCATGGGAATTTTACAGGATAAATTCATATGCCAACCGAATGAAATAACGCATTCCATTCAGCTGGCAGGGATTTTCACTCCAAAAAATAATATTGAATGCAGACAAAATACATTCACAATTATTATCTTGAGCAGAAAAAACATGTGAAAAGCATTATTAATCCAGACTGCACCGACAAAAGCGTTATGACGATACTGTCGGGCAGTTCATTTGTCCTAAAACAGTTTAAGACTTAAATACTGGAAGGAAGGGTATGCCCCGGCGAGAAATCACGCCGGGGGGAACGCAATAATCTTACTGACCTTTCTCAACGATCAGCGGTTCGATATCGCTCTCTTTTTTAATCACCAGCGAATCATCCCCGCGCAGACAGGTGCCGCCATAGTTGCCGCCGACGGTAAAGGTGCATACCTGAATATACTTGCCATCAACGTTCGGCAGACACCACAGCTGCTGGTAGATGTTTTTACGGTCCACAAACTTGCCGCTGGATTTATCCAGCAGCTCCTCCTGCGGGCTTATCAGGTCGATGTTGCTGCCGCAGCGTCCGGCGATAGGCTTCACCGCATAGCCGGTCTGGTTCAGCAGCGCGTTGACCTCGAAGTCGGTATCGAGCAGATAACGGTGGTTCGGGAAGAGCTGCCACAGCACCGGGAGGATCGCCTTGTTGCCCGGAATAACCGTCCACAGCGGCTCGAACACCAGCACTTCCGGGCGCAGCAGCACGTCAATCAGACGCACGTCGCCCTCAGGATGCCCGGTGCGGATCGGCACGGCGGCGTATTCGGTTTCGCTCACCTCGCGGATTTGCTCGATCGCCGTTTCCCAGGCCCAGGTTTTCCACACGCAGTTTACGTGGCGGCCTTCATCGTCGATAAGCTGCCCGGCAGGATCCCAGCTGAGCGCGCCCAGCCCGTGCAGAATTTTGGTTTCAAACCCGGCCTGCATCAGCGAGCGCTGGATAAACAGGGCGTGATAGTCCTCTTCGATATCGTTGTCCTGCATGATATGCACGAACGGACGCGCGAGGCTGTGCTTCCACGCGCCGGCCAGCTCTTCCAGCAGCCCTTCCGCCGGGTTGTGGCCGTGACCGCGATAGCCGTTTTTGACCCACTCTTCGAGGATCAGGCCGCCTTCGGTATGACAGGAGGCAGAGTCGGCGTTGTACTCGTACACCTTGATACCGCGCTCATCCATACAAAAGTCCATACGACCGGTGATCATATGGTGACGACGCCACTGCCAGGAAAGGCGCAGGCGCGGCCAGAGAATTTTAGGGATGTCGAAAAGCGCCAGTAAGTTGTCATCTTTCAGCACCTTGTCGGTGGCGTGCAGATACATCAGGTGCAGTTCGTTGGTCGCTTTAATAAGCTCCTGCTCGGCGCTTTCGGTGATGGTGAAATACTGGCAGGGATCTTTATTGATAACGTGACCGTTCGCCTGGACGTAGGCCTTTTGCAGGGCATCGTTCTCGTTGAGCCACTTCCCGTCGAACTGACGCTGATTTTTGAGCCGCGCACCGCGGATTTTCAGCAGCTCGCCGTCAATTTCCGGCTGCGGAATGCTGTGTTCCGTGTCGTCGGTCTGGATCATCCAGCCCAGAATCTCGGTATCGCTGAAGGTGTCGTGGAGCGTATAGACGCCGTCCTTGACGGTCATGCGCAGCTCGCGCGTCCACTGCTGCCCGAGCGGCAGCGGGGAGTGGATCACGTTCTGCTCGGCGATGCGGACTTTATCCTCCAGAAGCTGAGTGATCACCGCCACGTGGCCGGTTTCATGAAACTCGCCGCCCTTTTGCCAGATCAGCAGCGCCCCGGCTTTCGGCGCGCGTTTGGAACCGTTGGGAAACGCCTGTAACGGCAGGATGTTGTCGTTCACCACCTCGCGCAGAAAGCGCAGGGAGAAGATCTCCCACGCCATGCCGACGTCGGTAAAGACCACGCCGTAGTTAAGGAACAGGAAACGACGGGCAAACTCAACGCACTGCCACTTGTGGCCCATGTATTCGTTGCCAATGTAGCTTCTGAACTCCGCGTCTTCCGGGTAGTTTCGCGGATCGAGGCTGTCGTAATTTGAAGAGTAAATTGCCACGCCACCCGGCGCATAGCCTAACAACGTCCCAAACGGAGCGTCACTGCTTGAATGTCCTTTACGCATGTATCCAACCTAAAATCGGCAGGCGGCAATGTTGGTAAGGTTGTCGTCGTCTGCACGTTGTAATTAACCTGACAGAGGTGGACTCATCATACACCTGCGTGGCGGATTATTTAAACAACCAGCACGCCGCGAAATGCCCTGGCGCAATCTCCTGCATGGCGGGCTCCTCAGCGTGACATACCGGCATCGCGTGGGGGCAGCGGCTACAGAATTTACAGCCGGGCAGCACGGAGGTGGGGCCGGGAATGTCGCCGCGCAGGGTGGCCTCTTCCAGATGACGAATGCGCGGATCGGGCTGCGGCACCGACGCCAGCAGCGCGCGGGTGTACGGGTGCGCCGGATGTTGATACAGCTCGTTGGCAGGCGCGACCTCCACCAGCTTGCCGAGATACATCACCCCGATACGGCTCGAAATATGGCGCACCATCGACAGATCGTGGGCGATAAACAGATAGGTCAGTCCCAGCTCCTGCTGGAGATCCTGCAAAATGTTCACCACCTGCGCCTGCACCGACACGTCCAGCGCCGACAGGGGTTCATCGCAGAGCACAAACTCAGGGCGCACCGACAGCGCCCGGGCGATGCTGATGCGCTGACGCTGCCCGCCGCTAAACTCGTGCGCAAAACGCTGCAAATGTTCCTGCTTAAGCCCCACTTTGTAGAGCAGCGTTTCGGTACGTTCCCGCTGCTCCTCGCGGCTATAGCCGTGGATCTGCATCGGCTCGGCCACCAGCTGCTGTACGGTCATGCCGGGATTAAGCGACGACCAGGGATCCTGAAAAATCGCCTGCATCCGTTTACGCAGCGGCTTCAGCGCTTTTTCGCGGGCGTGGGCGATCTCCTGTCCGTCAAAATGGATCTCGCCAGAGGTAATATCAAACAGGCGCAAAATGGCGCGCCCGAGGGTCGATTTTCCGCAGCCCGACTCCCCCACCAGACCAAAGGTTTCGCCGCGCTGAATATCAAAACTCACGCCGTCGACCGCTTTCACCGCCACGCCTTTGCGCAGCAGCCCGGCGTTCAGGTGATAATGTTTGTGCAGTTCACGCACGCTCACTAAAGGGTTTTGTTGCTCGCTCATGCCTGAACCTCCTTATCTGCCCATAACCAGCACGCGGCGCTGTGGCCCTCTCCGATGGCATAAAATGCTGGACGCCGTTCACACTGGGCCATCCGTTTTGGACAACGCTCGGCAAAGGGGCACCCCGGCGGCGGGTTAAGTAACCCTGGCGGCGAACCCTCGATGGGCGACAGGCGATGATTCACCTCGTTCGGGCGCGGCAGCGACGCCAGCAGCCCCTGCGTATACGGATGCGCCGGGCGATAGAAAATGTCCTCGACGCTTCCCTCCTCCATCACCAGCCCGCCGTACATCACCACCACGCGGCTGCATACCTGCGCGACGACCCCAAGATCGTGGGTGATCAGCAAAATCGCGGTTTGGGTCTGCTGTTGCAGGCTTTTCAGCAGGCGCAGGATCTGCGCCTGAATGGTCACATCCAGCGCCGTGGTCGGCTCGTCGGCAATCAGCAGTTTCGGATTGCATGAGAGCGCAATGGCGATCATCACCCGCTGGCGCATCCCGCCGCTGAACTCGTGCGGGTACTGGCCGTAGCGGCGGTCGGCGTCGGCAATGCCGACCTGCTCCAGCATGGCAATCGACACCGCTTTGGCCGCCTTTTTCGACAGTTTTTTATTGCGTACCAGGATCTCAGACATCTGCTTGCCGATGGTTAACACCGGGTTCAGGGCGGTCATCGGATCCTGGAAAATCATCGCGATCTCGTTGCCGCGAATGGCGCGCATCTGCTGCGGCGTTTTCTGCGCCAGATCGTCGTTCTGAAAACGAATGCTGCCGCCGGCGATCTGCCCGTTGCTGCCCAAAAGCTGAATGATCGACTTACAGGTGACGCTTTTCCCGCAGCCGGACTCCCCGACGATGCCGACAAGTTCCCCCGCCTGCACCTGAAAGCTCACGCCGCGCACCGCGTGGACATCACCCTCGCGGGTGCGGAAGATGGTTTGCAGATTGTCGAGTTCTAATAAATTACGCATCGCGGTTCGCTCCCGGCTCAAAGGCGGTGCGGAACACGTCGCCTAACACATTAAAGCTGAACACCGTCAGCAGGATCAGGATGCCGGGGAACATCGCCAGCCACGAGGCTTCGCCGATATACGACTGCGCGTTGTTGAGCATACTGCCCCATGAGGCGGCAGGTGCCTGAACGCCCAGCCCCAGAAAGCTCAGGGTGGACTCCATCAAAATGGCGGAGGCGATATTGAGCGTGGCGGCAACGATGATGGTCGGCAGCACGCCGGGAATAATGTGGCGCGCGATAATGCGCAGCGGATGTTCCCCCGACGCGCGCGCGTAAAGCACATACTCGCGCTCTTTCACGGTGAGCGTTTCGGCCCGCACCAGCCGCGACATGTTCATCCACGTCAGCAGGCTGATGATCAGGATGATGTTGTCCACGCCGGGCTTGAGGTAGGCGTTCACCACCAAAAGCAGGAAAAAGGCGGGGATCGCCATCAGGATATCGACGGCGCGCATCATCAGGTTATCCAGCCAGCCGCCAAAGTAGCCGCTCAACGTCCCGACCACCGTGCCAATCAGCGTCGAGAAGATCATCGCCAGAAAGCCGACCATCAGCGAGATCTGCCCGCCGTACAGCGCGCGGGTGAAGTAATCCCGCCCGTACTCATCGGTGCCGAACCAGTGCGCGGCATCCGGCGGCAGGGTGCGGGCGCCGAGCGCCATCCGATCCGGATCGTAAGGACTCAGTCCCGCACAGAGCGCGGCGACCACGAAAATAAAAAGAACCAGTAAAGCGAACTGCGCCGGACGGATGCGGCGCAGCTGGTGACGAACCTGTTGCCAGCGTCTGCTCATCCGGGCTACCTCAGTGTACGAATGCGGGGATCGGCGAAGCGATAGAGTAAATCGGCGATCAGGTTGCCAACGATCAGCATCATCGACGAAAGCATGATGATCGCCATGATCAGCGGGTAGTCCAGCGAGGTAATCGACTGGATCCCCAGCAGCCCCATCCCCGGCCAGGAGAAGACGCTCTCCGTCACATACGCCCCCACCACCAGTTCGCCAAACGACAGGCCGAACAGGGTGATCACCGGCAGCAGAACGTTTTTCAGCACATGGCGGAACAGAATGCCGGAACGTGTTGCGCCATACGCGAGCTGGGTCTGAACGTAATCCGCCGAGAGCTGCGAGATGGTATTGGAACGGATATAACGCACGTAGCTTGAAAGGTTGTAGAAGGTCAGCGCGATACACGGCAATACGCCGTGGCGCAGCACGTCCAGCGCGTTATCCTCCATGCCGATGGTGCGCATCCCCATGCTTGGAAACCAGTTAAGCTGCACGGCAAAAACGGTGATCAGCAGAATGCCGAACCAGAAAATCGGCACCGAAATGCCGATATAGGCGAAGAAGTTCAGCACATGATCCAGCCAGCGGTGTTTGAATGCGCCCGCCAGCAGGCCGAGCGGGATGGCCAGCACGATCGCCAGCAGCAGCGACGCGCCCATCAGCCCGAGCGTGGCGGGAATGCGCTCGCCGATCATCTCCAGCACCGGGCGGTGGTAGATCAGCGAATAGCCGAGATCGCCCTGCAACACGTTTTTCAGCCACAGCAGATACTGTGTGACCAGCGGCTTATCCAGCCCCATGCTCTGGCGGATGCGCTCGATATCCTCCGGCGCCATGCGCGGCGTGATGTACGCGGCAACCGGATCGCCGGGCGCGAGTTTCACCAGCAAAAACGCCACCAGCGAAATAAAGAAAAGCATCGGCAGCAGTTGCAGCAGCCGACGCGTGAGTAAAGTGTTCACGACATGCCCTTACACGCTTTTCAGCAAAAAGCCCCGGCCAGATGACCGGGGCAACAGCTTATTTTTGATATATTTTTGAGAGATCCTGGAACAGGTAAACCGGCTTCGGCTCGGCTTCCTCCGTGCCACCAAAGCGTTTATCCACGGCGACGGTCGCGTTGGTGTAGGCAATCGGGTAGTAGGTCATGTCGTTTGCCACGGTCTGCTGAATTTGCTTGTAAATATCGGCACGCTTCGCGGGATCGGTTTCCACCGCCCCTTTATCCCACAGGGCATCGAACTGCGGGTTCTTATAATGCGCGTAGTTGTAGGCTTCGTTGCTCATAAACAGCGATTTATAGCCGTCCGGCTCGGCACCCATGATGTAGCCGCCGAGGTTCAGCTCCCAGGCGGTGTTGTTCATGTCTAGGCTGCGCTGGGACATGGCGTTGGAATCGAGCGGCATCAGCTCCACGTTCACGCCAATCCCCTTCAGCGCCTGCTGAATATAGAGCGCCATGCTCTCCTGAGTTTTATTGGTGTTCACATAGGCCAGACGCAGCTTGAGGTTTTCCGGCGCGCCGGAGGCTTTAAGCAGATCTTTGGCTTTCTGCTGGTCGAATTTGTACTGCTCCACGTCGTCGGTCTGGTAGAGGGTGTCCGGCGTCAGGAACGAGGTCGCCGGTTTGGCGTAGTCGAGCGAGGTAAAGGCGGTCTGGGTCAGCTCGTCTTTATTGATGGCGTACGCAATGGCCTGACGCAGCTCCTTGCTCTTCATCACCGGCACGTTCTGGTTGAAGGTCATGTAGGCCAGACGCCCTTCCGGGTAGACCACGAAGTCGAACTTACCGGTATTTTTCAGACGCGAAACGTCCTGCGGATCGACCATCTTCAGGTTGATTTCGCCGTTTTGCAGCGCCAGGTTGGCGGAGTTGCTGTCTTTGGCGAAACGGTAGGTGACGGAATCTAGCTTCGCTTTGCCATTCCAGTAATCGTCAAAACGCGTCAGAGCATAATATTGTCCGGCGCGATACTCTTTAAATTTGAACGGCCCGGAGCCTACCGGCGCATCGTTTTTGGGGCTCTTTTCCAGATCGCCTTCACTGGCGAACACGTGCTGCGGGATTGGGTAGATCTGCACCAGGGTTCCGGTAAAGGCGGCGCTGACCTGAGGTAGCGTGAACTTAACGGTGCGATCGTCAACTTTACTGACCTGTACCGGCTTGTTGCCGTAGGTGAACATGCTGCGGAAGAAGCTGTGCTGTTTGGCATCCAGCAGTTTATTGAAGGTGAAGACCACGTCGTCCGCCGTCAGCGGCTGGCCGTCCTGCCATTTCAGATTGGGTTTCAGGGTCAGGGTATAGCTCAGGTTATCGGCGGAGGGGGTCAGACTTTCCGCCAGGCCCCACTCGATTTTGCCATTATTAAAGCTATAAAGCGGCGCGTATAGCGCCTGCATAATGGTTAAGGTGGTGCGGTCGCTGGCGTAGAGCGGATTCACCGCTAACGGGTCGCCGGAGGTAATACCGATAATAAGCGAACCTCCCTCTTTCGGCGCGTCGTTTTTTGCCGCTGGCGCACCGGCTGTCTCTTTATTTTTCGCATCGTCACAGCCTGCCAGACCTAACGCGAGCGATACTACAACTGCGGATAACAGAAGCTTACGCATCTCACTAACTCCTTGCCTGATAAAGTATTTACTGCTGCGTCTTTTATTTATGTTGAAGCATCATATTCAGCTTTCTCTTTTTACGCATTAACAATGAAAATGCGATTTTCGATTAAGCTTATACCGCTTTTGATATATATAAACGCCAGAAGGAATAGCGCGAGTTTATTGCGCTCAGTTCGTTAAACCATTCACAAATCTCCTGCTACACTGCCCTCAACACATCACGTAAAAGGCAGGTTTACATGTCAGATAACAACACGTATCAGCCACCTAAAGTGTGGGAATGGAAAAAGAACGGCGGCGGCGCGTTCGCCAATATCAATCGCCCGATTTCCGGCGCAACGCATGAGAAGGAACTGCCCGTTGGTTCGCATCCGTTGCAGCTTTATTCGCTGGGTACGCCTAACGGCCAAAAAGTCACCATCATGCTCGAAGAGCTGCTGGCGCTCGGCGTAACGGGCGCGGAGTACGACGCATGGCTGATTCGCATCGGCGAGGGCGATCAGTTCTCCAGCGGCTTTGTTGAAGTAAACCCTAACTCGAAAATACCGGCGCTTGTTGATCGCTCCACGACCCCGCCAACGCGCGTATTTGAATCCGGCAGTATCCTGCTGTATCTGGCCGAGAAATTTGGTCACTTCCTGCCAAAAGATCCGGCTGGCCGCACCGAAACCCTGAACTGGCTGTTCTGGTTACAGGGGGCCGCGCCTTTCCTCGGCGGCGGTTTTGGTCACTTTTATAACTATGCTCCGGTGAAAATTGAGTACGCGATTGACCGTTTCACTATGGAAGCGAAGCGCCTGTTCGACGTGCTGGATAAGCAGCTGGCGCGCGGTCGTTACGTGGCGGGTGAGGAGTACACTATCGCGGATATGGCGGTGTGGCCGTGGTTTGGCGGCGTGGCGCTCGGCAGCGTGTATAACGCCGCAGAGTTCCTGGACGCAGAGAAGTACACCAACGTGCAGCGCTGGGCGAAGGACGTGGCGAACCGTCCGGCGGTGAAGCGTGGTCGTATTGTGAATCGCACTAACGGGGAGCTGAACGAGCAGCTTCACGAGCGCCATGCGGCGAGCGATTTTGATACGAATACGGAAGATAAGCGGCAGGCTTAGGGTTAGCTTGTCCGGGAGGAACATACGGGCTGTGGTGGTCATTCCGTTCACCTCACGTTCTCTGCTTCTCTGTCATCACACTACCTATGAACGTGCCATGGGGGCTCGCCGCCGCCCCCCTGGCAACCCGGGCTCCCGGCAAGAAAATCGCCGCTTCGCGGTGACCCTCAGCTTATTCCTTCAGGCTATCGGGTCGGGCACCAGCCTGCATCCATGCAGGCNNCCATGCGCCTCGCCCCGGCCTTACGGAAACGCTTCGGCGATTTACAGCCGGACCAGGACGTCGCTGTAAGATTATCGCAAAGGTTTAAATCAGGCTCGCTGCGGGTTCTGTAGGCCGGGTAAGCGCAGCGCCACCCGGCAAAATCACACGCCGAACCCTGCCTTTTGCAGGATCGTCTTCGCCTCCGCCGATACCAGATACTCCGCCAGCGCTTTCCCCTGTGGCGTGAGCACCGCGCACCCATATTCCGCGTGCGGGTTATACGGCGCGGGGATATCCATTACCGTCAGCCCTGCTATCTCGCGCAGTTTGGCGGCGTAGCTCGCATAGCCGATAAACAGATCCGCCTTCCCGCCAAGAACAACCCACTCCGCCGCCAGGCTGCCCGGCGGAATGGGTGCCGGAACGCGCCCGCCCACCAGCGCCTGCGCCCGTTTCCTCACCGCCTCGCCTGCCTCACCCATGCGGGTGAACAGCGTCTGGGCGTAATCCCCGGAAGGATCCGCCCCGGCGGTGGAGGTCGCGATACGCAGATCTTCGCGCGTCAGCAGCGTAAACCAGTCATCGCCGTCGTGCAGCCGATCGCTGCGCACGGTGAGGCAGAGCCTGTTGCTGGCAAAAGGCACCACCGATAACGCTTTACCGGCAGTCAGCAACGCGTGAGGATGCGCGAGATTCGCCGAGGCAAACAGATCGCACGGCTCACCCGCTTCAATACGCTCCCATAACAGCCCGGCCGGGCCGAACTGCGTTTCGACAAGTTCCGGGAAGTGCGCCATCAGCTCGCCCCATACCGTGCGCAGGCTGCCCGCCGCCAGCGCGCGCATCAGTCGATACCCTGATACGTCGTGCGGTAGAAGCGCTGATACCAGTCGTTCGCCACCTTGCGCATGTCCACGTCTTTAAACTTCTCCGGATAGAGCTTTTTCGCCATCCACAGTTCGCCAATGCCCATCGCCTCCGGCATCGGGTAACCCCAGGCTTTGGCGTAGTCCGGCATCAGGTAAACGCGCTGGTTTTTCACCGCGTCGATGGTCTGCCACTGGGCGCCCGTTTTAATCTCGTTGACCACTGACGGATAGCGATCCTGCACGAAGATCGCCTGCGGATCCCAGGCGATCACCTGCTCCATCGCCACGGTTTTAAAGCCCTTAATGGTCGCCGCCGCCACGTTAACCGCTCCGGCGTGGGCCATCATCAGCCCGGTATATTTGCCGGAGCCGTAGGTGGTGAGTTCCGGGTTGGCCATATAAGCGCGAACACGTTTCTCCGGCGGGATATCTTTCAGGCGATCGCTGACCATCCTGCGCCCGCGATCGGTAGCCTCGATCAGCGCCTTCGCTTCGGGCTGTTTATTGACGATCTCGCCAATCAGAGTAATTCCCTCGCGCAGCCCCCGGTCGTAAGCCTGCTCTTCGTCCGCCATCGACGGGTTCATTTTGGCTTTTTCACCGGGCGCATCGTGGCGCAGTGAAATAGCGATGACCGGAATACCGAGGCTGCTAATCTTGTCGATCATCTCCTGCGGTGCGTAGTTGGTGACAAACACCACCTGCGGCTTCAGCGCCACCAGCTTTTCCGGGTCAACGTGGGTCAGATCCCCCAGCGTCGCTTTCTGGCTCAGTTCTGGCGCCAGGCGGGCGTAGCCTTCGCCGAGCTGCTGTTTCCAGTTCGCCATGACGCCGACGATTTTGTCGGTGGCGTTCATCTGCACCAGCAGGTTCAGGGTTTGATGCTGAAGCACCACCACGCGATCAACCTCATCAGGGATCGTGACGGTGCGGCCAATCTGGTCGGTTATCTGGCGGGATGCCTGAGATGATAACGGGAGTAAAATCAGTACGCTAAACGCGACTGCCTGCCAAAAGCGCTGTTTCATAATGCCCTCACATTTTCGTTATGCAATGGATTATACAGCGATCTGACAGGCGAGTCGTGGTGTGCTTTAGGGGTAGGTAGCGGCGCAGCAGGTTTTTGTGTCTGCGCGTAAGCATTCTCAGGGGTTAATGTGCATTATTGATATAATTTAATTCCATGCATCTATTTGTCTGCGAAAATAATTTGAATTTCCCGTTCGGGATCCTTTCTGGCACAGAACACAAATTATCTGCTGGCGTTTACGCTTATTGTCGCGCTGGGGCGCATCGGCGTGGAAACCTCTTCGATTATCGCGGTGATCGGCGCGGCGCGCTGGCCATTACCCTTGCCGGAAAAACGGTGCAGGCGGTGGCAATGGGCGTGGTGCTGACCGCCGTGATCCAGGCCGCCGTGGCAGGCCTGGGGCTGTTTGTCTGCCAGATACCCTCTTCCGCGCTGCTCACCGGGATTATTTTCATGCTGTGCCTGATGCAGCTTGGGCCGACGATCGTGATGGTGCCTGCGGCGGTGTGGCTGCTGTACACCGGCTACCACTGGACCGGCGGGCTGCTGCTGATCTGGTCATTTGTGGCGGGCTCGCTGGACAACATTCTCAAGCCGATGCTGATTAAGCGCGGGGCGGATACGTCGCTGCTGCTGATTATGGCGGGCGTCATCGGCGGGATGCTGACCTGGGGCATGACAGGACTGATGATTGGCCCCGTTCTTCTGGCGGTTTCCTGGAAATTACTCGCCACCTGGGTGAGCGACACGACGTCAGCCTCCACGTTTAACGCACAAACGCTGTGATAAAAGCGCACGATATTTCTGTCGGGTAAGGCTCGTTTCTTGCCCGACATTTCTGACCCCTCTTTTTTCAACAGCATATTTACATCGCTTAGCAAACTGGCAAGAATCATTCTTATTTCCCGCACCGGAACGGATGCATGAAGACAGAGCGACAGCACAAGATCGTAGCGCTGTTAAGCGACAGCGGCTGGCTGACCACCGACGCGCTGGCGGCGCAGCTTGGGGTGAGCAAAGAGACTATCCGCCGGGATCTGGGGTTTCTTCAGCAGCAGGGGAAGATCCTGCGCCATCACGGCCGGGCGCGTCTGATCCATCCGGGCGGCGACGGCGGCGAGCCGTTCGGCTCACGCCTGAAAAGCCACTATGCGGTTAAGGCCGATATCGCCCGCCACGCGCTGGCCTGGATAAGCGAAGGGATGACCATCGCGCTGGACGCCAGCTCCACCTGTTTCCATCTGGCGCGGCAGCTGCCCGACCTGTCTCTCACCGTCTTTACCAACAGCCTGCCCATCTGCCATGAGATGGCAAAGCGCGAGAAAATCACGCTGATCTGCGCCGGCGGCACGCTGGATCGCAAATACCGCTGCTACGTCAATCCGGCGCTGGTGACGCAGCTGAAATCCCTGGAGATCGACCTGTTTATCTTTTCCTGCGAGGGGGTGGACGAGCAGGGGATAATCTGGGATCCGGTGGCCCACAACGCCGCCTATAAAGCCCAATTGTTAAGCCGGGCAAACCAGTCCCTGCTGCTTATCGATAAGAGTAAATTCCAGCGCGCCAGCGAGGTGAAAGTCGGGCAGATCTCTCAGGTGACCCACGTGATTCAGGGCGATAACCCTTCCAGACGTTAATAAAGGCCGCACGGGGCGGCCTTTACTGGCGGGAGGATTAGGCGGAAAGCCGGAATTTTTGTACCGAGCGCTGAAGCTCCTCGGTCTGGCGCTCCAGCGCCGAGGCGGCGGCGGAAACCTGCTCCACCAGCGAGGCGTTTTGCTGGGTCACGCCGTCCATCTGGGTGATGGCGATCCCGACCTGAGAAATGCCCTTGCTTTGCTCCTCAGAGGCGGACGCAATCTGCTTCATGATGGTGGTCACTTCGGTCACGTCGCGCAGGATCGCCTCCATCGTCGTGCCGGTATCGTTAACCAGCTGCGCCCCCTGCTCCACGCGGCTGACGGAATCGGCGATCAGCCCTTCGATCTCTTTGGCGGCATTCGCGCTGCGGCTTGCCAGGTTACGCACCTCGCCCGCCACCACGGCAAACCCGCGCCCCTGCTCGCCCGCACGCGCCGCTTCTACGGCGGCGTTCAGCGCCAGAATGTTGGTCTGAAACGCGATGCTGTTGATGACGTTGGTGATCTCCGCAATCTTGCGCGAGCTGTCAGAAATACCGCTCATGGTGGTGACTACGTCGTCCACCAGCGAGCCGCCGCGGCTGGCGGTGGTGGAGGCGATATCGGCCAGCTCGCTAGCCTGACGCGCGCTTTCGGCGTTCAGCTTCACGGTGGCGGTAAGCTGTTCCATGCTGGCGGCAGTTTCTTCCAGCGCCGCCGCCTGCTCTTCGGTGCGGGAGGAGAGGTCGTTGTTACCGCTGGAGATTTCGGTCGCGCCGCGCCAGATGTTCTCGCTGCCGGAACGAATGGTGCTAACTGCTTCACGCAGGCTGTCCTGCATGGCGCTCAGCAGCGGAACGAGCTGTCCCACGCAGTTGCGGCCAAAGGGTTCAATCGGCTGGCTGAGATCGCCCTGGGCAATCTGGCGGAACTGATGACGAATTCGATCCAGCGGTTTCACCAGCATCGCCACCAGGTAGCGGTCGGTGAAAAGCAGGATCAGCAGGCCAATAATGGTGGCGGTGACGATCACCGTGCGGGTCATGCTGGTCAGGCCGTCGACCACCACGCGGGTGCTGTCGAGCGACGTCGCGGCAGCGTTGTTGAACTGCTCAGCGGCCGCGCCGAACGCGCGACTCAGCGGTGGCGTAACGTTATTCGCCTGCTGGCGATAGCCGTCCAGAGAGCCCTGCTGCGCCTGCTGCATTTGCGGCGTGACGCCCTGGTCGAGCAGCGCCTGCCAGGTGCTAATCACCTGTGCGGAGACCTTCTCGTCCATCGGGCCGGGAGAGAGGGATTTCATCTGCTCCAGCTTTTTGCCCATGTTGCCCAGCGCCTGCTGCGCAGAGGCTAGATCCGGCGTACCGCCAGCGGCTTTAGCCTCCATGGCGCGGCTCAGGCGGGTGACAAAGCGGAAGTACTGATCGTTGCCCTGGCTCAGCACCGTCATCTGCTGCACCAGCTGCCGATCGACCTCGTTACCGTCCGATACTTTCGACAGCGACCAGGTGCTGTAAAGGCCAACGCCTGCCCACATCAAACAAAAGATCCCCAAAATCGCCAGCATGACGAAGCGGATCGTGAAATTACGAAGCATCTGCATAAGGTGTTTTCCTTGCCGTGAGGGTAAATTCGCCCAGAGGCGAGTCCTACCCTCGTTATCGGCAGACGCTGCGGAAAATCTAACCTTTTGTGATTATTTTCGAGGAGAAATATTCATGATTTCAGGTACTTTTCAAACCAACTTAACGTTCGCTTCCAGGCAAGCTCCGCGGCGGGTTCATCGTACCGGGGGGTGGAATCGTTGTGAAATCCGTGGTTTACCCCCGGATAGATGTACGCTTCGTACACCTTATTATTCAATTTAAGCGCTGCTTCATAGGTGGGCCAGCCCTCATTAATATTTTTATCCAGTTCGGCGTAATGCAGCAGGATCGGCGCTTTTATCTTCGGCACGTCGGCAGCGGCGGGCTGGCGTCCGTAAAAGGGGACGGCGCAGTCCAGCTCCGGGTAGGCCACCGCCGCGGCGTTCGAGACGCCTCCGCCATAGCAAAATCCGGTGATGCCCACTTTGCCGGTGGCCTCCGGGTGCGCTTTCATAAACTCGACGGCGGCGAAGAAGTCGTTCATCAGCTTTGTCGGGTCGACCTTCTGCTGTAGCACCTTCCCCTCTTCGTCATTTCCCGGATAACCGCCCACCGAGCTTAAGCCGTCCGGCGCCAGGGCGATGTACCCGGCTTTTGCCACGCGCCTCGCAACGTCTTCGATATAGGGATTCAGCCCCCGGTTTTCGTGTACCACCACCACGGCGGGCACCTTGCCGCTGGCTTTGGCCGGTTTTACCAGATAGCCCCGCACCTCGCCGTGACCGTTGGGCGACGGGTAGTGGATGTATTCAGGAAGAATATCGGGATCGGTGAATTTGACCTGCTCCGCCAGCGCGTAGTTGGGCTTGAGCATATTGAAGAGCGCCAGCGCCGTGACGCCGCCAACCGCATAGCGCGCGGCCAGGTTGAGGAACTCACGCTTGCTGATTTTACCGTGGGCGTAATAGTCGTAGTAATCGAGCAATTCTTGCGGGAAATCTTTGGCGGTCAGGCGCGTCATCGCATATCTCCAGGAATTGTGATTTGATAAGCATAGAATGAAAACGCTGTTTCGAAAATTCATCGATAAGAAAGGAGACATCATGTCCTGGCAACCCTACCCTGGCCGCTATGAAAGTATGCAGTACCGCTACTGCGGAAAAAGCGGCCTGCGCCTGCCCGCCCTGTCGCTGGGGCTGTGGCACAGTTTTGGTCACGTACAGGCGCTCGATTCCCAGCGCGCGCTGCTGCGTAAAGCCTTCGATCTCGGCATTACCCATTTCGATCTCGCCAACAACTACGGCCCGCCGCCGGGCAGCGCCGAAGAGAACTTTGGCCGCCTGCTGCGGGACGATTTCGCCGCCCACCGCGATGAGCTGATTATCTCCACCAAAGCGGGCTACGACATGTGGCCTGGGCCGTACGGTTCGGGCGGTTCCCGCAAGTACCTGCTCGCGAGCCTCGACCAGAGCCTGAAACGCATGGGGCTGGAGTATGTGGATATTTTCTATTCCCACCGGGTGGATGAAAAGACGCCGATGGAGGAGACAGCCTCCGCGCTGGCGCACGCCGTGCAAAGCGGTAAGGCCTTGTACGTCGGGATTTCGTCGTACTCGACGGAGCGCACGCAGAAAATGGCTGAGCTGCTGGCCGAATGGAAAATCCCGCTGCTAATCCATCAACCCTCCTACAACCTGCTTAACCGCTGGGTGGATAAAACCGGGCTGCTGGATACGCTCGCCGCCAACGGCACGGGGTGTATCGCCTTCACCCCGCTGGCGCAGGGTCTGCTGACCGGAAAATACCTGAACGGGATCCCGGAGGGGTCGCGGATGCAGCGCGAGGGCAAAAAAGTGCGCGGCCTGACGGAGAAAATGCTGACGGATGCCAACCTGAACAGCCTGCAACTGCTGAACAAAATGGCCCACGCGCGCGGGCAGACGATGGCGCAGATGGCGCTAAGCTGGCTGCTGAAAGACGATCGCGTGACGTCGGTACTGATTGGCGCGAGCCGCCCGGAACAGCTGGAGGAGAACGTACAGGCGCTGAATAACCTGCGTTTTACGGATGAAGAGCTGAAGCAGATTGACCAGCACGTTGCGGATGGCGAGCTGAATTTGTGGCAGGCGTCGTCGGATAAGTAGTGCTGTTGCCCTCACCCTAACCCTCTCCCCAAGGGAGAGGGAACTGCTCGGTGCGACCTTTCTCCCTTGGGGTAAGGTGTACTTTACTTCTTACTGATCTTATCCAGATACCCCATCACAAACGCCGACAGCACAAACGTCAGGTGAATAATCACATACCACATCAGCTTATTATCCGGCACGTTCTTAGCGTCCATAAACACGCGCAGCAGGTGAATAGATGAAATGGCCACAATCGACGCTGCCACTTTATTCTTCAGCGACGACGCATCCATTTTACCCAGCCAGTTCAGCTTCTCTTTATGTTCGGAAATATTCAGCTGCGACACAAAATTCTCGTAGCCGGAGAACATCACCATCACCAGCAGCCCGCCGACCAGGGTCATATCCACCAGCGACAGCAGCACCAGAATCAAATCGGCTTCTGCGATAGAAAAAATACTGGGCAGAACGTGCAGGATTTCCTGGAAGAATTTAATGGCCAGCGCGATCAGCGCCAGAGAAAGCCCAAAATAGACGGGTGCCAGTATCCAGCGAGAGGCGTACATTGCGTTTTCAAAGAAGCGTTCCATAGTGTCCTGTCTGCAAACGAAACCAGCGCGCAGTATATCGCAACGGCGCTGACTGTTTGCAAGAGCTAACCTTTAAAACCCTATACGTCGTCAGGATTAACGTCGGGGCGGGCATATTCAGGCCAAACCAGCACCACCAGCTCCGGATAGGCTTCCAGGCTAAACTCACGGAAACACTGGCGCAGGTTTAACACATCTAAATCCGAGTACGACACTTTCTCGCCGTTGAGACAGCGCTTCTTGATGTTGTCATAATATTTATACACCGCGGAATTGAGGTCGCTGCAACGGCGCTGCGCTTCAAATAATCCCGGCGTGTCATTAATTTGCGCCATCTTCATCCGCTTAATAGTGGCATGAAGGAAGTCGATATATTCATGGTTAACTCGCCAGTACCAAACCGGGGTGACGGAGTTCATTAAAACGGAGAAATGATCTTCCCCCTCCTCTTTTGTCATCGGCTCAGGCTGTGGTGATTCACCGGCGTGTTTTGACTCTTTGGTTTTATTGAACTCTTGCATCAATAAAAGCACGCCAGCGGTCAGTAATAGTAATGTAATGACCGTGAAAAAAATGCTGTTCATGGGTAGGCTCCATTTTTTTTGATTTTAAAATTGCCTCATGTTATTGTCAACGAATCTCACTCCTTTTCCAACCCCACCCTGTTGAAATTAAAGGAAATTAAAAAATGCTGCCTGACAATCTTGTCCCGGCTAAATACCACATTACGCCTGTGGAACAGCAACCGGTGGAAGCAGAAAAAGAGGCGAATTTCACTCAGGGAAAAAGAAAACTCTCCGATTTCGAAGCAGACATATTAATTGGTGTTTCCCGAACAGGGAAGTCCCGTAATATGGTGCTGGAAGAGCACGATCGCCATATTAAAGATCGCCTGTTCCGCGCGGTTAAAATTGAAGCCTTTGTTCATCTGCTTAACGATCTTCAGGCCGAAGGCGAAATAGATGCCCAAAAACTCAGCCAAATAATTTCCGATAAAACCAAAGAAATAAACGAAGCGGGCAATGAAATTTGGCTTAATTTAATTACCCGAGAGAAAAACAACCCTATTTTTTATCAGCTGGGGGATGATTAGCGTGAAAGTTAACAGCGATAACAACGTTTATTTGACTTTAGATGACAAAAAAAGTGACGAGTTTATCTTAAAGCAAAATCTCGACGCCTTAAAAAACACAAAGAATGTGGAGATGTCGCGTATTACCCAGGATCTGGTATCAATACCCGCCACGCTGGTGCGCCTGAAATGGCAGAACCGTCGCGAGATTTACGCCTTGCAGGTAAAAGAAGAAATTTATGGCGCAGTCATTAACGACATTATTGAGCAACGCCCTGAGCTGAAAGAAAAAATTCTTGGCCGCCTCGAAGCGAACTATCAATATCTGCTCGCGAGAGAAACCGCCACCCTGCGTCTGACCCGCAAATTATCTGACGGCGACTACCGCACGTCGAACGTCACACGCGTCGCGCTGGACGAAGACGCGCTGGCACCGGGTATTAATACCGCCACCGAATCACACGACTAATCCCTTCTACTGAATGCCCTGCCGTCGTTACATCCAATAATGACGTTGATCGTCATCACGATTTAGTGTTTTCAGGATTATCCTGAATTTGCCCCAGCCCCGGTAATAGTCACTACCCTTAGTAGTGAACTCAACAACAAGGAGCTTCTCAATGGCAAATGACCAGACGAAAATTCAGGATCCCACCACGCAGTACTACACCGGTGAATACCCTAAGCAGAAGCAACCCGCCCCTGGCGTTCAGGCCAAGATGACGCCAGTGCCTGACTGTGGCGAGAAGAGCTACAAGGGCAGTGGACGACTCCAGGATCGTAAGGCGCTGGTGACAGGGGGCGATTCCGGTATCGGACGCGCTGCCGCCATTGCTTACGCGCGTGAAGGTGCTGACGTAGCTATCAACTATCTGCCCGCCGAGGAAGAAGATGCGCAGCAGGTAAAACAGCTGATTGAAGAGGCCGGGCGCAAAGCGGTGCTGATCCCCGGCGATTTGAGCGACGAATCCTTTGCCCGCTCGCTGGTGCATAAGGCGCACGAGGCCCTGGGTGGGCTGGACGTGCTGGCGCTGGTAGCCGGTAAACAGACGGCGGTGGAGAAGATTGCCGATCTGACAACCGAGCAGTTTAAGCAAACCTATGCGGTGAACGTGCTGGCGCTGTTCTACATCACCCAGGAGGCGATCCCTCTGCTGCCGGCCGGTTCGAGCATCGTGACGACCTCGTCGATTCAGGCGTATCAGCCGAGTCCACACCTGCTGGACTATGCGTCCACCAAGGCGGCTATCCTTAACTACAGCCGCGGGCTGGCGAAACAGGTGGCGGAAAAAGGCATTCGCGTGAACGTGGTCGCGCCGGGTCCAATCTGGACGGCGCTGCAAATCTCCGGCGGTCAGACGCAGGATAAAATCCCGCAGTTTGGTCAGCAGACGCCGATGAAGCGCGCGGGCCAGCCGGCAGAGCTGGCGCCGGTGTACGTCTATCTGGCGAGCCAGGAATCAAGTTACGTGACGGCAGAGGTGCACGGCGTGTGCGGTGGGGAGCATCTGGCGTAATACTCAGATAGCGTTGCACGGACAACTCCCTCTCCTTTTGGGAGAGGGAATAAGCATTAAAAAAGGCAACTTACGTTGCCTTTTCTTTTATTTCGCTGCGGCTTTCTCTTCACCGACCAGCCCAATCTTCAGGTAACCCGCCTGATGCAGCGTGTCCATTACCCTCATCATGGTTTCGTAATCCACGGTTTTATCCGCGCGGAAGAAGACGGTAGTGTCTTTCTTGCCGCCCGTCAGCGTGTCCAGCGCCGGGATAACCGAGTCGTCGGTCACCGGATCGTTGCCGAGGAACATCGATTTATCCGCCTTCACCGACAGATAAATCGGTTTCTCAGGGCGCGGCTGCGGCTGGCTGGAAGAGGCCGGCAGGTTCACCTTCACGTCAACCGTCGCCAGCGGCGCAGCCACCATGAAGATAATCAGCAGAACCAGCATAACGTCGATAAACGGCGTCACGTTGATTTCATGCATTTCGCCGTTATCGTCCAGGTTTTCGTTAAGACGCATTGCCATAAGATCAACCTACGCGCAGTTTAGACGCAGCGTGAACCGGTTTAGCGGAGCTGGCGTTCAGATCCAGATCGCGGCTTTGCAGCAGCAGAACCTGCGCCGCAACGTCACCGAGGGTAGCTTTGTAGCTGCCAATCATACGCGCGAAGATGTTGTAGATAACCACCGCAGGAATCGCCGCAACCAGACCGATGGCCGTTGCCAGCAGCGCTTCTGCGATACCCGGCGCGACAACGGCCAGGTTAGTGGTTTGGGTCTGGGCGATGCCGATGAAGCTGTTCATGATGCCCCAGACGGTACCAAACAGACCAACGAACGGGGAAATGGCGCCGATGGTAGCCAGATAACCGTTACCGCGGCCCATGTAACGACCTACGGCCGCCACGCGGCGCTCCAGGCGGAAGCCGGTACGCTCTTTAATGCCGTCGTTATCGTCACTGCCTGCGGAGAGTTCCAGCTCGTTCTGAGCTTCGTTCACTAAAAGGGTGGTCAGGCTTTTCGCGTGGAAGGAGGAGGTCATGTCAGACGCCTGCTCCAGAGAGCGGGCTTCAGCCAGCTGCTTCTGTTCGCGCTTAAGGCGACGCTTTTGCGAAATAAGCTCAGCGCTCTTGCTGAAGAAAATAGCCCAGGTGACAACGGAGGCCAGGATCAGGCCGATCATCACAATCTTAACCACGATGTCAGCATGATGATACATGCCCCAGACGGAGAGATCCGTCTGCATCAAATTATTACCCACTCTGTATCTCCAGGACGCAAATCACAAAATCTGAGCATAATAATATCAAAACATCGTCGAATTGATAGTAGTTCTCATTAGTATTTACATATTGCCGTAAAATCGTTTCATTTTCCTTGCGCTTAAACAGGAAAAATTTTCTGAGCGCCAATTCTAGAAAATTTTGTGCTTATTCGAACAGCAGAGAAGCACACATTTTTACTTTCATGGTAGTCTGGACGTCCAGACGTATAAAAACAGGGTTGGCGAACATGACGAAGAAGCATCTAGATACCACGCTGGTACAGGCCGGACGCAGCAAAAAATATACTCAGGGCTCGGTGAACAGCGTGATCCAGCGGGCCTCCTCACTGGTATTTGATACCCTGGAGGAGAAAAAAATTGCCACGCGCAACCGCGCCAAAGGCGGGCTGTTTTACGGTCGTCGCGGCACGCTAACCCATTTCTCGCTCCAGGAAGCCATGTGCGAACTGGAAGGCGGCGCAGGCTGCGCCCTGTTCCCCTGCGGCGCGGCGGCCGTCGCCAATACCATTCTGGCGTTCGTGGAACAGGGTGACCACATCCTGATGACCAACACCGCCTACGAGCCAAGCCAGGATTTCTGCACCAAAATCCTCAGCAAGCTCGGCGTGACCACCGGCTGGTTCGATCCGACGACCGGCGAAGGCATCGCAGAGCTGATCCAGCCCAATACCCGCATCGTTTTCCTGGAATCACCGGGGTCGATCACCATGGAAGTTCACGACGTCCCGGCGATCGTCAGAGCCGTTCGCAGCAAAGCGCCGAACGCGATTATCATGATCGACAATACCTGGGCGGCGGGCGTGCTGTTTAAGGCGCTGGAATTTGATATCGATATCTCGATTCAGGCGGCGACCAAATACCTGATTGGGCACTCCGACGGCATGATTGGCACGGCGGTGTCGAACGCCCGCTGCTGGGATCAGCTGCGTGAAAATGCCTATCTGATGGGGCAGATGGTGGACGCGGATACCGCCTACATGACCAGCCGGGGCATTCGCACGCTGGGCCTGCGCCTGCGTCAGCATCATGAAAGCAGCCTGAAAGTCGCCGAATGGCTGGCGCAGCATCCGCAGGTGGAGCGCGTGAACCACCCTGCGCTGCCGGGCAGCGTCGGGCATGAATTCTGGCAACGTGACTTTACGGGCAGCAGCGGCCTGTTCTCGTTCGTGCTGAAAAAACGGCTGAGCAACGACGAGCTCGCCACCTATCTGGATAATTTTACCCTCTTTAGCATGGCCTACTCATGGGGCGGTTTTGAGTCGCTGATTTTGCCGAATCAGCCGGAGCAAATCGCGGCGCTGCGCCCCGGCGGCCAGGTGGACTTCAGCGGCACCTTAATTCGTTTGCACATTGGTTTAGAAGATGTTGACGATTTACTTGCCGATTTAGCGGCAGGGTTTGAACGTATCGTGTAGAGTGCTGGCTGAAGTGTACGCCTGGACGGTTTTGTGAACATTTTTACACGAAAAGTCTGCATGACTTGCGCCCGCGATCAACCCCGTCGGGCCAGTCAGGGTGTACAATAGCGCTCTATCCGTTGTTCCACAGGAAAGTCCATGGCTGTTATTCAAGATATTATTTCGGCACTCTGGCATCACGATTTTGCCGCGCTGGCGGACCCGCACGTTGTGGGGATTGTTTACCTCGTGATGTTTGCGACCCTGTTTCTGGAAAATGGATTACTGCCCGCCTCGTTTCTTCCCGGCGACAGCCTGCTGTTGTTGGCTGGTGCGTTAATCGGCAAAGGGGTGATGGACTTTACGCCGACCATGGTCATTCTTACCTCCGCCGCGAGCCTCGGCTGCTGGTTAAGCTATTTGCAGGGCCGCTGGCTCGGCAACACGCGCGTGGTGAAAGGCTGGCTGGCCCAGCTCCCGCATAAATACCACCAGCGTGCGACCTGCATGTTTGACCGCCACGGCCTGCTCGCGCTGCTTGCGGGGCGTTTTCTCGCCTTTGTCCGCACGCTGCTGCCGACCATGGCGGGCATCTCTGGCCTGTCGAATCGCCGTTTCCAGTTCTTTAACTGGCTGAGCGCGCTGCTGTGGGTGGGTGTAGTGACCTCGCTCGGCTATGCGCTGAACATGATCCCGTTTGTGAAACGTCATGAAGATCAGGTGATGACTTTCCTGATGATCCTGCCGATTTTCCTGCTGGTTGCCGGACTGGTGGGGACAATTGCGGTAGTGATTAAGAAGAAGTATTGCAGCGCGTGAGCCCCTCACCCTGACCCTCTCCCACAGGGAGAGGGAACTATCCCAGCGACTCCAGTACCTGCAAATGGCACCCTGGTCCGGCNNTGGTGCCCGACCCGATAGCATGAAGGAATAAGCTGAGGGTACCGCGAAGCGGCGATTTTCTTGCCGGGAGCCCGGGTGGTCAGGGAGGCGGCGGTGAGCCTCCCTGACACGTTCACACGTATTGTGGTGACAGAGAAGCAAGGAACCTGAGGTGAACGGAATAACCACCACAGCCGTATGTTCCCCTCACCCTGCCCCTCTCCCACAGGGAGAGGGAATTGTTCCGTGCCTACATTTTTTCTGGGTAACCATCAGCCCCACAGGGAGAGGGAAAAACTCTAAACTCCCTGCATTGTTCTGATACGTGACGCATCTTCCCCCGGCGTGACGCCGAAGTAGCGCTTAAACTCCCGACTGAACTGCGACGCGCTTTCATACCCGACGCGCATTGCCGCCGCGCTGGCCTTCATGCCGTCGTGGATCATAAGCATCCGCGCTTTGTGCAGGCGGTACGTTTTCAGGTATTGCAGCGGCGAGGTGCTGGTCACGGATTTAAAATTATGGTGAAACGCCGACACGCTCATGTTGGCCTCCGCCGCCAGCTGGTCGACGCTGAGGTTTTCCGTGTACTGGCTCTCAATGCGTTTCAAAACGCGGCTAATCAGGCTGAAATGGGTCTGACGGCTCACCAGCGCCAGCAGCGCCCCGCCCCCCGGCCCGAGCAGCACGTGATAGAGAATTTCGCGGATAATCTGCTTGCCGAGAATGCGCGCGTCCAGCGGCCGTTCCATCACGTCCAGCAGACGCTCAATCGCACAGAGGATTTCATCGGACAAGGTCGCGGAGTTAATCCCGCTTGCCGCCATCGACGGCTGGAAGAGTTCGTCTTCGCCGATGTCCATCAGCAGCTCCTGCAACTGGAGAATATCCACGTTCAGGCGAATACCCGCCAGCGGCACCGCCTCCGTCGCGAAGGTTTCACATTCGAAGGGTAAAGGTACCGTCAGCAGCAGATATTCATTGGTGTCGTAACGAAACACGCGCTCGTTGATATACCCAATTTTATGGCCGGAAAAGAGAAACACGATGCCCGGCTGGTACATCACCGGGGTGCGCGTTCCCGGCTGCGTGCCGTAGAGCAGACGGATATCAGGCAGCATCTCGCTTAGGCTATTTTCTTTTACTTTCAGCCTGTTAATTTGCGAGGTGAGCTGAAGGCAAATCTCTTCACGGTTCATTTTGACTTACTCCGGGTACGGTTTCCGACCTTTACAGTGTGCGCAGTTTCTCTCGATTTCTCCAGCGCTCTGTAGAAATGGGCAAGACATCGGCAGGAATGTGCATTGAGAGGATAGCGCCGGATGGCCACAATGTGCAGCATCAGGTAGCCATCTGCGCTACCACGGTTTTTCACCCACATAAGGGAACGAGCAATGAACAACTTTAATCTCCACACCCCAACCCGCATTCTGTTTGGTAAAGGCGCTATCGCCGACCTGCGCGAGCAGATCCCGGCGGACGCTCGCGTGCTGATCACCTACGGTGGCGGCAGCGTGAAAAAAACCGGCGTGCTGGATCAGGTCTACAGCGCTCTGGAAGGTCTGAACGTGCGTGAGTTCGGCGGCATTGAGCCTAACCCATCCTATGAAACGCTGATGAACGCGGTGAAAATTGCCCGCGACGAGAAGATCACCTTCCTGCTGGCGGTGGGCGGCGGTTCGGTTCTCGACGGCACCAAATTCATCGCCGCCGCCGCGCATTATCCGGACGGCATCGATCCGTGGCATATCCTGGAAACCCGCGGCAGCGACGTGAAAAGCGCGATCCCGATGGGCTCCGTGCTGACGCTGCCCGCGACCGGCTCCGAATCCAACAAAGGCGCGGTGATCTCCCGTAAAACCACCGGCGACAAACAGGCCTTTATGAACGAACACGTTCAGCCCGTCTTTGCGATCCTGGATCCGGTTTACACCTACACCCTGCCCGCGCGCCAGGTGGCGAACGGCGTGGTGGATGCCTTTGTTCATACCGTTGAGCAGTACGTTACCTATCCGGTTGACGGTAAAATTCAGGATCGCTTTGCCGAGGGTATTCTGCTGACGCTGGTGGAAGATGGTCCGAAAGCGCTGAAAGAGCCAGAAAACTACGACGTGCGCGCCAACGTGATGTGGGCGGCAACCCAGGCGCTGAACGGCCTGATCGGTGCCGGCGTGCCGCAGGACTGGGCAACCCACATGCTGGGCCACGAGCTGACGGCGATGCACGGTCTGGATCACGCCCAGACGCTGGCGGTGGTTCTGCCTGCGCTGTGGAATGAAAAACGCGACACCAAGCGCGCCAAGCTGCTGCAATACGCCGAGCGCGTATGGAACATCACGGAAGGCTCTGACGACGCGCGTATTGATGCGGCCATCGAAGCAACCCGCGGCTTCTTTGAGTCTCTCGGCGTGCCAACCCGCCTCTCCGGCTATGGCCTGGACGGCAGCTCTATCCCTGCCCTGCTGGCAAAACTGGAAGAGCACGGCATGACCCAGCTGGGCGAGCACGGCGACATCACGCTGGACGTGAGCCGTCGCATCTACGAAGCGGCACGCTAAGCGTTTTTGGTCACCCGCCTTTCGTTTTTTGACATTTCGTCCAGACTTAATGCACACCCCATCGCCGGGGCTCCCTCCGGCGATGAGCAATTGAAGGAGGAAAAATGGCAAACCAAACCGTAATCAAGCTTCAGGACGGCAACGTGATGCCCCAGCTGGGGCTGGGCGTATGGAAAGCCGGTAACGACGAGGTCGTATCCGCCATTCATAAAGCACTGGAAGTCGGCTATCGCTCGATTGATACCGCGGCCGCCTACAAAAATGAAGAGGGCGTGGGTAAAGCACTCGCCAGCGCGGGCGTTTCCCGTGACGACCTGTTCATTACCACCAAACTGTGGAACGACGATCAGAAACGCCCGCAGGAGGCCCTGCAAGAGAGTCTGGACAAGCTTCAGCTCGATTTCGTCGATCTCTATCTGATCCACTGGCCGGTTCCGGCTATCGACCACTACGTTGACGCCTGGAAAGGGTTGATCGCATTGCAGGAGGCCGGGCTGGTAAAAAGCGTCGGCGTCTGTAATTTCCAGGTCCACCATCTGCAACGTCTGATTGACGAAACGGGCGTGGCGCCGGTGATTAACCAGATTGAGCTGCACCCGCTGATGCAGCAGCGCCAGCTTCACAGCTGGAACGCCACGCACAAGATCCAGACCGAATCCTGGAGCCCGCTGGCGCAGGGCGGCGACGGCGTTTTCAATCAGAAAATCATCCGCGATCTCGCCGATAAGTACGGCAAAACCCCGGCGCAGATTGTCATTCGCTGGCATCTGGACAGCGGTCTGGTGGTGATCCCGAAATCGGTCACCCCGGCGCGTATCGCCGAGAATTTCGACGTCTGGGATTTCCGCCTGGACAAAGACGAGCTCGGTGAGATTGCGAAGCTGGATCAGGGCAAGCGTTTAGGGCCCGATCCGGATCAGTTTGGCGGCTAAGGCTAAAATCCGAAAACCCGGGGAATTCCCCGGGTTCTGTTTTTCAGGGCTGTTGCTTTGCGCGCCGCCCACATACACTCAGCAGACTTTCCCTTAGCAAAACGGATTTCTGCTATGAAACATGTTCTCTTTTCGCTGTTGCTGCTTCCGACAGCGGTATTTGCTCAAACCCCGGCACAATCCATTTATTCCCCGGCGCAAAGCCCGAAAACGTTTGTGATGAATCTGTATTCCGATCTCAGCAAGCTGGACGCTCAGCGCGTCTATTCAAAGGATCTGTTCGCCGCCATTCAGGAAAACGCGGCGGCGACGCCTGAAGACGAAGTGCCGTATCTGAACTTCAACCCGCTCTGCGCCTGTCAGGACGGCAAAGTCTCACTGCGAAAAGTAACCCGCGTAAACCTGGCGAATCCGTCACAGTTTGAAGAGTCGATGCGGGTGAGTTACACGCTTACCGGGCAGGGAAAAAAGACGCTGACCCTGAAGCTTATCCCGAAGGGGAAAATGTGGGTAGTTGATGACGTTGTTTACCCGGATTCGGGCAGTCTGAAACAGGGACTGAAGCAAGATACGGCCAGGCAGAAAAAAGAGTCCTCCGCCCGGCCATAACCGGATTACGCTTTACGCTTCACCGGTTTTTTCGCCCCTGCGCTAACGTTCGAACGCTGATGAACAATCGGCGTATGTTTGGTCAGCGCCGGGCGCGTATTGCGGTTCTGACGACGCGCTTCGCGCATCTCCTCCAGCGTCGGCGCAGGCACCAGGCAGTCGCGACGCGAGCCAATCAGGTGCTTTTTACCCATCTCTTCCAGCGCCTGGCGGATCAGCGGCCAGTTTTTCGGATCGTGATAGCGCAGCAGCGCTTTGTGCAGACGGCGCTGTTTATCGCCTTTCGGGATCACCACATCCTCACTCTTATAACCCACCTTACTCAGCGGGTTTTTCCCGGTGTAATACATGGTCGTGGAATTGGCGAGCGGCGACGGATAGAAGTTCTGCACCTGATCCAGACGGAAGCGGCGCTGCTTCAGCCACAGGGCGAGGTTCACCATGTCTTCATCACGCGTGCCCGGATGCGCGGAGATAAAGTACGGGATCAGATACTGCTCTTTGCCCGCCTGCTTAGAGTAGGTGTCGAACAGCTCTTTGAAGCGATCGTAGCTGCCCATGCCCGGCTTCATCATTTTTGACAGTGGGCCTTCTTCGGTGTGCTCTGGCGCAATCTTCAGATACCCGCCCACGTGGTGCGTCGCCAGCTCTTTGATGTAGCGCGGATCTTCCACGGCGATGTCGTAACGCACGCCGGAGGCGATCAGGATCTTCTTGATGCCCTTCAGGTCGCGGGCGCGGCGATAGAGGTTGATCGTCGGCTCGTGGTTGGTGTCCATGTGCTCGCAGATGCTCGGATAGACGCACGACAGGCGGCGGCAGGTTTGCTCCGCGCGCGGCGACTTACAGCGCAGCATATACATATTGGCGGTCGGGCCACCCAGATCGGAGATAATCCCGGTAAAGCCCGGCACCGTGTCGCGAATGGCTTCGATCTCGTTAACGATGGAGTCTTCAGAGCGGCTCTGAATGATACGGCCTTCGTGCTCGGTGATGGAGCAGAGCGAGCACCCTATAATTCTGATCATTTAGAAATTTTTTTGCGTTTAAAATCAATGAATTGAAAGATTTCATTTTTCTAAGTCTGATAAAACAGATGAAAACCCAACTGACTATACTCATAAAACTCAATCTTTGCGCTGCTGTACGATACCAGTAATTACAGGTGCCGAGTTTAACATCATGAAAAGTAGCCCAATAATGAATGACGCAACGCCAGCTGCGGTGCCTAACTTCTGACTGAACACCATTGAAACAAAGTACATATTTGGGATAAAAACGGACATAGCAATCACGAAAAGTAACTTATTCAGATAATTATTTATTCGGGTCTTAACCTCAACTCTATCATAAAAAGCCATCGAAACGTAAGCAGTTATCAGTGAATAAAAAGACCATGTCATATAGTTAACCGATTCATTAAATGCCTCTCGCAAAAGCAAAGCACTTTCTGTCATTCCCTACCTCATTAAATCAATAGAAAATAAATCTGAATAATTTATTTTTAAAAGAAAAGAACACAACATAACTTCAGTAGTTATGATTAATCCCTGAATGATTATTTCTTAGCAAGATATAACATGCTTAATGTATATCAGGCAATAAAAAAACTCCCAAAGACCACCGCTGTGGTCTTCAGGTATAGGATTTAAAGAACGAACTCAGTCCGGAAACGTATCACTATCTTCTGTAACGTCCGCTTTCTCTGGTAACATTCT
Organism: Enterobacter asburiae; assembly: GCF_021440515.1. Taxonomy (GTDB): domain Bacteria; phylum Pseudomonadota; class Gammaproteobacteria; order Enterobacterales; family Enterobacteriaceae; genus Enterobacter; species Enterobacter asburiae_E. The sequence continues at coordinate 4,882 of NZ_JAKCMV010000042.1, read as the reverse complement.
GTTTTTAATATACTGTGAATTCCTGCAGATGAGAGGAAAAATCTCCGAGTTATTCATTATACAACTCGTTGCCGTACGGGCGTCCTCCGGAGACCATGATGAAAATGAAAACGTCTGACGGTCAAGCCATTGAGACAATAATACATTATCAACAGAAGCGCTAAACAGCGCCGCAATAGCCCTGCGTTCAACGGCCTTCTCAGGTTCAATAAACGACAACTCATTATGAAAACGGGTAATAATCGCAATACGGCTGTCAATACGAATATGTCTTTCAAGTAAGACATCGTGCAACTCATCAAGTACAGTCTCTCTCTGGGTATCGTCGAGGCAAGACCACAGAAAATGAATGTTCTCGGCATTTGTGACAACGTCTGGCTCTGCATCACGGAACCATGATGCAAAGATACCCACACTACCTTCCATCCGGATATGCTGCCCCTGAAGTTGCATTTGTTCAAGGATAAAGCGCATGTTCACAGGAAGAACCGTAAAACACTCAATAAGCCTTTCAGAAGAACTAAATACTCCACATGCCAGGGCGTTCAGCTTTTTCTTCAAAATATCAAACTGCTCACCTGACTGATATACGTCATGGAGAAATACTGGACCCATAGCATTCACATCAGACTCAATTATTTTCTCTGACAGTGCTTTTTGACGCTCTCGCACAAATATTAAAAGAGAGGTTGCATTTGTAGCTTCTTTGATGACGTCATACTGACCTTTAACAAAGCTCAGGACAGGTATATTCACCAGAAGACCTAAATCAACAATCCTGCCAACAGCATTTTTGATGTACGGCAGAACATTTTTATCCTTAAGTGCTATAAAGATACTCTCGGCAGTACGTAGATAACGAAGATATGCAGCCAAAGCCAGGTCAAACCGTTCCTCACCAATATGTTCACTGTACGACTCGATACCGGCATAGTTACCATGGAGCACCATGTGAGCAACAGCCTGTGCAGCAAATTCCGCAGGGAAGAGATTCCTCGTCGCCGTATTATTAAGATAATATTGATTTAAAACATTATTATTCCAGTCCGGGCTCAGAACAATTTTTCTGAAATGGATAACGTCCTCAACAACCTGACGATTTTTAAGCGTCATTATTGCAGAGCTAACCTGAGCCCCACCTGTACCATCATTCTTTCCAATTACGTTCTGTACCGCCTTCGATGCAATATTGATATGCCGGATAATTCCCGGATTAAAAAGGTCTATCTGAGGTTGCTCAGCTCCATAGCGTAACATCTCCTCCCGACCGTGATTTCCGATATCTAGTGTGCCAATTTTCAGGTTTGACAAGGTCTCTTCATTATTGACAAGGTATTCCACATAAAATACGCCATCTACAAAATTCTCCATTTTATTCAGTAGTGATTCACCGGCCAGAACAGAGTATGAATCAGCTTCCTGCAGCAACGTCTTCGTGGATTCAGCCTCCAATTTTTCTGAATCCTGAATTTCATCAAGTTTACTCACAATAAACGATATTTGCCTTTCGACGAAAGGCTCTAGGCTTATCCGCCCGTCAGCCATCAGTTTCTGCAGACTCAATACGAAACCTTCATCATTCTTTTCTCTGAGTGAAACAGCATAACTCTGATTCAGCATTTGCACTGCGACTTTGAGTTGCGGTTCGGCGAGAGCCTGACACTTCTCATCCATCCGGCTATAAGAAACCAGCCAGTCTCGCATCTGAATATGTGGTGCCACTCGCTGCCATGCTTCAGCGAAACCCCACAAGGCCGTCAGTTCTTCAAGCCGTGGGATATTTATAGCACCAATCGCGTCTTTAAGAGGCGTATCAAGCAACTCGCTCCTGGCAAGCTCCACCGTGGACTGATAGTGGATGCTCATCAGAAATTCGCTCCATCTTTCTGTATCGTTATTAAAAATTCGGGATATTTGTTGATAAGTTAGCGAGAGCATCTCGTCAAAATCATCCGGAGCAATACCGGGTTCGGTCTGACTAGCTTTGGGATCGCGAAGTAATACTTTAATATCTCGCTCCCCGTATCTGACCACCAGTAAGTAGAGAGCAATAAGAATATGGCGATGATCTTCTGTTGCAGGAACGGTAAGGTTCAGAATATGAATATCATTAACAAACTTCTTCATTAATCGCGGTGTGATACGAGGATACTCAGAGGGTTTCCAGCGCTCAAGCAACACCGTTGCTTCCCGGCACGCTATCCCTGCATCCTCATTTACTGTTTCTTTCCAGTACTGCCTTAACGCTTCCTGCCATCCTGCCGAAATAAGAGGAGGAACCTGAAAACTTACAGGAATCCGCTTTGCAATAAACTCACGCCCGCTGAAACCCGCCACAGAAAGTGAGGCTGAAACCTGTCTTGCCGAATAGGGCACCACTATCCTGAAGTGTTCATGAGTGGCTCCGGCAATAAGCTCCATATCACTCCAGAGCTCTTTCACTTTGTCTGCACTGATTCGGTCCAGATTATCAATGATAAGGATGAAGCGATCTCCATGGGAAATGACCTCTTTGGAGGTAAATCCCTGCAGAGCTTCAGCCAGCTCAATAGCTCCGACCTCCTTATTAACTAGCCAAGTCTCTTCAATCCTGTCAGTACTGTTGCGTTTGAACAAATCACCAATACTCGAATACCCTTTCTTTCTGTACCATTCCATGTTCTGCAGGCATGCCAGTCCTGCGACCATAATGGCAGGAGAAAGAAACGCGGCCACCTCAACATAAAAAAGCCACCCTAATAATGACTCCTTGTTAGTAAAATATTGATTAAGGTCTGTTAGCACATAACGAAGCATCTGCACGGAAAGCAATGACAGTAAAATAAAAACGACGGTCAACCAGCTTAGCCTGCTGCTGACCCTCTTGTCGTATTCAACGATGTTACCCAGAGCCAGATTTTTATACTTATCCAACACATCCCGGGAGCCCGGACATTGTAGGCTGACCCCGTGGTGGATGACATCGATAAGCGCTTTTTTAGTTGAGCCATGATGGTAACGTTCTGCATCAAAGTTAATGAACGTAAAATCATCTTTAAGCTTTTTCTGCAGGAACTTCAATATTGTTGACTTACCTGAACCCAGCTCACCTTCCAGACCAATAATATTGACATCAGGTGTCCTGATGATCTGAGCCACATTCTCTGCAACTTTTTCATGACTGCTGCCTCTAAACATATCCTGGTCAGCGGGTGATTCCGTCTGCAATCGTAGAGTCATTCAGCAATTTCCTTCGTTATAACGTAAGATTCTTTCACTATTAGACACAGTACAGAGCCCACAGCAACCAAATGACTGCAGCCGGGGCAGTTTAGTTTTAAGCATGCATAAGCCGATTTCGATGGAATCCCTTTCACACAATAATATTGAATTGAAGCAATGAAAACATTAATGTGTTTGTTGTGACTAGCTGCAGGGGCCTGGAAGAAATTCCAAAGCCTGACAAACCGGAACAGGGCTTGCTCTGCTCCGGTTTTATCCAGTTCATCTTGAAGCCCTTGTTTTTGTTACATATCCCTGCTCACTCTTTCAGCCATTGTTAAGCTTCTTGTGTGTAATCTGCGAATAATACGGATGCAAAATTGATGCAATGGATTATACATACCTACAGCGCACGTTACGCTGAGCTGAATCGAATTTCAGAGAACGTTCTTCGCTATTACCCTGCCCAGCCAGTTGAACACATTTTATCATCCGGCCCCGAGAGTGACATGTTCTCTGCCTGGTACAGCCTTCATCAGAGTCAAACTAGACGTTATTTACAGGCAAAAGAAGACAGCTACAGAGCTTAAGTCTGACATTATTCGTGGCTGTGTCTGCCTTCGGAGTTTTCAGCTTATCCCGATAACAGCGGTTTTGAAAAATTGACGTTTTTTACACCGGTACATTGCCCGAACGCAATCTCCCCCGTAGCGAAATACCGCCCCGCAGAAAATCGTCCATGCTCGGCATGCCCCTGGAACATCAGCATCTTTTCAATAAAGGTTTTACAGCCTATAGTCTGTATAACACAAAATACACCTTACCTGCTGTATTACAGGGCGGTACTCCCTACTCAGTCTGCGAGGCAGGTCACTTATGAATAATCAGTTCCCGATAAAAACGCTGAACCAGCTCAGACCTGTGCTAATCGGGTTTCGCAAAATCAAGGGCTTCACGCAAAAAGATGTGTCTGAGAGGCTTGGCGTAACGCAGCAAACCTATGCCCGCCTGGAAGCAAACCCTGCTAGCGCCAGTATTGATCGTCTGTACAAGGTATTCAGTATTCTGGGCGTAGAAATAACGCTGTCATCTATTTCCCCTTCACCCTTCATTTCCCACACAGAGATGAGGGGGGCATTTGACAGCACTCCCGCCAGACGGGAGAAATGGTGACTATTAGAAGTTTGCTAGTTTTGTCGAATGACGCCAACTACATGTCCGCATCCATCGAGTAGTGGCTTCAAGCCACGATTGTCACTGCCTCCGCTGCCTTTTTCCAGTAACTCTCTCCTTTTAATTCTAATATTTAGGGGTGTCAACGCAAAGCAGAAACGGCACCTTCTTTGCGAGACAGAAATGACCTGTGATTGCCTGGCCGATTTATGGCAGCTAAGTGCGAGAAGCGGATATAGCGAATTCGCCATTGTACGGGATTAGCAGGTTTACTGAAGCAACCTGCGATGGCGTTATGGCAATAGTCAGTCCCCTGTCCAGTCGGCATAGGTGGCCACCTCGTCACCGCCGGGGATAAACTGATTGAAGCCTCCGCGCAAAATCACTTATTCTTTTCCGTTAATAAAATGCAGGAGCAAAGTCATGACTGGCGAAATTCGTGGGCGAGGCAGGCCACGAAAAACAGAGAGTACCTATACAGGGTAAGGGTGCCAACTTACTGATTTAG
>NZ_JAKCMV010000041.1 GCF_021440515.1 Enterobacter asburiae | reverse complement strand
CCGCGACGAGCGCCAGCGCCAGGTCGGTGCGCTGCGCCGGCCCTGCCGCCTGCGCAAGCTGGCTAAAGGCGCGACCGTCGGCGGCGATTTTCAGGCGCAGGATATCGGTGGTGGCCGCGCGTCCCGGCAGCGGCGCGGGGGAAAGCGACACCGGCGGGGGCAGCCGTTTGCGCTGCTCCGCCCAGAATGCGCCGTCGCGCGCGTACGCCTCGCTGTCGCGATAGCGCTGGTACTCTTCAATGACCTCCGCAAACGGGGTAAACGGCGATGCTGGCGCGGGTTCGCCCTTTTGCCACGCGGCGTAAATGGCGGCGATCTGGCGGGTAATGGCCGGGAAGCTGAAGCCATCTACGACTAAATGGTGATAGCGCTGATACCAGTACCACTGCTTCTCGCCCACCTGAATCAGCAGATGCAGCGCCAGCGGCTGACCGCTGTCGACGCGCAGGTTCTGGTTAAGATCCGCCTCCATCAGCGCCAGCGCGGCGGCGTGGGAGTCGGCGCGAACGATGGACGGCTCCGGCAGCGTGATGGATTCATCTACCCACTGCCACACCTCGCCGTTATCCTCGGCAAAACGCGTGCGCAGGGTATCGGCCTGCATCATCCCTGCGGCAATCGCTTTTGCCAGCAGCGGCGCGTCAATGTCGCCGTTAAGTTCGGTGTAGTGCGCCACGCTCCAGGCGTTCGGCAGGGTGGAAAGCTGCTCCGCCATCCAGATGCCCGGCTGGGCGGCGACGAGAGGAAGACGGTTCATGCCTGCTCCTTCGCATAGTGGGACGGAATGAGGGTTTGCCAGCGTTCGGCCAGCCACTGCTGGCACGCTTCCTGAGACTGGGGTTCACACACCACGCGCCAGCCCGCAGGCAACGCGCACTGCTGCGGCCACAGGCTGTACTGCGCCCGATCGTTAGACAAAATCGCGAACTGTCCTTGCAGATTATCGAAAGGATTGCTGAATTCCATACAAACTCCGTTATTGGGTAAGCGGCTGCCAGAGGGTCATCAGCCCCTGCGTCAGCCCACCGCGCCAGCAAAGCGCGTCGTGTCCGCCGTCAACCTGACGCCAGATAACCGGTTGCTGTGTGTGTAGTTCGGCGTAGATCGCCTGATTGGCGCGGAAAATCAGCGGCTCGTTGCGCCCGGCCTCAAGGACGATGCGCAGTCCGCGAGCGGTTTTTTCACCCGCTTTGAGTTGTTCAATTAACAGCCCCTCCTGCTGCCCGCCGCGATGCGGCCACCAGTAAGAGCCGGACTGGCTGAGCACGCAGCCAAAACGCTGCGGCCAGTTCAGGCCCGCATAAAGCGCGGCAAGCCCGCCGAAGCTCTGCCCCGCCACCACCGTGCGATCGGCGCGGTCGCTAAAAGGCGCGGTAGCCTGAACAAGGGGAAGAAGTTCGTCCTGCACCGCCCGCCAGAAATCGGGGTTACAGGGCAGCTCGCGGTTGCGATGCTCCATGTCGATGACGTCGATTAACACATAGACGGCAGGCGGCAGCTTGCCCTCGCGGGTCAGCGAGGCCAGCGCGGGCCAGACGGGCATACTCTCAGCCCAGAACTGACCGTCGAGCAGTACCGCCAGCGGGCGCTCGGGGGTCGCTTCCCCGGTGGTGAAGATCCACACGCGGCGACGGTTTTTCAGCCGGTCGCTGCGCCACTCTATGCACACCGGCGGAGCGTAAGGAGCATCAGGATGGTTCCAGCCGGGCTGAACCGGGGCGTCGGGCATTTCCAGCGCCGATACCGGGTGTCCGCGCCCGCCGCGCCAGCTCCGGGCGTTCAGCGGGTCGGCCATCGCATGGGGTATCAGCCTGCGCCAGCCTTCACGCAGCGCCAGGCGGTCAGGCTGTTCGCCGCTAAAGGCCGTATCGGCAAAATCCCGTTCGTTTTCGGAGGGAATAAAGCAGTAGCTGCCGCGCCATTCGGGGCTGAATTGGCCCTGCCACTGCCAGACGTCGGTATCCGGGATGCGCTCGAGGGACTGAGGACGAGAGTTTTGATGATGATCGGTGACGCCCGTAATGTAGAGCCAGACGCGCTTTACCGCCGAATGGTCCTGCGTCCCTGCCGGATCGCGCCACCAGAAGGTCACGCGATACTTTCCTTTTTCACGCACCCACTCAGGGCCATGTCTGGACTGCCACCAGGCTTCACTTCCCGTTGTTAACGCCGTCACGCTGATAACCTCATGTTTATCGTGCCTTTTTAGGTTGCACGGTAAAATTTATTGATAATATTATTGATAACTATTTGCATTTGCAATAGCGTAGTGCCCGCGCTGTGGGAAGCGCGCTTATAAAGTAACCATGCCACGTATTGTGTGCGCCCGAGGACAGGGCGGCTTACGCAAATACAGGTGACAACACGCCGCCTCCTCTCCCCTTGGGAATGGAGCCAGGAGGACGCGGCCTGAAAAGCAGGACGTACAATGAATAAGAAGATCCACTCCCTTGCCTTGCTGGTCAACGTAGGGATTTACGGCGTCGCGCTGCCTGCGCTGGCAGACGACAGCACGACGGCGCAGCATGAAGATACGATGGTGATCACCGCCGCTCAGCAGAATTTGCAGGCGCCGGGCGTATCGACCATTACCGCCGATGAAATTCGTAAAAACCCTCCCGCCCGCGACGTGGCGGAAATTATCCGTACCATGCCGGGCGTGAACCTGACCGGCAACTCCACCAGCGGCCAGCGCGGCAACAACCGCCAGATCGATATTCGCGGCATGGGCCCGGAAAATACCCTGATCCTGATTGACGGTAAGCCGGTGACAAGCCGTAACTCTATCCGTCTGGGCTGGCGCGGCGAGCGCGATACGCGCGGCGACACCGGCTGGGTGCCGCCCGAGATGATCGAGCGCATCGAGGTCATTCGCGGCCCGGCGGCGGCGCGTTACGGTAACGGCGCGGCGGGCGGCGTGGTGAATATCATCACCAAAAAATTCGACGACCAGTGGCATGGTTCCTGGAACACCTACCTGAATGCGCCAGAGCATAAGGACGAGGGTTCCACCAAACGCACCAACTTCAGCCTGAGCGGCCCGCTGGGCGGCGATTTCAGCTTCCGCATGTTCGGCAACCTGGATAAAACCCAGGCCGACGCGTGGGATATCAACAAAGGACACGAGTCTGAACGTACCGGCGCTTACGCCGACACCCTGCCAGCAGGGCGTGAAGGCGTTGAGAACAAAGACATCAACGGCGTGGTGCGCTGGGACTTTGCGCCGATGCAGTCCCTGGAGTTTGAGGCAGGCTACAGCCGCCAGAACAACCTCTATGCGGGCGATACGCAGAACACCAACAACGACAACAGCAGCAACGGCCTAGTGAAGAAGAACTACGGTAAAGAGACAAACCGTATTTATCGCCAGAACTTTGCGGTCACCTGGAACGGCGGCTGGGATAACGGCATCACCACCAGCAACTGGGCGCAGTACGAGCACACCCGCAACTCGCGTCTGGGCGAAGGGCTGGCGGGCGGCCTTGAGGGGCTGTTCAACAGCAATAAATTCACCGACACCGATCTGGCGGACGTGATGCTGCACAGCGAAATCAACCTGCCGATTGATTTCGTGGTCAACCAGAACCTGACGCTGGGCACCGAGTGGAACCAGCAGCGCATGAAGGACTCGACCTCCTTCACGCAAACCCAGCAGGGCGGCACGATTCCGGGCATGAGTAACGATCGCAGCCCGTACACCTCGGCAGAGATCTTCTCGCTGTTTGCCGAGAACAACATGGAGCTGACCGACAGCACCATGCTGACCCCGGCGCTGCGCTTCGATCATCACACCATCGTGGGCAACAACTGGAGCCCGTCCCTGAACCTGTCGCAGGGTCTGGGGGATGATTTCACCCTGAAGATGGGTATCGCCCGCGCTTATAAAGCGCCGAGCCTGTACCAGACCAACCCGAACTATCTGCTGTACAGCAAAGGCCAGGGCTGCTACGCCAGCTCCGACGGCGTGGGCTGTTACATGATGGGTAACGACGACCTGAAAGCCGAAACCAGCATCAACAAAGAGATTGGTCTGGAGTGGAAACACGACGGCTGGCAGGCGGGCGTGACCTGGTTCCGTAACGACTATCGCGACAAGATTGAAGCGGGCTACGCGCCGATTGGCCATACCTCGTCCGGTAAAGTACAAACCGACATCTACCAGTGGGAAAACGTGCCGAAAGCGGTGGTTGAGGGTCTGGAAGGCTCCCTGAACGTGCCGGTCAGCGACACCATCAACTGGACCAACAACATCACCTACATGCTGCAAAGCAAGAACAAGGAGACCGGCGATCGTCTGTCGATTATTCCTGAGTACACGCTGAACTCAACCCTGAGCTGGCAGGTACAGCAGGACGTGTCGCTGCAATCGACCTTTACCTGGTACGGCAAGCAGCAGCCAAAGAAGTACAACTATAAAGGTCAGCCTGTGACCGGGTCTGAGAAAGACGAAGTCAGCCCGTACAGCATCGTGGGCCTGAGCGCGACCTGGGACATGACCAAAAACGTCAGCCTGACCGGCGGCGTGGACAACGTCTTCGATAAACGCCAGTGGCGCGCGGGTAATGCCCAGACGACCGGGAATACCACGACCGGCGCGTATATGTACGGTGCAGGTGCCTATACGTATAATGAGCCGGGCCGTACCTGGTATATGAGCGTGAATACGCGCTTCTAGGTGAAAGCAAAACGGCAACCCAGTTGCCGTTTTTAGTGTTTGCTCCCTCTCCCCGTGGGAGAGGGCCGGGGTGAGGGCAAGGTAAAAGCAAAACGGCAACCGCGTTGCCGTTTTTAGTGTTTTCTCCCTCTCCCCGTGGGAGAGGGCCGGGGTGAGGGCATCAGGCCGCACAATACTGAAGGAAAAACATGCACACCATCCACAGCACGTTCATCCTCGCTGGCCACACCGTCCATCAGATCGCCTTCGATCCCACCACCTTCACCGACGCCGACCTCCTGTGGCTCCCCCACTACACCGACCTAACCGCAGCCGGACGCAAACGTAAAGCCGATCACCTCGCCGGACGCATCGCCGCCGCCCACGCGCTCAACGCCCTGAACGAACAAACTATCCCCGGCATCGGCCCGAGCGGAGAACCCCTGTGGCCCGCAGGCACGTCTGGCAGCATCACCCACAGCGGCACCCGGGCAATGGCGGCCGTCGTGGCGAACCCACACGCCCTAATCGGCATCGACTGCGAAGCCATCCTCCCCGAAGAGGAAGCCCGAGAGATCAAAGATGGCGTGATAGATGCGCAGGAAGAAGCGGTGCTGATTCAGTCGGGCTATCCCTTCGCGCTCGCCCTGACGCTGGCCTTCAGCGCAAAAGAGAGCCTGTTTAAAGCGCTCTTTCCGCAGGTGAAGCACTATATGGGATTTGACTGCGCACGCGTGACGGAGATTGATGCACGTCGCATCACGCTTCAGTTAACGGGGTCCGTTGGCAGGTTTGACGAGGGGAAATGTTTCACTCTTGCATGGCAGAGAGTTGATGAAAGTGTGTGCACGCTTCTAAAAGCCTGATGACGCTTCGCTTATCAGGCCTACAAGTTTGAGTAGGCCGGGTAAGGCGCAGCCGCCACCCGGCTTAAAGGATTTACACGTCAGGGAACATCACGCTATTCCCCGGCGCTTCCCGGTGGAGATGGATAAAGTTCAGGTGCCGTTCATACTGGTCCAGAATGTCCGTAATCACCTGCTCCTTGCTGTAATCCATCAGGTCATTCCCCTGGCTCCCTTCCAGCAGGAAGGTTTCCAGACGGTAATAGGTCGATTTCCCGCTGCGCGCCCGATAGGTAAAGCCAGGCACCGAATACTGCTGCGGCCAGATCTGGTAAACGAAATTCTGCTCGTCGCCCATGTGGACCAGCAGATCCAGATGCCCCAGGCTATCCCCCTCGTCCGGCGGCAGGTTTTTCAGCTCCACGTAGGCACCACGCAGTTTCAGCTCCTGCGCCACCTCTTCCATTGCCGGGTAGCAGACCGTTTCCATCATCTGTTTGGTGTAGCGCGTGCCGGGGTAGTTCATCAGGCGCGACAGGCGCTTCTTCCAGCTCAGCCTGTCCTGCGCGCCCAGCGGTCGCGGCGCGGTGTCGCGGTTGGCGCTCTCGCGGCGATAATCTTCCACCTTGAGCGATTTATACAGCCCGGCCATCACGAAGAAAATCACGAAGCTGAACGGCAGCCCCATAATCACCGTCGTGTTTTGCAGCGCCGAAATCCCGTTGGTCATCAGCATTCCCAGCGTCAGCAGGCCGATGGCGATTGACCAGAAGATGCGCAGCCAGTTCGGCGCGTCGCTGTTGATGTCTTTCAGCTTCGAGGTGAAGTTCCCCAGCACCAGCGCGCCGGAATCCGCCGAGGTCACGTAAAACAGCAGGCCGGTGATGGTCGCTACCGAGGCGCTAAAGGTAAACGCCGGATACTGCGCCAGCAGGCTGTAGAAGCCGCGCTCCGGGTGCGCCATCGCTTCCTGCGCGAAGGTCGCATTGCCGTGAATGATCTCGTGCAGTGCGCTGTTGCCGAAAATCGACAGCCACAGCAGGGTGAAGGTGAACGGGATAATCAGCGTTCCCAGCACGAACTGACGGATGGTGCGCCCGCGCGAAATACGCGCCAGGAACAGGCCGACAAACGGCGACCAGGCCACCCACCACGCCCAGAAGAAGAGCGTCCAGTTGTTCATCCACTCCACCGGGCGATCGAACGCGAAGCTGTTCAGCGTCATGCCCATAAAGCGGTTCACGTAGTCGCCCACGTTCAGCACTAAGGCATTAAGCAGGAAGGAGGTGTCGCCCATAAACAGCACAAACAGGATCAGCCCCAGCGCCAGCGCGACGTTCAGCTCGGACAGCACGCGGATGCCCTTATCCACGCCGGAGGTCACCGAAATGGTGGCGATAATTACCGACAGCGCAATCAGCGCCGCCTTCGCCGCCATCGAATCCGGAATATCAAACAGCACGCTCAGGCCGTAGTTAAGCTGCACCACGCCAATCCCGAGCGTGGTGGCGATACCAAAGATGGTGCCGATCACCGCTGCGATATCAACCGTGTGGCCAATCGGCCCGTTGATCTTTTTGCCGAAAATCGGGTACAGCGCGGAGCGGATGGTGAGGGGCAAATTATAACGATAGCTAAAGTATCCGAGCGCCATCCCCATCAGGGCGTACATCGACCAGCCGGTCAGGCCGTAGTGGAACAGCGTCCAGACCATCGCCTGGCGCGCGGCCTCCATCGTCTGCCCTGCCCCTTCCGGCGGCTGCATATACTGCGTCACCGGTTCCGCCACGGAGAAGAACATCAGGTCGATGCCGATGCCCGCAGCAAACAGCATTGCGGCCCAGCTCAGCAGGCTGAACTCGGGTTTTGACTGCTCAGGCCCGAGCTTGACCGAGCCGAAGCGCGAGCAGGCAATGCAGACCACAAAGACGATGTAGAGCGTCGCCGCCAGCAGATAGTACCAGCCGAAGGTTTTCGACACCCAGTTAAGGGTGCGCCCGATCCACTCGGCAGAGAAATCGCGAAAGAAGATAGTCGTCAGGGAAAACAACAAAATCAGCCCGGCGGAGGTGTAAAAAACCACCGGATTGATTTTGTCTTTTTCTCTGTCTTGTGAAAGGTCTGTCATCCAGTATCCCCACTGTTTTTGTAACTATTGAAATCCAAATCCGCAACAATTAAGACACATTTTATATTGAACGTCCAATCAAAAACAGCTTTAATGTATAACCAACGCTGATGAATGGAGTGGCAAAAATGCCCAAAGTGGGGATGCAGCCGATCCGGCGCAGGCAGCTGATTAACGCCACGCTGGAAGCAATAAATGAAGTGGGCATGCATGACGCGACGATCGCGCAGATCGCCCGTCGCGCCGGGGTATCCACCGGGATCATCAGTCACTATTTCAAAGATAAAAACGGCCTGCTGGAAGCGACCATGCGCGACATCACCGGCCAGCTGCGCGACGCGGTATTGAACCGTCTGCACGCGTTACCCAACGCCAGTGCGGAGCGGCGTTTACAGGCAATTGTTGGCGGCAACTTCGATGAAACGCAGATCAGCAGCGCGGCAATGAAGGCCTGGCTGGCCTTCTGGGCGAGCAGTATGCACCAGCCGATGCTCTACCGTTTGCAGCAGGTGAGCAGCCGCCGCCTGCTGTCGAATCTGGTGTATGAGTTCCGCCGCGAGCTGCCGCGCGAACAGGCGCAGGAGGCAGGCTACGGGCTGGCGGCGCTGATTGACGGGCTATGGCTACGCGCCGCGCTGAGCGGCAAGCCGCTGGATATCACCCTGGCCCAGTCGCTCACCAGCCACTTTATCAGCCAGCATTTACCGACCGAATAACCGAGGAGAATTTATGTCCCGAATGGCAGAACAGCAGCTTTATATCAATGGTGGTTATACATCGGCCACCAGCGGTCGCACCTTCGAGACCATCAACCCGGCCAACGGTGAAGTCCTGGCGACCGTACAGGCCGCCGGGCGCGAAGACGTCGACCGCGCCGTGGAAAGCGCGCAGCGCGGGCAAAAAATCTGGGCGGCGATGACCGCCATGGAGCGCTCCCGCATCCTGCGCCGCGCGGTGGATATCCTGCGCGAGCGTAACGACGAACTGGCAAAGCTGGAAACCCTCGACACCGGTAAAGCGTTTTCTGAAACCTCCACCGTGGATATCGTCACCGGTGCGGACGTGCTGGAGTACTACGCGGGGCTAATCCCGGCGCTGGAAGGCAGCCAGATCCCCCTGCGCGACACCTCGTTCGTCTACACCCGCCGCGAACCGCTGGGCGTGGTGGCAGGCATCGGCGCGTGGAACTACCCGATCCAGATCGCCCTGTGGAAATCCGCCCCGGCGCTGGCGGCGGGCAACGCGATGATCTTCAAACCGAGCGAAGTGACCCCGCTCACCGCCCTGAAGCTTGCGGAGATCTACACCGAAGCGGGCCTGCCGGACGGCGTGTTTAACGTCCTGCCGGGCGTGGGCGCGGAGACCGGCCAGTTCCTGACCGAGCATCCGGGCATTGCCAAAGTCTCCTTCACCGGCGGCGTTGCCAGCGGCAAAAAGGTGATGGCGAACTCGGCGGCCTCGTCCCTGAAAGAGGTAACGATGGAGCTGGGCGGCAAATCTCCGCTGATTGTTTTCGACGACGCGGATCTCGACCTCGCCGCAGACATCGCCATGATGGCGAACTTCTTCAGCTCCGGCCAGGTATGTACCAACGGCACCCGCGTATTTATCCCTGCGAAATTCAAAGCCGAGTTTGAACAAAAAATCGTTGAACGCGTGGGCCGCATCCGCGCGGGCGATCTGTTTGATGAAAATACTAATTTTGGCCCGATGGTCAGCTTCCCGCACCGCGACAGCGTGCTGCGCTACATCGCCAAAGGCAAAGAGGAAGGCGCGCGCGTGCTGTGCGGCGGCGAGGCGCTGAAGGGCGACGGCTTTGACAACGGCGCGTGGGTGGCCCCAACCGTGTTCACCGACTGCACCGACGAGATGACCATCGTGCGCGAAGAGATTTTCGGCCCGGTGATGTCGATTCTGACGTACGAGTCCGATGAAGAAGCGATTCGCCGCGCCAACGACACCGACTACGGTCTGGCGGCGGGCATCGTTACTGCCGATCTGAACCGCGCCCACGGCGCCATTCATCAGCTCGAAGCGGGCATCTGCTGGATCAACACCTGGGGTGAATCCGCCGCAGAGATGCCGGTCGGCGGCTACAAGCACTCCGGCATTGGCCGCGAAAACGGAGTAATGACGCTCCAGAGCTACACCCAAGTGAAGTCCATCCAGGTTGAGATGGGTAAATTCCAGTCCATATTTTAACCGGGAGGTTTATTTGCAATTTGACTACATCATTATTGGTGCCGGTTCTGCCGGCAACGTGCTGGCGACGCGACTGACCGAAGATCCGAACACCACCGTGCTGCTGCTTGAGGCGGGCGGGCCGGATTATCGTATGGATTTTCGTACCCAGATGCCTGCCGCGCTGGCGTTCCCCCTTCAGGGCAAGCGCTACAACTGGGCCTATGAAACCGAGCCCGAGCCGCACATGAACAACCGCCGCATGGAGTGCGGACGCGGCAAAGGGCTGGGCGGCTCGTCGCTCATCAACGGCATGTGCTACGTGCGCGGCAACGCGATGGATCTGGACAACTGGGCGAAAGAATCTGGCCTTGAGCACTGGAGCTACCTGAACTGCCTGCCCTACTACCGCAAGGCCGAAAGCCGCGACGTGGGCGCGAACGACTACCACGGCAGCAACGGCCCGGTGAGCGTCACCACCTCAAAACCGGGCGTGAACCCGCTGTTTGAGGCGATGGTAGAAGCGGGCGTGCAGGCGGGCTACCCGCGCACCGACGATCTCAACGGCTATCAGCAGGAAGGCTTCGGCCCGATGGACCGCACGGTGACGCCGCAGGGCCGACGCGCCAGCACCGCGCGCGGCTATCTGGACCAGGCGAAACCGCGTCCGAACCTGACCATACGCACACACGCCATGACCGATCACATTATGTTTGACGGCAAACGGGCGGTGGGCGTCGAGTGGCTCGAAGGGGAAAGCACCATCCCGTCGAAAGCGACGGCGAACAAAGAGGTGCTGCTGTGCGCAGGCGCCATCGCCTCGCCGCAGATCCTCCAGCGCTCCGGGGTGGGCAATGCCGAACTGCTGGCTCAGTTTGATATCCCGCTGGTACACGACCTGCCCGGCGTGGGTGAAAACCTTCAGGACCACCTGGAGATGTATCTGCAATACGAGTGCAAAGAGCCGGTCTCCCTCTACCCTGCCCTGCAATGGTGGAACCAGCCGAAGATTGGCGCGGAGTGGCTGTTTGGCGGCACCGGCGTGGGCGCGAGCAACCACTTCGAGGCGGGCGGGTTTATCCGCAGCCGCGAAGAGTTCGAGTGGCCGAACATTCAGTACCACTTCCTGCCGGTGGCGATTAACTACAACGGCTCGAACGCGGTGAAAGAGCACGGCTTCCAGTGCCACGTTGGCTCCATGCGCTCGCCGAGCCGCGGGCACGTGCGCATTAAGTCGCGCGACCCGCACGAGCATCCGGCGATCCTGTTTAACTATATGGCGCACGAGCAGGACTGGCAGGAGTTCCGCGATGCGATCCGCATTACCCGCGAGATCATGCATCAGCCTGCGCTGGATAAATATCGCGGCCGTGAAATCAGCCCGGGCATTGAGTGCCAGACCGACGAGCAGCTGGACGAGTTCGTGCGTAACCACGCCGAAACCGCCTTCCACCCGTGCGGCACCTGCAAGATGGGCTATGACGAGATGGCGGTGGTAGACGGCGAAGGCCGCGTTCACGGGCTGGAGGGGTTACGCGTGGTGGATGCGTCGATTATGCCGCAAATCATCACCGGCAACCTGAACGCCACCACCATTATGATTGGCGAGAAGATTGCCGATGCCATTCGCGGGCGCGAGCCGCTGGCGAAAAGCACGGCGCCGTATTACGTGGCGAACGGCGCGCCGGTTCGTCGCTGAGTTCTTTGCCCCTCACCCACAGGGCTGAGGGATCCCCACAAAATACAGGCACTAAACCATTCCCTCGCCCCTTCGGGGAGAGGGTTAGGGTGAGGGGAAACATACGGCTCTGGTGGTCATTCCGTTCACCTTAGGTTCCTTGCTACTCTGTCGCCACAATACTTGTGAACGTGCCAGGGCGACTCAGTCGCCATCGCCCTGGCGACCCGGGCTCCCGGCAAGAAAATCGCCGCTTCGCGGTACCCTCAGCTTATTCCTTTCGGCTTTCGGGTCGGGCGCGATGCAGCGTCCCTGCAAAGCGCGCCCTCTCGGCGCATCCCTGCGCCTCGCCCCGGCCTACAGGAAACGCTTCGGCGATTTACAGCCGGACAATGGCGTCGCTGTAACGCATTTATCTATATGAAATTATTCTCATCGCTTTATGAGAAAAGGGAGAGGAAATTCCCCCCCGCGAAATTTATTTTCATTTCACTGCATCCAGTTCATCCCCCTCCCTCGTATGTATGCATGTGAGCAACTCCTTTGCTCCCCAAACCGAGGAAAGATGATGAAAAAGCTAACCCGTGTTGCATTCGTAACCAGCGCTTTACTCTTCTGTGCAGGCGCATCGGCCGCCATGACGTCCGGCTCTGTGATGGTGGGCGGAGCGGAGATGTTCCCGAGCAAAAATATTGTTGAAAACGCCGTGAACTCGAAAGATCACACCACGCTGGTCGCCGCCGTCAAAGCGGCCGGACTGGTGGACACGCTACAGAGCAAAGGGCCCTTCACCGTGTTTGCACCCACCGATGCGGCGTTTGCAAAACTGCCAGCGGGTACGGTCGACAGTCTGGTGAAACCCGAAAATAAAGCACAGCTCACCAGTATTCTGACCTATCACGTCGTCGCCGGTAATTACGATATGAAAGCGCTGGAGCAGAAAATCAAACAGGGAGGCGGCCACGCGGAGCTGAAAACCGTGAACGGGCAACCGCTGTGGATCATGAGCAACGGCCCGCACAACATTCAGCTTAAAGACGGTAAAGGCAACGTGGCGAATATCAGCACCTACGACGTTCATCAAAAAAATGGCGTGATCGATGTGATCGACACCGTCCTGATGCCTAAGTAGTTGTCTATACTTCGGAAGTGTGACGTTGCCTTCCGGGAAAAACATGGATAACGCGCTGGTTGAACAGCAGATGAAATTAATGCAGGCGGTCGCAAACGGCGATCGCCGTGCATTTGAACAACTCTACCGGCTTACCTCGCCGCATCTGTTTGCCGTCGCGCTGCGAATGCTCCGTCACCGCGCGTGGGCAGAAGAGATCCTGCACGACTGTTTTGTCACCGTCTGGAGCAAAGCCGACACCTACAACGCCGCACTAAGTTCCCCGATGACCTGGCTTACGCATATTGTTCGCAACCGCTGCATTGACTGGCTGCGCAGCGGCCAGACCCGCGCTGCCAGCCATGAGGAGCCCTATTCCGACGCGCTTGTGCCGAGCGAAAGCGATGAACAGAATAGCTGGCATGACGAGGCGCAGGCGCAACGGCTCAGGCATTGCCTGGAACACCTGAGCAACGAACAGCGCCAGAGCATTACGCTCGCCTACTACCAGGGCATGTCTCACAGCGACATTGCCGAGTGGCTCCAGCAGCCCGTGGGCTCGGTAAAAAGCTGGATCCGCCGTGCAATGGACCATCTTCGGGAGTGCGTGGGCCTATGAACGACAGCGAAAAACGCGACGACATGCTGGCGGCAGAGTATGCCCTCGGCACCCTGCGGGGCGGCGCGCGGCTTCAGTTCCAGAAACGGCTGGCTGATGACCCCGAACTTGCCGCCCGCGTGGCCTACTGGCAGAAAATGTTCAGCACGCTCGACAGCCATCTTGCGCCCGTCCATCCGCCAGAGAGAGTGTGGAAGAGGATCCTGCTCGATCTGCCCGCCCAAAAACCGTTGCGCAAAAGCCGGCCTTATGTCGGCTGGATGGCGGCGGCTGGCCTTGCGGCTGTTACCGTCGCAGGCTGGTATGCCCTGCGCACACCGGAACTTGCTCCGCTGATGGTGCTCAACGATGCCCAACAGCACGGGCAGTGGATAATCAGCGCGGATGCCAGCCGCGAGCATCTGAGCATTATCCCGCTCAGACCGAACGCCGTTGCGGCGCAACATAGCCTACAGCTTTGGCTGATCCCTGATGGCCAGGCGCCGGTATCATTGGGTCTGCTGCAAAACAGCGTCGCGACCCGTGTAACGCTCAGGAACACCGCGCTTACTGATGACGCCACGATAGCGATAAGTCTTGAACCAAAGGGAGGCTCGCCAACCGGCCTGCCGACCGGCCCTGTACTTTACAGTGGCAAAATATAATCCTCGCGCCTGGGGCACGGGATGGGGAATGCCCGCCGCGGTAGCGCGGGGATTGCATTCGGGTAAAACCCATCTCATCGAGATAGCGATTTCGGCGCATTAATTCGCGTTGGCTGTACCCTACATAAAAGCGCCTATAACCGAAACGCCTCTAACCGCTTATCCTGCCGCCCTTCCCCGTCAAAGTTATCCTCTGCCAGCCAGGCGCGCAGCTCCGCGTCCCTTTGCGGCCATTCGCGGTCGATAATAGAGAGCATATCGCTGTCGCGGTTGCGCCCTTTGCGCACCAGCTTCTGGCGCAGGCGTCCTTCCCAGACAAACCCCAGCCGTTCGGCGGCGCGGCGCGAGGCGACGTTCATCGAATCACACTTCCACTCCACGCGGCGATACCTGTGCGCAAAGGCATTCTTCAGCAGCAGCCAGACCGTTTCGGTGCCGACCCGCGAGCCTTTCATCCTGCGCGACCAGGTGACGTGGCCTATCTCCACCGAGCCCTGCATCCGCTCGATAGCCATATAGCTCACCAGCCCTACCGCCTTTTCGGTGCGCAAATCAATCACCGCAAAAGGCACCAGCTCATCGTCCAGCACTTTACCCAGCACCCAGTGCGCGGTAGCTTCCAGGCTCATGGGCTGCGTGCTGGCAAGCCACGTCCAGTCGCTGTCGTCCCCCAGGGCGTAAGCCTCAAACAGATCGGCTGAATGCCTGTCGACGTCCAGCGGCTCCAGGCGACAGTACTGACCCGAAAGCGGGCCGCGGGTTAAGACCTGCGCGCATTTCCAGTCGGGAACGATATCGTTAACGGTCTGACCATGTTGATTGATTTCGGGCACGGCGGTGACTCCCTGAAAGGTAAGGCGTTTGTTATAGCAGGTTAAAAAGCGGACGAGAAGAGAGGAGAGGAGATGCAGGCCGGGCAAGCGTAGCCGCCGCCCGGCGAAAGATTACTTCAGCAGCTTCACCGTGGCGTCGATGTCGATTTCATCTTCGGTGAAGATCAGCGTGGAGTTCTGGAAGGTGGTGATCGCCAGCTTCTTCACCGAGCGCATTTCGCCCGGCTTTTTGTCGGATTTCGGCTTGATGCTGTTCATCAGTAGCCCCACCGACAGCACCGCGTTTTCTTTATCGATTTTGGCGTCCGCAGGCTCTTCTTCGCTGAACACCACGAAGGACTTAATCGAGGTGAGCTTCAGACGCTCGCCCGCAATATAGATGTACTGGCTTTCAGGAATAACCTTTACCGCATACGCCGAAAGGCCTTTGGTGTTAGTGGTCGGCTCGAACGTTACCGCTGCATCTTTCTTAATCAGATCGGGGTTCGCGACCTTAATCACATGAAAATAGCGGTTGTCGCCGTTTTCATCTTTGATAAATCCAAAGCCTTTATCTTTAAACCACGTTGTGATTGTACCGTTCATCGCTGTTACCGCCTGTCAGATCGTATTGACTAAAGTTTTGCAGCGCGCAGTGTAATCCACAATGGCTGAGGAGACAAAAAAAAGCCCCTGCGCAAAGGCAGGGGAAAGTCATGTCAGAGCTTATCGTTGTTTTTTAATTGAATACCATCCCGCCGTCGATCAGTAAGGACTGGCCGGTCATGTAGTCGGAATCCGGCCCCGCGAGATACGACACGCAGGCGGCGACATCTTCCGGTTCGGACAGGCGGCCAAGGGTGATGCGTTTGGCGAAGGTTTCGGTTCCGTAGCCGAGCGGTTTACCCGCGGCTTCAGACACCTGACGGTCGATCTCCGCCCACATCGGCGTTTTGACGATGCCCGGACAGTAGGCGTTAACGGTGATCCCAAGCGGCGCAAGATCCCGCGCCGCGGTCTGGGTTAAGCCGCGAACCGCGAACTTGCTGGAGCTGTAGACCGCCAGTTCCGGGTTACCGGTGTGGCCCGCCTGGGAGCAGGCGTTGATGATCTTGCCGCCGTGCCCTTCTTTGCGGAACGCGGCAATTGCGGCCTGAATGCCCCAGATCACCCCTTTCACGTTGATGTTGTAAACCTTGTCGACAATCTCCGGCGTGATGGATTCGATAGGGGTAGACGGCGCAACCCCGGCGTTGTTAACGATGACGTTAAAACCGCCCAGCGCGGTGCGGGCTTTCTCGACCGCCGCAAACACCTGGTCGCGGTCGGACACGTCCACCTTCACGGCGACGGCTTTACCGCCGCTGCGGGTGATTTCATCCGCGACCGCTTTCGCCGTCTCTTCGTTGTAATCCGCGATAGCCACGGCAAAACCATCCTTCACCAGGCGAAGCGCAATCGCTTTACCAATCCCCTGGCCTGAGCCGGTTACGAGAGCAACTTTTTGCATATCTTTGTCCTTTCGTTGATTCATAAAATCTGGCTGAGATGGAGCTGGCCCATCAGCAGCGGGTTATCGCTATAGTCGACGGGGATCGCCACCACGGCCGGGCCGTCGACGTCCATTGCCGCACGCAGCGTCGGTTCAAGCGCCGCGGCGCTCTCCACGGCAAAGCCTTTCGCACCGAAGGCGTCGGCATACGCTTTGAAATCGACCGGGCCGAACTCGACGCCGGAAAGACGCTGGTATTTTTTCTCTTCCTGGATCGCCACCATGTTGTAGCCGTTATCCACCCAGATGATGTGCAGCACGTTGGCGTTGAGGCGCACGGCGGTCTCCAGCTCCATGCTCGATTGCAGGAAACCGCCGTCACCGGATACCGAAACGACCTTGCGACCCGGGTTCACCAGCCACGCGCCAATCGCCCACGGCAGCGCGACGCCCATCGTCTGCTGACCGTTGGAGATCATCACCTGACGCGCGCGGAAGCTGTAGAGATAGCGGGCGATCCAGATGTGGAAGCTGCCCATATCCACGGTGAGCGTGACGTCGCTGTTCACGATGTCCTGCATGGCACGCACGATACGCAGCGGGTGCAGGGCAAACTGGTTGAGCGATGCGCCACGGCGGGCAAGAAGATCGCGCTGGTGCTGGCGATCGACCAGGATCTCCGTGGCGCGCGGGCTGAGCTCAAGCGTATGGTCGATACGGCTGGCGAGCAGGTTCAGCGTTCCGGCGATATCCCCCACCAGCTCCAGATCCGGAACGTAGTTACGCTCTTCATAGGCGGGCAGCACGTCAATATGCACCAGCGTCGCGTCGCCGCTGTTCCACATGGACGGCTCGTATTCCACCGGGCTGTAGCCGATGCAGATAATCAGATCCGCCAGATGCAGCAGCCGGTCGCCCGCCTGGTTGTTAAACAGACCGACGCGTCCGGCAAAGCGGGTGAAGTGCTCCTGGTTCACCGCCCCGGCGGCCTGATAGGTGCTGGTCACCGGAATACGGCTTTTTTCCAGCAGCTTGCGCAGCGCATCGCTGTTGGCGGGCTGGCTTGCCATCAGGCCGAGTAAAATGACGGGGTTTTTGGCCTTTTCGATAAGCTTCGCCACGTCGTTAATGGCGGACTCCGGCGCCGGGCCCATCAGCGCCGCGCCGCTGGCCGGTAAAATCGCCCCCGTGACGGGCTGGTCGACAATATCCTGCGGCAGGCTGACGAACGCCCCGCCCGGCCTGCCCTGCTCGGCGGCGCGAAACGCGTTCGATACCACCTCGGCAATCGCGTCCGGGGAATTAACTTCAACGGCGTATTTGGTGACCGGGCTGAACATGGCGACGGTGTCCATGCTCTGATGCACCAGCTTGGCTTTATCCGCCCGCTTCACCGCCCCGCCCAGCGCGACCACCGGATCGCCCTCGCTGTTGGCGGTGGCAATCCCGGTGATCAGGTTAGAACAGCCCGGCCCGGAGGTGACCAGAGCGACCCCGGCTCTACCGGTCAGTCGCCCGACCGCCGCCGCCATAAACGCCGCGTTGGCCTCGTGGCGCACCGGAATAATCTCGATGGAGGAGTCCAGCAGGGAGTCAAAAACTTTGTCGATTTTGGCGCCCGGGATGCCGAACACCTGCTTCACCCCCTGCGCTTCCAGCTGGCCGACCACCATATCGGCACCATGCGCCCACTGACGTGATTGTTTCTCACTGTTCACGGTAGTTCTCCTTTAGTTTTCGACGGAACGGATCGCAGCATCCAGATTGCTGGGGTGAAGGTTGGCCTGCAAAAACGCGCTGTCGGCGGGCAGGTCAATCATCAGCTTGTGAATTTCACCGAAGGTGAGCACGCCATTCTCCAGCTGGTAGTCGAGCAGATGCCCCCCGCCCTGGCGGTCGTCGGTGATAAAGTGTTCGTGATAGCCCGCAACGTTAATGCCCTGCATGTGTTGCGGCGTGCGGAACCCGACCAGCACGCCCGCGCGCTGGTTAAAGCGGAACACCGGCTGGTCGTCCAGCACGTCGGTCATCGCCCGGTACGGCGGCGTCTGGCGCGGGACGGTGCGGGTATGCGCGTGGCGGAAGTTGCCGTCGATGCGCAGCGCGCAGAACAGGTTGTCGGAAGGGATTTGCTGGTCGATGACGTCGTGGATCTGCTGACGGCTGACCGGGCCATCGAAGGTTTTGCGGTACTGCGGCTGGAACCAGGTCATCACCGCGAACGGCGTTTTTTGCTCGGGCTTCGCGGCCCGGGCGCTGCCGTCAGAGCGCAGCTGGTATACCTGGCTGCTGAAGGCGATCATTTCGCCGTCCAGCTCGTTGAAGGTGCCCAGCCCAAAATCCCCGTGCGCCAGCAGATCGGCGATGGTGGTTTCCCCTTCGTACACGCCGCTTAGCAGGGCGCTCATTAGCGATGTTTGATAGATAACGCTGTCAGGATGCTGGGCGGAGAACCCGCGCAGGGTTTCGCACAGGCTGGCCTCACAGTCGCAGGCGGATGAATGCGTCATGCTCGTCCTCTTCAACTTTTTTTAGAAAGATTGAATAAATGTTGACCCGATTCAGCATAGAGTTCCAATATAGAAACCATGCTGGATTGAGATCTTTTAGATATGGAACTTCGTTATCTGCGGTACTTTGTCGCGGTTGCACGCGAGCGACACTTCACAAAAGCGGCTGAAGCGCTGGGTATTTCACAGCCTCCTCTGAGCCAGCAGATTAAACGGCTCGAAGAGGAGGTCGGCACGCCGCTGTTCAGACGCCTGACGCGAGGCGTGGAGCTGACCGAAGCGGGAGAAGCCTTCTATGAGGATGCCTGTAAGATCCTGGCGATGAGCGACGCCGCGCTGGAAAAAGCCCGCGGCATCGCGCGCGGTCTGAACGGCAGCCTGTCGATTGGCATTACCAGCTCCGACGCCTTTCATCCCAAAATTTTCGCCCTGATCCGCCAGTACCAGGTGCAGAACATGGCGGTGCAGGTTCATCAGGTGGAGGCCAACATGTCCTCGCTGACGACGATGCTGGCGGAGGGCGAGCTGGATATCGCCTTTGTGCGTCTGCCGTGCGAGAGCAGCAAGGCGTTCGAAATCAACATTCTCGACCGGGAGCCGATGGTGGTGGCGCTGCATCGCGATCACCCGCTGGCGGCGTGCGATTCGCTGGCGCTGGAGCAGCTTCGTGATACCCCGGTGGTGCTGTTCCCGCAGGAGGTCGCGCCGGGGCTGTATGAGCGGGTTTACGGCTGCTGCGAGCGGGCCGGGATTGACGTGCAGCACGCGTTGCAATCGTCACAGCTTTCCTCTTCCCTGAGCATGGTCTCCGCAGGCGGCGGATTCGCGCTGGTGCCCAAATCTATGGCGGCTATTTCCCCGCCGAACGTCACCTATCACGCGTTAACTTCACCGGAGCTTTTTACCGATATCGCGCTCTGCTGGCGGCGGTTTGAACGCTCGCGCACGGTGAAGCGGTTTTTAGCGATGATGAATGAGGGGTGATGGTGCGGCTGTGCCCGGCGGCGCTGCGCTTGCACGGGCCTACGGTTCGTATCGCTGTGTTGGGTATTTGTTTTTGTAGGCCGGGTAAGGCGTAGCCGCCACCCGGCAGTGCCGTTCTGGAAGACGCCTCGCAAACCTGCGCCTTTCTAAATCTGCGGATCCCTTTGAACTGGCTGATGGCTGAGTTTGTGAAAGCGCCTTACATAACGGCGCATTAAGGCGGGTAATGGGAGGCCGAAATTCTGCTGTGTTAAGAGCAGAATTTCGGCGTTAAGGAAGGTATGAAGTTGGTTGGTGGGTGTCTGGTAGGAGCGAAGAACGGAATTTCAAGTGAGCTTTTATTACCTTGCGATTCGTCTTCTGATATCAAAGCAGACCATCGACAAGTGAGTGTCACGGTCGCAGCCAGCACCAGCGTAGCACTAACTGGGAAAGCCAGTGGAGGCGTCGGTAGAGGAACCATCACCAGTCGTTCACCCATCAACCCTTTATAGCCGATGGCTCGCTTCTGCCACCATACCACCGGTATGCCGATAAAAATGATAATTCTGAGCGCCAACCCTCATACCAGAATTTTGAATTTATCGTCATCAAAACCTGTCGCACAGTTGTAGCCCAATTCGTTATATAGTTAAATATATAGCGAAATTAATAATCCAGAGGGATGTATGAATTTGTATATGTTTTATGTCGGCGGTAACGCCGGTAAATCAAATATCGAAGTGCATGACATTCAGTTTGTTGCAGCAAGCGCTCCTGAGGATGCATGGCCAGCGTTGCGTGAAGCATGGTTTGGCGATAGTGATAAAATTCATATTGATGGTTATAGCCGTGTTACCTGGGCCGACGGGTTTTCGGTCTCTCTTTCTCCGGAGCCTCCCCAAACCACGCAGAGATTATTTTTCGTCAATGCGGGCGGTTACAGGCCGGATACACTTGCCGAACTGCATGAATACGATCTGTTCGTCGCCGAAAATGCCCGCCAGGCTAAAGATAAAGCGTTGCAGACGCTCCTCTGCGATGTCGATCAACAGCATAAGGACAATTTAAAAGAAGTTGACGACTGCCTGTTGCTTGAAAAGGTCGGAGAATTGTTTATTCATCTGACACCCTGTGAAACAGGATGTCGGGATCTTCCGGAGTGGCAAGGATATCTACCTATAGGAGCCTGACACTGCTACAAGAGACGCTTCGCTTCGTCCCTTATCAGTATTGCTCAGGACACCTTTCAATGTGTGTGTTCGTTAAGTCTCCAGGGTAATTCTAAAGCAACATTGCTGGGGAAGTTCTTACGGGGTACTTCAAAAAAAAAACCAATCGTTATATAGTTTATTATATAACGATTGGGGGGATGGTATGAATAATCATTTTGGAAAAGGCTTGATGAAGGGTGTGAACATGACTGGTCCCTGTTCTGAAACGATGCCTGGGAAATTTTGTAATGACTATATACGTGGGTTTGTAATCGGCTATTGCTATCAGCTGGAACAGAAAACAGGGGAGAAAAGCGTCGCAGCTCTTGAAGCGGGAAGACTGACGAGAAAGTACAATCTTGACAGGGAGATCATGGCAGAATTTTTTCTGGAATTCAGAACGGATAAATTTTTACACTATTTTAACATTGGATATTCTGGTGGCTTGAATTAGGACGCTTGCCATGAAACGTCCTGTGTAGCAATTTATCTCGTTTATTTTTTTAGGTTTTTTTCACCGCAAGCAGCACAGAAGAAGCTTTAATCAGGGCAATAACTCTCTTGCCTTCGCTGATATTCATCTCCTTCATGCTTTCGTTCGTAATGACAGCGGTAAGAATTGAGCCGTCATCTGTCAGAATATGAACGGTTGCGTTTACTGCGCCTTTTTCAAGTGAGGTGACCTGGCCAGAAAACTGGTTACGGGCTGAAAACAATAATTTGTTATCCTCAGAAGCAAGAATAATCCATGGGGCTTTAATCAGCGCAACGACCTCTTTTCCTTGCTCCAGACCGAGCCTGATTCTACTGTTACTGGTTACCACAGAAACAAGAGTTCCTCCTTCATTAAGGGAAATTTCAATTTCATCGTTAACGGAGCCGGAATGGACTGCGGATACTGTGCCGGACAATTGATTACGTGCAGAAACTGACATGCCATTCTCCTTAATGCAGGAAGGTGATAATCATTTGTAGTGTATATGAAATCCGACACATCACGTATGATCAAATGTCCGCTACTGGCACAAACAGGGCATATTTTTCATATAAATCCAAATACGGTTGTAAGTAAACCATCATCTGCTCCTTCCCCTCTCACCAAACATTCCTGAAGGCGCCACGGCCATACCATCCACTCCTTTATCTTGTGACCACCGCCTAAATTGGTAGCGCTTAATAAACGGATTCTATTACGACGAACATGTTAAAAACGTGGAGCCGCTGAAGGTCCCACGTAGTCAACTCACACCCCACCCAATAATGTTTCCCTTCTGGAAGCATGGGACAAAGATGCAAGCGCCATTTGTAGGGAATTGATGCCAGATTTTCATCCGCACCGCCCCACATTTTTAAACTGCTTTCGGCATTAGCCCGGCCCCTCACTCCCCGCCGCCAGCAGCGGCACCACCACGTCGCTGATGGGCACCGCAATGCCGTGCGCGCGGCCGTAGCGCTGGATCACGCCATTGCGGATATCCCACTCCATCGGGCGGTCGGCCTGACGGTCGGCGAGGATCGACGTGCCTAAATCAGCGGGTGCGCGCTGGAAGTTCGCCAGGATCTCCTGCGCTACCGCATCATCCAGCTTCGCCCCTTCGGCGCGCGCAACCGCAAGCCCCTCGCGCAGGTAGGCCAGCGCCAGTTCGCTGATATCGTCCCGGCGGAACATCCCGGCGCGTCGGTTAGCGAGCACCATCAGCCCGGCGACCGCGTTTTGCAGCAGCTTGCGCCAGGCGACGGTGGTGAAATCTGTCGATAGCTCAACCGTACAGCGAGTGCCCTGAAGCGCCTCGACGACGCTTGCTGCCTGCGGCACGTCCGGCAGCGTCAGACGCGGTTTAGCGCGCAGCCACACGGACGCGTCCGGCTCGCGCTGGGCCGGGAACCAGACCACCGACGGCAGCACCGTCGCGCCGTTGACCCACGGCTCAAGCTGGGCTTTCTGCTCCACGCCGTTTTGCAGGGCGCAGACCACGGTATTTTCATCGCACAGGGCGCGCAGCCACCCGGCACTGTCGGCGTTCTGTGTGGTTTTCACCGCCACAAAAACCAGATCGACCGGGCGCTTAACGACGCCTGGATCGGTTAATACCGGCCCAGGCACCACAATTTCACCGTCATCGTGGCGCAGGCGCAGTTCCGGGTGCGCGGTGCGCCCGCACAGCAGCGGCGTGCGCCCGGCATCATGCAGCACTGCGGCGATGGTCGTCCCGATGGCGCCGGGCCCAATCAGCGCGATGGCTGGATAGTCAGACATGGTTAACTCCCCTCTTCGCTAAGCCTGCTAACAGTTATACCACTCTAAAAAGTGAGCGCCACGGCGTTGTCTGCCCACAATGCATAACGTTGTTCCAGCCCTGGCCCCCCGCTTTCAGAAAATGGGTGCTTCCTCTCCAGCCAAATCGCTGGAAAATTCCTGGTTTTGCTCAAGTAAAATCTTAAATTAACCTTTTACACATATCATTCACAACCAAGAAACATTCAGAAAAACCTGCCGCAGAATCCCTACCCCTCAGGACTAAAGGCTACTGAAGAGACATTTGACTCGCTTAAGCAAAATCTACTACCGCGCTTATTTCTACAATCAATAAACTCTCTTAAATAAAGCCTCGCGCTTTATTGTGAAAAACAAAAATATAATCTGAAAATATAACAAGTCTTTTCCAATGCGTTTACTTTCATTTGAAAAACACCATAATTATTACACACATCACGGCACCATGATTAATGGCGCGCAGCATTGCATATAACAACATTAACAGCGCATTGGCAGTCCTTTTAGTACCAGGAAGGTAGCGATCATGTACGACTGTAAAAATAATAAAAACCCGACTCCCGTAGGAAATAGCACTATTGCGATTATCACGCAGAACCACTATCTCTTTTATGGATTAAAAGCGCTTGTTGCATCCATCTCACCAAGGCTTCTGAGTGAAAACTCACGGTTTTATGATGTTATACGCGTGAATAATATTGATGAACTTGACGCCAGAAAAATCTCTAAGGATAAAGGGAATATCCTGATTACGGATTTCGACCCGAGGCTCTGCGTCGGCAAGAAAAAAGACCGTTCGGCAGAAACGGTCCTCGCGTTATTTGATGGCGTCACCTTTATCTCGAAAATTCACAGCTACAGTAAAGAGGCGCCTCTTTTTTTGCACAGTCACGCAAGGTTAGACGAAACGTGCGCCTGCCTGCTTGAAATTACACGACGCGCTTTATCCGGTCAGATGCCCTCCGTACAACAAATACACCAGTATTTAAGCCATGATGAAGCGTTATTATTGAGCTTAATCATGAACGGATTTCAGCCACCGATGATGGCGAAAGTGCTGAAGATGAATATCAAACAAATCTATGCGCAGCGATCTCGCCTGTACCGTAAAGTCGGTGTTAAAAGTTTACAAGAACTCTACACGCAGCTAGGCTGTGGCTAGCGCAAGGTCAGCACGATAACCATTTCAGATGCGACCATCCCACCATATTGTGACGGCGAATTAATGACATTCCGTTTTATAAACGTAAATTTTTGTCCGAAGACGGGCTCATTCTTTTATATCTTCCAACCCTATAAAAGATAAGAACTTTACCCTAACAGTGAAGAGTATGACTGATATTGCATGATGCGGTAATTAAACTGCACTTCAACAGTGCGTTAAAATATTGACTACGTGTGTAATGCTGTGTAGATAAATTATGCATGACGATATTTTACGAAAAGAGTTCTATAAACGGGTCAGTTACCTGAATAAGACAGTCTGGACACGATTTGACACACCTAAGAAGGCTGATATTTTGTGCCAAATTAATTCAGGAGCCCGTTATGAACACGTCACTCTCTCATCCTTCTCCACCCGCCCTGTCGCTGTTAATTATTTGTAAGAATAATTACCTGAATCTCGGAATGACGTATCTCGTTAACAATCTTCAGCCGATGATTTTTCACAAGACCGGGAAATTATGCGATATCAAAACCTTTAACACGCCGGATGAACTTGATATCGGAAAACTGTCAAAAAATAGTGAACACTGTCTGGTAATCGAAAGAGACAGCTTTCGTCAATTCCATAACCTGTTATCAGAAAGCAAGTCCACGGTAACGTTTTATAACGTATTTTTCCTTTCCACCGGAGGATGTTCGTTTACCTCGCAAATCAATTTCCTGCCCTGTAAACCGGATCTCAACTTTATAAAAAAAACGCTATTCCGGATAATGATCACCGAATACGGAGCGAGTCTGGAAACGCTGCACAATCACACCCGCAGCCTGGCGCCAGAAGATAAGACGCTGCTACGGTTAATTATCGCCGAGCATAGCGTGTCGGAGATTGCCACCGCGCTGGCTATTTCCCCCCAGGCCGTTTATGCCCAACGCAGTCGTCTGTTTGCGAAATTAGGCGTCAGCAATATTAATGAACTTTTAACCTGCGGCGCGATCATGGGTCTGTAAAAAAAACGCCATCAACTCACGTGATGGCGTTCAGGTACAGGGATGACTAACTCCCCTTAAATCGCAGATCAGAACTGATATTTGATCCCGTACATGGCCTGCGCATCGTGATAGCCTTTTCCGCCCATCTGGACGGAGATATTCCCCCACATATTCAGACGGTCGCCCAGCTTCGCTTCTACGCCGGTTTTAAGTTCCCCGATGTTGCGCGCCCCCTGCTGGCTGATGGTGTGGTCGTCCAGGGTGACCGAGAAGGCTTTCGTGTTATGCAGCCAGTTTGCCTCAATAAATGGCTCAAACTCCCGGCGCTTGCCTTCGTCGATCTTGTGGTGCCCGTTAATATAGGCTCGCAGCCCCAGTCGCGTCTGCACGTTACCGTCACCGCCAAACGAGATGTTCGAACCGTTATCTTCGGTGTGCGCGCGGCTGCGAACGCCCATCCAGATAGCCTGGGCTTTTGGCTGAAGGTACCAATTATTCAACGTGCCTTTGCTACCGTAGAAGGCGCCCATATGTTCCGTCCATCCGGCCTCTACCGACGCCGTAAACCCGCGGGATTTGTAGCGCTCTGCCGGTAATTCATCCCCTTTCACGTGGTTATTGAACCAGCTGTAAATGAGCCAGCTGTCGGTGTACAGCCCTTCCTTGTTTTCGTTGTCCGCATACCATGTGCTGTAAATACCCGCGCTGTAGCCGCTTAACGTGCCGTCGGCCTTATAGTGGTTCCAGCGCGAGCGGGTGTTGCTTTGGTTATTGGCATAACCGCCCATTACGCCAAGATGCCAGCGATCCTTTCCGTCCGACGACCACTGCGCAATATCGCCGCCCAGCTGCGCGACATAGCGATTGCTTTGGGTGGTCAGCTGTCCGGCGCTGTGGAAGACGTTATGTCCGCCCACCTGACGCAGCCACAGGCTGGTCACTTTCTTTTCCCCGGTCAGCGCATCCGTGTACTGCGTTTCGCCAAGCCTGTCGTGCAGACGCATCACGAAAATGCCGTTGGCCGCCGCATGGTTGGCAATATAGGCACCCGATTCCGGCCGGACCACGGGCTCGGGCTTAGGTGTTTTCGGCGGCGGCACGGGGTCCGGTCCAGGCGGTGGCACCGGATCGGTTGGTGGTACCGGGTCAGTTGGCGGCACTGGATCGGTTGGTGGCACTGGGTCAACCGGATCGGGTGGGACAGGATCGACCGGGGGTTCAGGATCCGGTGGCACCACCGGCGTCACCGCGCTCATCAGATACCAGTTCTCTCCTTTACGCACCACGTCATAATCATAGGCACCCGCGACAATACGGCTGGCTTTGGTGAAGGTACCAATGGATTCCCCGCCTACGGTCACGATTTCAATCCCTTCCTGGGTCAGCGCGCCCTTACCGCCGATGTTGTTAATGCTCACCCGCGTATTGCCCGCTTCAACGTCGCCCAGGACGTGAAGCTGGTCAGTCAGAGAGTCATCGCCACCCAGCACGGTATTGAGCGTCAGCAGACCGTTGTTGCCTGAATAGTTCTCCACCACCGTCAGGTAGGCAGGAGAAAAGGATCCTGCGCTAACCGGCGCGCGATAGGTCAGGCGGGCATCGTTCAGATCCATACGCGTGACTACCGAGCTGCTGGTCATATCCCACAGGCTAGTGTCACCCTTCATGTTCAGGTAGATGTAGCCATTATCCGTGGTGTTTAGCTGGCCGTCCGCGTTCAGCTGCGTAGAGTCAGCCATACCGGAGAACACCGAGCCCTGGCTCATACGCAGGTCAATCGTCCCCTCGCGTTCGGTTAACATGTCGCCTTTAACCTGATAAACGCCTTCACTTTGCGGACCGTCGAGATATCCGGAGCCGATATAAGCCAAATGCCCGGAGGCAAACATGGCGTAGCTCTCTTCACCATTGACCTGCACGTTGACGTCACGGTTCAGATAGATACGTCCACCGTCGAAATGCGTTAACCCTCCGTAACGATCGATTTCGATTTCTTCGGAGGGAAAGGATTCGCTCACACCCATTGCCGCCTGCATGGGTGACATGGCAGGACGCGGAGCTTTATACCCATCTTCTGCGACCAGTCCAGAGGCTCCCTTGCCCCAGGTCTGAACGGTGATATCCCCCGTATCCACCAGGCCGGTTTTATTGGCATAGACGCCGTGCGCATTTTCGCCTAGGGTTTCAACCCAGGCGTTGTGCCCCAGCGTGACGCTGGCTGACCAGGTGAAAAAAGAGCGATTGCGGGAGGAGGTCAAATCAAAGTAAGACGCGCCGGCGTAGACGCCGTAACCGGTATCAGAACGATCCGTAAACTTACCGAACGCATCGCCCGCCGTACGGATGACCGCGTTTTCGCCCACGGTAATACGGTTACCGTCAATATGGTTGGTTATCTCCGCCGCAACGCCCATGCCCTTTTCGGCATAGACGTTCAGATTATCCCCTACCGTCAGGCTCGAGCCGAGCGGCTGCGAAAGATAAGACTGCGCAAGATAAATACCGTTTCCTGACGTTTCTATCCCCACCTTTCCGGTCAGAACCGCGCTGCTGCCGTTGAGATAAATCCCCGCCCCGTCGGTCGATTTTAACGTCACCTCGCTGTTCGCAATCGTGCCCAGATCTTCGGCTGACAAATTGATAACGTCTTTGCTGGATTCAATCAGGACGACATTCCAGAGATCGAAAATAGTTTTCGCATCGGTCGCCCCCAGCGAAGAGGTGCAGGTCGCTTTTCCTGCCTCACTCACGTTGCAGCTGTCTATATCTGCACTCGCAGGAATGCTGAAAGCGCCGCCCAGCACCCCGGCAATACTGCATGCCAGCGCCGATTTTTTAGAGCGGACTGAGAGAGCAATAATTCCTTTTTTTTTCATAACGACCTCCAGAGGATGTATGAAATATCAGGCAAAAGAAGCCTCTTCCGTGTCTGGAAAAGATTATTAGTTGAAGGTAAATACCGGAGAGAGTCCCTTGAGTAATTCCTTAGTGCACAGTATATGAAAGGCCGAATAACGCCGTAAACAGCGTGCCTTTTAATTAAGAATTTTAATTACGCAGGTAATTACACAGGAAATTAAATCACATAGATAGAAATATAAACTATTGATTTTTAATCATAAAGAAAGAAATTAACTTATGTTAATTTATTGTTTCACCTCAATAACTCATATAAACCAGGAATTTTCAGCAACGCGAAACTGGCTTGCCCGATAACAGGCACTGGCTTCATAACGAATAATAATAAACGCTGACCGATATTTATTATCGCCACCTACGCTCGCGCTAAATTACCCGTCCGCTTCAGGGGATTTTGTTTGTCTATAATTACGTTAAAACAGACAACGGAGTGCGCCATGCCCCTACCTGATTTCAAATCGTCAGAACCCTACACCCTCGGCATCGAACTGGAGCTTCAGGTGGTCAATCCGCCGGGCTACGATCTCAGCCAGGACTCCTCCCCCCTGATCGCCGCCGTCAAAGACGACATCAAAGGCGGCGAGGTGAAGCACGACATCACCGAAAGTATGCTCGAAATCGCCACCGGGGTGTGTCAGAGCATCGATCAGGCGGCCGCGCAGTTCTCCGCGATGCAGCAAACCATTTTGCGGGCGGCGGCGGCGCAGCATATCCAGATCTGCGGCGGCGGGACGCACCCGTTCCAGAAATGGCAGCGCCAGGAGGTGTGCGCCGACGAGCGCTACAACGTCACCCTGGAGCGCTTCGGCTATCTGATTTTGCAGGCAACGGTGTTTGGCCAGCACGTTCATGTCGGCTGTCGGACCGGGGACGATGCCATCTACCTGCTGCACGGCCTGTCGCGCTTTGTGCCGCACTTTATCGCCCTCGCGGCGTCGTCCCCCTACATGCAGGGGACGGACACGAAGTTCTCCTCGTCGCGCCTGAATATTTTTTCCGGCTTCCCGGACAACGGCCAGATGCCGTTTGTGAACAGCTGGCAGGAGTTTGAAGGGCTGTTCCGCCGCCTGAGTTCCACAAGCATGATCGAGAGCATTAAAGATCTGCACTGGGATATTCGCCCCAGCCCGCATTTTGGCACCGTGGAGGTGCGGGTGATGGATACGCCGCTGACCCTGGCCCACGCCCTCAACATTGCCGGGCTGATCCAGGCGACGTCGCACTGGCTGCTGACCACCCGTCCGTATAAGCATCAGGAAAAGGATTTTCTGCTTTACCGCTTTAACCGCTTTCAGGCCTGCCGCTACGGGCTGGAGGGCATACTGACCGACGTTCACACCGGGGAGCAGAAGACGATTGCAGAGGATATTGCGTGGCTGCTGGAGCAGGTTGCGCCGTCGGCCGATAAGCTCGGCGCGACAAGCGCAATTAAAGAAATTGCCCTGATGTTAAAACAGGGCAAGAGCGAGGCGCAGCGAATGCGGAACTTTATCGCCGACGGCGGCTCGCTTATTTCTCTGGTTCAGAAGCACTGCGAGCTGTGGGCGACGAGTCCGTAAGGCCGTGGCCCCACTCGCGCAGGCGCTGGAACAGCACGAACAGCGCCGGGATAAAGACGATCCCGATAACGGTCGCCACCAGCATTCCGCTGAACACCGTGGTGCCGATGATACGGCGGCTCTGCGCCCCCGCGCCGGTCGCCAGCATCATCGGTAACACGCCGATAATGAACGACACGGCGGTCATCATCACCGCCCGGAAGCGGCGTGAGGCCCCTTCTCGCGCCGCATCAACAATCGCCAGCCCTTCATTGCGCCGCGCGCGGGCAAACTCGACGATCAATATCGCGTTTTTCGCCGCAAGGGCAATTAATAGCACCAGGCCAATCTGCACGTACACGTCGTTGGCGTACCCGGCTGCCCACAGCCATACCAGCGCGCCGCCGATGGCGAACAGCACCGAGAGCATCACGCTGGCGGGCAGCGTCCAGCTCTCATACTGGGCGACCAGGAACAGCCACGCCATCACCACCGCCGCCAGCACGATCCAGACAGCCTGATTCCCGGTCTGCTGCTCCTGGTACGACATTCCGCTCCAGGCGTAGTCGTACCCGGCAGGCAGGTTTTCAGCCAGCAGTTCGCCCATCGCCGCCATCGCCGTGCTGCTGCTTACCCCCTGCGCCGCCGAGCCGCTCACCGACACCGACGGGAACTGGTTGTACTGCTGTAAAAACGGTGCGCCCACGGTCGGGGTGATGGTGACGAGGTTGCTCAGCCGCACCCGCTCGCCGCCGTTGCTGCGCACGTACAGATCGCTTATCTGCTCCGCGCGCTCGCGCCACTGCATCTCGTTTTGCATCACCACGTGATAGACCCGGTTGTTGACGCTGAAATCCCCCGCCCGCGTACCGCCAAAGGCGGTTTGCAGGCTGCTGAAGATGCGCGACACCGGCACGTCCAGACGCGCGGCCCGCTCGCGGTCAACGCTTAACGTCAGCTGCGGCACGTTGCTGCTCCAGGTGGTAAACACGCGGTTAAGCTGAGGATGCTGGTTCGCCTTCAGCAGAATGCCGCGCGTCACCTGCTCCAGCTCCGCCGGGCTTTGTCCCGCCTGCGCCTGAATGCGCAGATCGAAGCCCGAGGCGTTGCCCAGCCCCGGCAGGGTCGGCGGCGCGAAGGTCATGATCGTCGCTTCAGGCAGGGAGAACAGCTGGCGTTGCAGCTCGCCCATCACCTCATCCAGCGCCGGGCGCTGGCTCCAGTCTTTTAGCATCACCGAGATAAACCCGCCGTTGGACGCGCTGGTGCCGTTGAGAATGTTAAACCCGGACACCTGAATCACATCCTCCACCGCCGGGTTGGCGGCAATCAGCGCCCGCGCCTTCGTCATCACCGCTTCGGTACGCTCAAGGGACGCCGCCTCCGGGAGCTGAACGCTGGCAAAGAAGTAGCCCTGATCCTCCTGCGGCAGGAAGCCTTTCGGCATCGACATAAAGCTGAACGCCACCACCGCCGCCGCAACGGCGGTTGCCGCCAGCGCCAGCAACGGGCGCAGGTTGAACACGTTCACCAGACGCGTGTAGGCGCGGCGGGTGGCGTCCAGCCCACGGTTGAACCCGCGGAACATCGCGGCAGGTCGTGCCGGACGCGGGCGCAGCAGGAGCGCGCACAGCGCCGGGGTCAGCGTCAGCGCCACCAGGCTTGAGAGGGTGACGGCGGTCGAGAGCGTAACCGCGAACTGACGATACAGCTCGCCGACGATCCCCGGCAGCAGCGCCACCGGGACAAACACCGCCAGCAGCACCAGCGTGGTGGCAATCACCGGCCCGGCAATCTGGCGCAGCGCCTGCGCGGTGGCCGCCGTCCGGCTCTGCCCTTCCGCCATCAGCGTTTCCACGCTCTCCACTACCACGATGGCGTCATCCACCACCATCGTCAGCGCCAGAATAATGGCGAACAGGCTCAGGGTGTTGGCGGAATAGCCCAGCGTATAGAGCACCGCAAAGGTGCCAATCAGGGAAACCGGAATGGCGAGCGCCACAATCAGCGTCGCGCGCCAGCTTTGCAAAAACAGCGAGACCACAACCACCACCGCCAGCAGGGTCAGCGCCAGCGATACGCCAATCTCTTTGATGGTCGCCGCGACAAAGCGGGTGGTGTCGAACTTCACCTCGTAGGTCAGATCGTCGGGAAAGCGCGTTGCCAGATGCGCCAGCTCGGCGCGCACCGCGTCGGCGACGCGCAGGGCGTTGGCGGACGGCGTAGGGTAGATCCCGAGATAGGCGGAGTCATGGCCGTTAAGCTGCGCGCCGGAGCTGTAGCTGCGGGAACCCAGCTCGATGGTGGCGACATCCTGCAAGCGCACCAGCTGACCCTGCTCGCCTGCGCGGATAATGATGTTCGCGAAATCGTCGGCCTGGTTAAGACGCCCCAGCCCGTTGATGGTCAGCGTCTGCTGCTGGCCGTTAAACACCGGCGGCGTGCCGACCTGCCCGGCAGCACCCTGCACGTTCTGCTCGCGCAGCGCCTGGGCAACGTCATCGGTAGTAATATTCAGAGCGTTCATGCGATCCGGACGCAGCCAGATGCGCATACTGTAGTCCCGTGCGCCGAACATCTGCACCTGCCCCACGCCCGGCAGACGCGCCAGCGCCTCGCGCACCTGGGTGCTGGCGTAGTTGCTCACGTACAGCGGCGAGTGGGTGCTTCCCGGTGAGTAAAGGCTCACCCCCATCATCAGATTGCTGGCGCGCTTGCGCACCTGAACGCCGTTTTGCTGCGCCTCGGTAGGCAGCTGCGCGACGGCCTGCGCCACGCGGTTTTGCACGTCGATCGCCGCCAGATCCGGGTCGGTGCCCGCCGCGAAGGTGATGTTCAGGCTGTAAGCCCCCTCATCCGAGCTGGTGGACTCCATATACAGCATGTGGTCCACGCCGTTAAGCTGGGTCTCCAGCGGCGTGGCGATGGCCTCCGCCACGTCCGCCGAGCTGGCACCCGGCCAGGAGGCTGACACATTCACAACCGGGGGCGTGATCTGCGGGTACTGCTCCACCGGGATCAGCCTGAGCGCAATCGCCCCCAGCAGGGTAATAACCAGCGCGATCACCATGGCGAAACGCGGGCGTTTAATGAAAAACGTCAGCATAGCGGCTCCTTACTCCAGTACCTGGACGGCCATGCCGTCCTGCAAACGCTGCGCGCCCTCGGTCACCACGCGCTCGTTAGCGCGTAGCCCCGACAGCACCTGATACTGCTGGCCGGACTGCGCGCCCAGCGCCAGCGGGCGTTTGTGCGCGGTGTTGTTTGCATCCACGATCCACGCGAAAAAGCCGTCGCCGTTCTGCCCAACCGCCGCCGCCGGAATAAACAGCGCAGGCTGTTCAGACTGCGGGCGCAGCCAGACGTTAATGCTGCCGCCCGGCAGCAGGCGATGGCGCGGATTGGCAAACTCGGCGCGCACCATCACGCTCGCGGTGCGCGGGTCGATACGGTTATCCACCGAGGTCAGCTCGCCGCTTTCGCGCCTGTCGCCGCTATCAATGTCTGCCCGCCAGGCTTTTTTCAGCTCGGCAATATCCGCATGTTGCCCCGCCTTGCTGGCAAACGCTCCCTCTTCTAGCGCAAAGGCGATACGGATCGGATCGAGCTGCACCACGTCCACCAGCACGCCGCTGGACGGGTTCACCAGGCTGCCCGGATGAAACCGGCTGTGCCCCACCCGGCCATCAATCGGCGAGGTGATGCGGGTGTAGGCCAGCGTGACGTTACGCGCCTCTAAGCGAGCTTTGGCCTGCTCCAGCGCCGCGCTCGCCACGTCGCGCTGCATCCGCGCGGTGTCCACGTCGTTACGGCTGATGGCGTTGCCGGTTTTTAGGCTTTCAAATCGCGACAGCTGCTGCTGCGCCTGACGCAGCGTAGCTTCGGCGCTTTTGACCTCGGCCTGCGCCAGACGCACGGCGGCACGCGGCTCGGCGTCGTCCAGCTCGAACAGCAGGTCGCCCTTTTTCACATACTGCCCGTCGCGAAAATGCATTTTGGTGATAACGCCTTCCGTGCGGGCGCGCAGCTCGACGGTGTGAATGGCCTCAAGACGACCGGGGATCTGGCGCTCCGCGGCGTGCGCGGTTTGCTCAACGGTGGCCGTGCGCACGGGAACGGCGGCGAATGCGGGTTGGAGGGTACAGACGAGAAACGCGCTGGCCAGGGCGGCGCGCAAGAAAGTCAGTTTCATGGAGATTGTCTCGGTGTTTGTCCCCTCACCCCGACCCTCTCCCAAAGGGAGAGGGAGGTCTGAGTCCCCTCTCCCCGAGGGAGAGGGTTAGGGTGAGGGCAAAAGGTTATGCAGCCTTACGGAACCTGCGGGTCAGTCGCTTCTCAAGCTCGACGACGAAGAACATCGCGCCCGCAATCACCAGGGTGATGGCCCAGTAGCGCAGCGGCAGGGCTTCGGTGCCAAACAGCATCTGCATAAACGGCAGGTAGATAATCGCCAGCTGCAACAGGAGCAGCACGCCGGTCACCAGCCAAATTCCTTTGTTCGCCAGCAGGCCACGGTTCAGGGAGAAGCCGTCGGTGTTGCGGCAGTTAATCATGTAGACCCACTGGGCGCAGACCAGCATCTGCAACAGCACGGTGCGGGTGAACTCGGCGCTGTGGCCGCGCGGCGCAAGCCAGGCTTCCAGCGCAAAGGCCGCGAGGGCGATCATGGTGCCGACGAAGGCCACGCGCCAGACGGCGAAGGCGTCCATCACGTGCTGCCCGGTCTGACGAGGCGGACGACGCATGATATTGCGCTCGGCGGCCTCAAAGGCCAGGCCGAAGGAGAGCGTGGCGGAGGTCGCCATGTTCATCCACAAAATCAGGACCGGCGTCAGCGGAATGATATTCCCCGCCAGCAGCGCAATCACAATCAGCAGCCCCTGCGCCAGGTTGGTTGGCATGATGAACAGGATGGTTTTCTTCAGGTTGTCGTAGACGCGACGCCCCTCTTTTACCGAGCTGGCAATGGTGGCGAAGTTATCGTCCGTCAGCACCATGTCCGCCGCCTCTTTGGTCACTTCGGTGCCTTTGATGCCCATCGCGATGCCGACGTCCGCCTGGCGCAGCGCCGGTGCATCGTTCACCCCGTCGCCGGTCATGCCGACAATTTCACCTTTGTCCTGCAAGGCTTTCACCAGACGCAGCTTATGCTCCGGGCTGGTGCGGGCGAAGATGTCATACTCCAGCGCCGCATTGCCCAGCTCGCGATCGTCCATCTTCTCCAGCTGATACCCGGTCACCGCCTGGGTGCTGTTGGTGATCCCCAGCATCTGACCAATGCTCATCGCCGTCTGCGGGTGATCGCCGGTGATCATCTTCACGCGGATCCCGGCCTGCTGGCAGGCGTGGATCGCCTCGATGGCCTCCGGACGCGGCGGGTCCATCATCCCGGCAATGCCGAGGAAGATCAGGCCGTGGCTGAGGTCGTCATGGGTCAGCGACGCTTCACCGTTGGCCGGCTTGAAGGCGGCGGCGACCATGCGCAGCCCCTGACGCGCATAGCGCTCCATCTCAGATTCCCAGTACGCGCGGTTGAAGATTTCCGTGCCGTTGCGGGTCTGCTGCTGCTCGCACAGGGCGAAAAGCACGTCCGGCGCGCCGGTGACCAGGAT
This sequence comes from Enterobacter asburiae, assembly GCF_021440515.1. Lineage (GTDB taxonomy): Bacteria > Pseudomonadota > Gammaproteobacteria > Enterobacterales > Enterobacteriaceae > Enterobacter > Enterobacter asburiae_E. The sequence continues at coordinate 58,880 of NZ_JAKCMV010000041.1, read as the reverse complement.
CTGCTCCTCGCTGCCAATCTGGTAGTGGGTGCTCATGTACTTGTACTGGGAGTCAAACGGGATCTTGTTGATTAAGGTGGTCACTACCGGCGCGAGGTTCGCTTTCGCGGCCAGCACCTTCAGCGCCCCTTCGGTCGGGCCTCCGGTGATGCCCCACAGCCCGCGCTCATCCTTAATCAGCTGGCTGTCGTTACAGAGATCAACGGTGCGCAGGTACTGCTCGAGCAGGGTGTCCGGCTGGATCTGTACCGGCTCGTCGCTGCCTTCCAGATAGATGTTGCCCACCGGCTCGTAGCTGTTGCCCTCGACGCGGTAGCAGGTGTCCGCCGTGATAATCGCCTTCACGGTCATTTCGTTCATGGTGAGGGTGCCGGTTTTATCCGAGCAGACCACGGTCATCGCCCCCAGGGTTTCTACCGTCGGCAGCTTGCGGATAATGGCCCGCTTGCGCGCCATCGCCTGCACGCCCAGCGAGAGGATGATGGAGATAATCGCCGGCAGACCTTCCGGCACGGAGGCCACCGCGAGGCTAATCAGGGAGAGCAGCAATTCGCCCATCGGGATATCGCGCAGCACCAGGCTGAAGACAAACAGCGCGGCCATCATCGCCAGAATAATGGCGAAAATCGCTTTGCCGAGCTTGTCCATCTGCACCAGCAGCGGGGTGCGGTGCTTTTCAATGCCCGCCATCATCTGGTTGATGTGGCCCAGCTCCGTGTCCTGCCCGGTGGCAATCACCACGCCCACGCCGCCGCCCGCGCTCACCGTCGTACCGGAAAAGACCAGGTTGGTGCGATCGCCCAGCGGCAATTCTCCTTCCAGGGGAAGCGTGTGTTTATCCACCACGGTGGATTCGCCGGTTAAAATGGCTTCTTCCACGCGTAAATTATGCGCCTCAATCAAACGCATATCCGCCGGAATACGATCGCCCGCGCGTAAGACAATAATATCCCCCGGGACTATTTCAGTCGTGGGAAGGGTTTCATGACTGCCATTACGAATAACGCGCGCGTCGCTGGAGAGCATATTACGAATACTTTGCAGCGATTTTTCGGCATTACTTTCCTGGATATGACCAATCAGCGCATTAATTACCGCCACGCCTAAAATAACCAGCGTATCGACCCAATGTCCCATTACGGCGGTTAGCACGGCGGCCGCCAGCAGGACATATATCAGCACGTCATTAAAGTGGGCGAGAAAACGCAGCCAGGCAGGTTTACCCTTTTTTTCCGGCAGCGCGTTCGGCCCATATTGATTCAGACGCGCCTGCGCCTCTGCGCGGTCAAGCCCGTCCGGCTGCGTTTGCAGGTGAGCAAGCACTTGCTCTACCGTCTGCTGGTGGGGCTGGTTGTGAACCTGTCCTCCTGCCGGAGGCATATTCTGCGGATTTTTCATCTTAGTCATTAATTCAATTCCTTCACTATCCGGTGGGCGGAAGCCAAATTTCCTTTCTGGCTTAAATAAATTTGATAACTGCAATTTTTATTTGTTGCGGAGAAAATTGATCTACCGCAAAATAATTACTGCCGGGTTATTCAAAACTCAGTAAACTTAATTTGATAAGATGATTCTTACAAAATATTTCTAAACCTTCTCTAAACAAGGAGACACCATGTTTGGCATTTATCGCGCGCGCCGCCTGGCGTTATACATTATCGCCGCCATTGTTATTGCAACGTTAATTGGATATAGCACCTATACCTTTGTAAAATTATTTTCCTGAGACAGACGTTTATTTACATAAGCCGAAATTAATTTAAGCGGATCGGGTTATTTATTTTTATTTTGCCCTTAGCGTGCAGAATGACGCATTCATTTGGTGAAAAAACCGCAGCCGGGTTTATATTGCTTTACGAAAGGTAATGTCCGACAATCGCTTTTTTAACTGACGATTAACATTAATATGAAACACCCGTTAGAATCGCTGCTGACGGCCGGGGGCATCCTGCTGATGGCCCTGCTCTCCTGTCTGCTGCTGCCCGCCCCCTCGTTAGGGCTGGTGCTGGCGAAAAAAATGATGACCACGTTCCATCTGGTCGATCTTAACCAGCTCTACACTATTCTCTTCTGCCTGTGGTTTCTGCTGCTTGGCGCGATCGAGTTCTTCATACTGCGCTTCGTCTGGCGTCGCTGGATTTCAGTGGGATCGTAAGCGGCCATCTCCTGTCGCCAGGGCAAAAAAAGCCGGGCGGCGATATCGCCTTGCCCGGCCTGCGTAACGCACCTCAGTGCGCCCGGCTGTGGTTCTCTTTGCGATAGGCGCCGGGCGGCTGATGGAAGGTGCGGGTGAAGATGCGCGTGAAGGTCTGCTGGGAATCAAACCCGTAGCGCAGGCAGATGTCGTACACGCGCTCGTCGGACTCGCGCAGATCGCGCGCCGCCAGCAGCAGCTTGCGCTCGCGGATGTAGCGCCCGAGGCTCTCCCCTTTGTACTGCATAAACAGCCGCTGTAAATGCCACTTGGAATAGCCCGCGTGGCGGGCAATCTCTTCAATGCGCAACGGCTGATGTAAATTGTCGTCGATCCACTCGACAATGGTGTCGATGACCTGAGCGGAAATAGTCATGGTGCTCTCCCCCTCTTCTCCTCGATTAAACATTATTCCCACCACTGGCTAAATTGTTGGGTGGTGTCCCTCACCCGGACCGGCTCGCCCAGCTCCGGCGTCAGCAGCCGATAGCCTTTATCTTTGCTGGCTTTGGCGAGCTGGATCAGCGGGTCGTTCCACGTATGTTTCGCCAGCACGAAGCGCCCGTTATGGCCGGGAACCACCGCTCTGGCGTTCAGATCTTCCGACGCCTGCGCCGTTTCGTCCGGCAGCATGTGGATGTACTTCCAGTCCTGGTCGTACTGGCCGTTTTCCATAATGGCGAGATCTACCTCGCCAAACTGCTCACCTATCGCCTTAAAGTGCGGGCCGTAACCGGAATCCCCGCTGTAATAGACCTTCCGATCCGGCGTGACGAACATAAAGCTGCCCCACAGGGTCTGGTCGCGCTTGATGCCGCGCCCGGAGAAGTGACGCGCCGGGAGCACGTGCACCGTCAGCTCATCGCTGATGCGCACCGACTGGTTCCAGTCGCGCTCGTCGATAATCTCCGGGTTCATGCCCCAGTAGCGCAGGTGTGAACCCACACCCAACGGCGTGACCACGCGCTTCACCTTCGGCAGCAGCGCCTTGATGGTGGCGTAATCCAGATGATCGTAGTGATCGTGCGAAATAATCAGCAGGTCGATATCGGGCATCGACTCCGCGCGCCACGGGTAGTCACCCGCGAAGGCTTTATTGAGGAACGAGAACGGCGCGGCGTAGTTGCCGAGCACCGGATCGATCAGGATGCGTTTCCCGGCAAACTGCATATACCACGAAGAGTGGCCAAGCCACACCAGCGTATCCTGATCCAGCGGCAGGCTGGCGAGATCGGTGTTTACCAGCGGCAGCGGCTGCGCCGGACGGGCGTTTTCGGTTTTACGGGTCAGGAACTGCCACCACGCCACCAGCATATTTTGCTCACCGGTGAAGCCCGGCGTCGGCAGCGTATTGTGGAACTTCCCGTCGCGATAGTGTGGGGAGGCTTCCACCTCGGAGAGCTGCTCACCCTGCGGCGGCTGGCCAAATCCGGCGTTCAGAATAAAAGGTAAACTCGCAGCTGAAGCAATAATCATGACAAACACCACGCAGATGAACAGAGGCTTTTTCATATCCCGACCCGGCTACGCGCCCCTTCCGTTGGTTTGCGCGGGTTAACTTGATTATGAGTGAGTAAGCACTCATTATAGGTATGGCGATAAAGTCGTCAAGACGTTTTCTTATATTTGATCTGCGCCGTTGCAGCCTGACTACGCGCATGTTTCAATCACTGTTTTTGCGATTGACAGGGGGAAGAATTTAGTGGCACGTCCGAAGAGTGAAGATAAAAAACTGGCCTTACTGGAAGCAGCGACCGCTGCCTTTGCGCAGTCGGGTATTGCCGCCTCCACGGCGCTTATTGCCCGTAACGCGGGCGTCGCTGAAGGCACGCTGTTTCGCTATTTTGCCACTAAAGACGATCTGCTCAACGCCCTTTACCTGCACCTGAAGCAGGATCTTTGTCAGACCATGCTCGCCAATCTCGACCGTACTATCAGTCTACCAAAAGAACATACGCGAAATATCTGGAATAGTTATGTCGACTGGGGGATCCGCAACCCGGTCGCCCACGCCGCGATCCGCCAGATTGGCGTCAGTGAAAAGCTCAACGCCGAGACCGAACAGGCGGTAAAAGATATGTTCCCGGAGCTGCACGAGCTATGTCGCCGTTCGGTGCGCGCGGTGTTTATGTCCGACGAATTTAAAACCTTCGGTGATGCGATGTTCTTATCGCTGGCTGAAACCACCATGGAATTTGCCACCCGAGATCCGTCCCGCGCCGCCGATTTTAAATCCCTGGGCTTTGAGGCCATGTGGCGCGGGCTTGCCGAGGAACAGAGCGATGGAGAGTAAAGCCCTACAGGAACACGCTAAACGCGTGGCGCTGGAGCAGCCGTTTACCGAGCACTGCTGGCCGTTTGGCCCGGAGTTCGACGTGTTTAAGGTCGGCGGCAAGATTTTTATGATTATCGCCGTCGCCCACGGTCGGCCGCACGTCAGCCTGAAATCCGATCCGGAAAAATCCCTGTTAAATCAGCAGATCTACCGCGGCATTGAGCCAGGCTATCACCTGAATAAAAAGCACTGGATCTCGCTGTACGGCACCGACGATATTACCCCCGAGCTGGTGACCGACCTGGTTATCGACTCGTGGAACCTGATCGTCGATAAGCTGCCGAAAAAAGATCGGAAGTGGATCCGCCCCAACTGATTGTTCGTCTGAGGCGAACAGTTTAAGCGCTCGAATCGCACTTATCTTTTCCCGCGTCCCACTGTAATCTGCTCTCTTTCGCGCCCGTGAGGGGCGCATTTACACACCAGGAGTTAATATGGATATCATTTCTGTCGCTCTGAAACGCCACTCCACCAAGGCGTTCGACGCAAGCAAAAAACTGACCGCAGACGAAGCGGAGAAGATCAAAACCCTGTTGCAGTACAGCCCGTCGAGCACCAACTCTCAGCCGTGGCATTTCATCGTTGCCAGCACCGAAGAGGGTAAAGCGCGCGTGGCAAAATCCGCAGCGGGCACTTACGTGTTCAACGAACGCAAAATGATGGATGCGTCTCACGTGGTGGTGTTCTGCGCCAAAACCGCGATGGACGATGCGTGGCTGGACCGCGTTGTCGATCAGGAGGACGCCGACGGTCGTTTCAACACCCCGGAAGCCAAAGCCGCCAACAACAAGGGCCGCCGCTTCTTCGCCGATATGCACCGTGTCGATCTGAAAGATGACGACCAGTGGATGGCAAAACAGGTGTACCTGAACGTCGGTAATTTCCTGCTGGGCGTGGCCGCTATGGGCCTGGACGCGGTGCCAATTGAAGGCTTCGACGCGGCGATCCTCGACGAAGAGTTCGGCCTGAAAGAGAAAGGCTACACCAGCCTGGTGGTCGTGCCGGTCGGACATCACAGCGTGGAAGATTTCAACGCTACGCTGCCGAAGTCCCGCCTGCCGCTGAGCACGATTGTGACCGAGTGCTAAAAGCCAACGGGCCGCTCAATGCGGCCCGCTATGTTTTACTGATCACCAGCCTGCGATGCGGATGCACATCGCGATCGTAACCCCACGCGAAGGTTATCCAGCGCTCTTCAAGCTCAGCGTATGAGCCGACAGGCGTTAACTGCCACTCCTCACCCACCGTGCCGTCTGCCACGCTTATCTGATAATTCATGGTAAACGCCCAGTCGATCATCCGCAGCCAGAACCGCTGCCCGTCACCGGTTTGCTCGCTGCCAGAGACAACAATGTCATATTCGCCGAGCAGCCACTGAAAAAAGAGCTGGGGAAAGCCGCTAATCACCCGCTGATGCACGGCGCGTGGCGTGCGCCACACCATAACCTGCGTCGCCGCACCGTGGGGAAAAGTGATCTCTTTATGAAACGCCAGCTTCACCGCATACGCCGTATAGGGTTTGCCGTCATCGGTCGTAATGATGCGATACTCATCGCTGTGACGGGATTTCAGCAGTCGATAGCCCACTGGCAGCAAAAATCCCGGCAGATTAAACGCCAGCGCACCGCGCGCCAGGAAGGCTTCGGTGTGCTCAACGTTTCGGGAGATAAGCCCTAATTTTTGGCTGAAGTCTGCGGAATCAATCATCAGTTAAATTCCTTATCAGCCCCTTAATAAAGCGTAATCTGCGGATGCTTTACTCCACACACCAGCGCATAGCGCGTTAAGGTATCAAGGCTTGCGCGAGTAATATTGGCTTCCATACGGGATACGGTTGGCGCACTGACCCCCATCCGCTCCGCAACCTGAGCGCGCGTCAGCCCTGCATGATTACGCCACTGCGCCAGCATTTCACGCAGACGCTCCTTACGCTCTTCGGCATCAAAGGCGGCTTGTACGTCAGAATGACTGAGCAACTCCGCTCTCAGCTCATCCCAGTCGATAATTTTCTTGCTCATCCAGCATCTCCTGTTGTCGTTTCAGTGCCAGACGGATCTCAGCAGAGGGTGTTTTCTGCGTCTTCTTGATAAATACGCGCAAGAGAAAAAGGGTCTTCTCACGCTGATACACATAAATCCCACGGCTATGGATAATCCCGACCGTTCTGATTTCAAACAAACCCTCCGGCAGTGGTTTACTGTCCGGCTCCCGCAATGCGGTTGGGTTAGCGCGTAATTTATCAAGCTGGCGAATTAACTTCGCCTGTACTCCTGAGGGCAGAGAGAGGATCTCTTCTCTGACGGCCTCATGAACGATGAGTCTGAACACGTTTTCATCCCTGATGATGTTAGCATATAAGGCAACTTGCATTAAAGGCTAATCTCGCCTTTGTTACTCACCTTACACGCCTTATCAGGGCGCTGCCGAATTCCCGTTCATTCTCTCGTAGCCCCTCGCAAAAAACTTATTTCACCGAAGCACGCGCGTGCCAGATCCGCTCCGCGTAGCGCCCTATCACCGCCAGCGACGCAGCCAGGATCAGGAAGAACACCACCTTGTTCATGCCGTCCCAGAAAAATTCGAAATAGCGGGTGTAGAGGTTGATGGCGAGGAAGGTCAGGCCAAAACCGCGCAGCATTCCGTCGTCGGTTTTGAGGCTGATGTAAATGCACAGCACCGCCGCCGCGGCGAACAGCAGCGCCCACGGCAGCAGCGAAGCCTGGGTGACGCCGTACCAGCTATCGATGTCGTAATTGCCGAAAATCGACATGATCCACAGGGCGACAAACAGATACGTCAGCCCCATCGCTTTACTGGTGGCGTAGAGATGACGCGCCTGCAACACCGCTCGCAGCAGCCAGCACAGCACCAGGAGCGCGCCGCCGAAGAAGATAAAGCGCACCGGATAGTTCATCCCCAGCCAGTAGGCGCCCCACCCTGACATATAGCCGGTCTCGGCGCCAAACCAGTTGCCGAGCGAGAGCAAAAAGAACAGCCAGACCAGCCCGGAGCGACCGAAATAGCCCACCAGCCCGTAAACCGCACAGCCAGCCAGGAACAGCGGTGCGATATGCCCGCTGCCGTTATCGAGCCGTTCACCAAGCTGCCAGAGGGCGATGGCGGTAAATAGCACGCCAAGAAAAAGGAGCGCCTCGGTGCTGTAATGCCAGCGGATCTCACGCCGCTGTCGGCTAAAGCCCCACAGGTAAAACAGCGCCGCAACCACCGCAGGCAGCCCGATGCGGGCTGGTGGGGAGAAGGCGAAGAATTCGATAATGCGCGCCATCAGCTCGCTGTCTGAGAACAGGCTGCCGATAGCGATAGTGACGCAGGCCAGCGCCGTCCAGAAGGCGTAACGGCTGAGCCGCTGCCAGTCCATCGTGACGCGTTTGAGAGTGCCCGCCAGACGCTGATGCTCGTCGGCGGTTAGCGCCCCCTCCCGCTCCCACTCGCTGAGCGCGCGGCGCAGAAGGCGTTCCTGTTTGCGGGTAACGTTCATCCGGCCTGCCCCGCCAGCCACGTCAGCGCGTTTTCCCCCGCCTCGTCCACCGGCAGATAGACCAGCAGCCGCGAGCCGTTACGCGGCGCGGAGTACCAGTACATCTGTTGCAGGTTAAAATCCCCCAGCTCGGGGTGGGAAAACAGCTTGAGCTGGTTTTCCACGCCGCGCACGTCGTTGCGCTGGTGCCAGAGAGATTTAAATTCCTCCGACACCGCGAAGAAGCGCGCCAGTTTAGCTTCCCACAAAGGATCGCCCCGGTGCTCGGCCATCGCCGCGCGGAAATAAGAGACAAAAATCGCCAGCACGTCGTCGCGTCGCCCCAGACGGCTGCGCCACGCGGGGTGGGTCAGATAGAGGTAGATGCAGTTGCGATCTTCGGGCGGGATTTCGTTGAAATCGACGCCCATCAGATGCCCGAAGCTGTCGTTCCACGCCACGATGTCGAAGTTGGGTTTCTGAATGCTGGCCGGTTTCGGCATCAGCGTGTCCAGCAGGCGGCGCGTGCCTTCGCTGATCCCTTCGCAGCAGACCGCCTGCGGCGCTTCGCCCGGCGGCAGGCCCGCCAGTACAAACAGATGGCGGGATTCGGTGGGGGTACATTGCAGCGCCTTCGCGATGGCGGCCATCACCGCGCCCGAGGGTTTGACCTCCCTGCCCTGCTCAAGCCAGGTGTACCAGGTGACGCCTACGTCGGCCAGCATCGCCACCTCTTCGCGACGAAGGCCCGGCGTGCGGCGGCGGCCGCTGCGGGGCAGGCCCAGCCGCTGCGGGTCGAGACTCTCCCGACGCGCGCGTAAAAACGCCCCGAGCTGTTTGCGGGTGTCATCCTGAAGCGAGGTGACAGGTTCAGACATCAGCGCCATATTTCCCCCAGCGTGGTAGTGCCAGTACCAGTATAAGCAAGAACTGGTACCCGTTTATCAGATAGTCGATGCTACGACCATCTGTTGAATGACGCAATGGAGTCATCATGAATACGTCTGTTGTTTCACCGGGTCGCGCAGGCCTGATATTGCTGTTAACCGGCCAGATGCTGCCGCTGATTGATACCTCAATCACCAACGTGGCGCTGGACTCCATCACCCACTCGCTGCACGCCACTGCCACCGAGCTGGAGCTGATTGTCGCGCTCTACGGCGTGGCCTTCGCCGTCTGTCTGGCGCTCGGCAGCAAGCTCGGGGATAACCTGGGGCGTCGTCGCCTGTTTATGACCGGCGTCGCCATCTTCGGTCTGGCCTCGCTGCTGTGCGGCATGGCGGGCAGCGTGGAGCAGCTTCTCGCGGCGCGCATTGTTCAGGGCGCGGGTGCGGCGCTGATCGTGCCGCAAATCCTGGCGACGCTGCACGTCACGCTCAAAGGCACCGCGCACGCAAAAGCCATCAGCCTGTTTGGCGGCATCGGCGGGATCGCCTTTATCGTCGGCCAGATGGGCGGCGGCTGGCTGGTGTCGGCGGATATCGCCGGGCTGGGCTGGCGTAACGCCTTCTTTATTAACGTGCCGATTTGTCTGGCGGTGCTGGCGATGAGCCGCCGCTACGTGCCGGAAACCCGTCGCGATACCCCGTCGCGCATCGACTGGACGGGCACCGCGCTGCTGGCGGTGATCCTGTGCTGTCTGCTGTTCCCGATGGCGCTCGGCCCGCAGTGGCACTGGTCGTGGCCGCTGAAGGCCGCGCTGGTGGCGGTAGTTCCTCTGGCCTGGCTGATGGCGATGAATGCGCGACAAAAAGAGCGCAACGGCGCGCATCCGCTGATCCCACCGCGCCTGTTGCAGCTTGGCAGCATTCGTTTTGGCGTGCTGATCGCGATGCTCTTTTTCAGCGTCTGGTCCGGTTTTATGTTCTGCATGGCGCTGACGATGCAGACCGGTCTGGGCATGGCGCCGTGGCAATCCGGGAACAGCTTTATCGCGCTCGGCGTGACCTATTTTGTCTCGGCGTGGTTCGCCCCGCGCCTGATTGCCCGCTACAGCACCAGCAATATTCTGCTGATCGGGCTGGCTATCCAGATAACCGGCCTGCTGGCGCTGATTGCCACCTTCCGCGTCTGGGGAATGGAGAACACCGCCCTCACGCTGGCCCCGGCGACCGGGCTGGTAGGCTACGGGCAGGCGCTGATTGTGAACAGCTTTTACCGCATCGGGATGCGCGATATTCAGCCGGACGACGCGGGAGCGGCCAGCGCCATTTTAAGCACGCTGCAACAGGCCGCGCTGGGGCTGGGGCCTGCAATTTTCGGCGCGATTTTGCTCCACGCCCTGCAAAACCATCACGGGGATTACGCCAGGGCGATTAACCTCTTCCTGGCGGTGGAAGCGGGGATAATGGTGGTGCTGGCGCTCGCGACGATAAGAATGCGTCATCGCCTGCATCTGCCGGCCGTAAAGGCCTGTCAGGCGTTAAAATAAACATCGCTGAATTTGCATAATAGTTTCGCAGCCGCCATTATGGCGGCTGCATCAATACAGGAGACATTATGCAGGAATTAATTGCTCAGGTTGAAGAGTTAGGGATTGAAATTAACCACACCACGTCGTTGATTATTATCTTTGGTATTATTTTTCTTACCGCCCTTATCGTTCATTTTATTCTGCACAAGCTGGTGCTGCGGGCTTTTGAAAAGCGCGCGCAGGCCAGCAGCCATTTATGGCTACAGATCATCACCCAGAACAAACTATTTCACCGCCTGGCCTTTACCCTTCAGGGGATTATCGTCAACGTTCAGGCGGTACTGTGGCTGCAAAAAGGGAGTGAAGCGGCTGAGATATTAACCACCTGCGCGAAGCTGTGGGTGATGGTCTATGCCCTGCTCTCGTTCTTCTCGCTGCTGGACGTGATTTTCAATCTGTCGCAGAAAATGGCAACCGCCTCGCAGCTGCCGCTGAAGGGCATTTTCCAGGGCATTAAGCTGGTGAGCGCCATTCTGGTGGGGATACTGATTATCTCCCTGCTGATTGGTCAGTCTCCGGCGATCCTGATAAGCGGTCTGGGCGCGATGGCCGCGGTGCTGATGCTGGTCTTTAAGGATCCGATCCTGGGGCTGGTCGCCGGAATCCAGCTCTCTGCCAACGACATGCTGAAGCTCGGCGACTGGCTGGAGATGCCGAAATACGGCGCCAACGGTACGGTCACGGATATCGGCCTGACCACCGTGAAGGTGCGTAATTTCGATAACACCATCACCACCATTCCCACCTGGGCGCTGGTGTCGGACGCCTTTATCAACTGGAGCGGCATGTCGGCCTCGGGCGGGCGACGCATCAAGCGCAGCCTGAATATCGACACCACCAGCATTCATTTTCTCGACGAGCAGGAGCAGCAAAACTTGATCCAGGCGAAGCTGCTGAAGCCGTATATGGCGGCGCGTCACGAGGAGATCAGCGTGTGGAATCAGCAGCACGCGGAAGGCGAATCGGTGCTTAACCTGCGTAAGATGACCAATATCGGCACCTTCCGCGCCTACCTGAATGAATATCTGCGCAACCACCCGCGCATCCGCAAAGATATGACGCTTATGGTGCGCCAGCTTGCCCCGGATGCGAATGGTCTGCCGGTAGAAATATATGCGTTTACCAACACCGTAGTCTGGGCGGAATATGAAGAAATTCAGGCCGATATTTTCGACCATATTTTCGCGGTGGTCGACGAATTTGGTTTACGCGTTCATCAGACACCGACCGGGAACGATATTCGCTCGCTGGCGGGTGCGCTGACAAAATAGATCAGGTGCTGGCGCGGGAAATATAGCGCCAGTCCATCATCACCCTCTGCGCGGGCGCATCCGGGTTGTCGATGTTATTCAGTAATAGATCGACGGCCTTGCGCCCGATATCCCGCGACGGCTGTTCAATCGTCGACAGGGAAATCATCTCCGCAAGCTCCGTGCCGTCAAAACCGGCCACCGCGATATCTTCCGGCACCCGCAGCCCTGCCTGCTGAATGGCCCGCAGCGCCCCGGCCGCCAGGGTGTCCGAAACCGCAAATACCGCATCCGGCGGGTTCTCTTTAAGCAGCGTCTGCATCGCCGCCATCCCCGCCGCCGGGCTCAGATCGCTCGCGTATTCCACCACCTGATAGTCGAGATCGCGCAGATGCAGCACGCTCTTATACCCGCGCTCGCGCAGGCGGGCATATTTGTAGCTCAGGTCGTGGTTAATCATGGCAATGCGTTTGCGTCCGCCGTCGGCAAGCTGGCTCACTGCGTGCTGCGACGCGTCCACGTCGTTAATGCCGACGCAGGAAACCGATCCGTTATCGGCGTATTCGGCGCACTGCACCCAGGGGGCGTTGCCGATCAGCGCGGCGAGCTCGGGCAGCTTAGAGAAGGCGTCCATGGTGATAATGCCGTCGACGATTTTCCCCGACAGCAGGCTCAGGCCGGAACGAGAGCGTTCGATATCGGACCCGGAGTTGCAGAGCAAAATGCGGTAGCCGTTTTTCTCGGCCTCTTCCTCGATGCCCTTTACCACCTCGGCGCAGAACGGGTTAGCGATGTTCGAAACCATCACCAGGATCATGTAGCTGCGGGCGGTGCGCAGCTGGCGCGCCAGCAGATTTGGCTGGTAGTTGCTCTCTTTAATGGCCTTCAGGACGCGTTCGCGGTTTTTCGCTTTCACCGTATCGCTGTTGTTGAGCACGCGCGACACGGTTGCCACGGAAACCCCGGCCAGCTGGGCGATTTTCTGAATAGACATAGCGACGACACATCCTGCGGTTAGCGTTTTGTGCAGGCTACCATAAATTCAGCGCCCGGCGAACCGGGCAGCCGTCATCGTTCGATGCGTATCCACCGCTGCTGCTGATGGCTTTTTACAATCGCATCAATAATATACATCACGTCCGCGCCGTCGTGGAAGGTCGCGAACAGCGGCTGGTGCGGCATTTCGCCCGCCTGCACCGCACGGTAGAACTGCGCCATCATATTTTTAAAGGCATCCGGCCAGCCCTCGATATGCCCGCCGGGGAAGTGGGCGCTGTCGGCCACGTCCGGGTTCATCAGCCCCGGATCGTCTGTGAGCGTCTGGTTAGCCTTCGTGCGATGTCCGATCCACAGCTGCTGCGGCACCTCCTGATCCCAGGCCACGGATTGCTCGCTGCCGTTTAACTCAAAGGTCAGACGATTTTTGCGCCCGGCGCTGACCTGCGACACGCTAAAGCTGCCCCTGCTGCCGTCGTCAAAGCGGAACAGCACCGAGCCGAAATCCTCGGTGGTAACGGGCTTATCTTCATAGCGGGCGTGTTCGTCATGCGCGAAGGTCTGACTGCCCCCGACGCTGGCTTTTCGCGTTGGCCAGACGATAGCGAGATCGGCCATCACCTCTGTGATACGTCGCCCGGTGACAAACTGCACCGTGTCGCACCAGTGGGAGCCGATATCCGCCACCGCGCGCGACGCCCCGCCGAGCGCGGCATCCACCCGCCAGTTGTAGTCGGTTTCCAGCAGCATCCAGTCCTGCAAATAGCTGCCGTGCGCGGCAAACAGCCGTCCGACGCTGCCCTGTCGCATCATGCTGGCGGCCTGGCGCACCATCGCAAACTGGCGATAGACAAAGCTGACGCCGTGGATAACGCCCGCCCGCTCCGCCAGCGCTACCAGCTCGCGCGCCTCGTCCGGGGTCATGCACAGCGGCTTTTCGGAAAAGACGTGCTTGCCCGCGCGTAAAATCTGCCGGTTGATCTCCGCGTGCAGATGGTTCGGCGTGCAGTTGTGTACCACGTGCAAATCCGGATGAGCGAGCAGCGCCTCCACGCAGCCGTAGGCGTGCGGCACGTTTAGCTGATGCGCCTTCTCCTGCGCCTGAGCCAGGGAGCCGTCGCACAGGGCAACAACCTGCACGAACCCGAGGCGGCGCAGGGCTTCGATGTGCGCAGGGCCGATAAACCCGCTGCCGATAATGCCGACGTTAATCATGGCGGCCTCCTGCGGCGAAATCATCAAATGCCCGATCCGAAACCGGAATAATGTGGCGGCGGATAAACGCGCTCCCCTCGCTGGCCCCGGCGTCGCCCTCTTTCAGGCAGCACTCCCACTCCAGCACCGCCCAGCCGTCGTAGCCGTACTCGGTGAGCTTGCTGAAGATGCCTTTGAAATCGATCTGCCCGTCGCCCAGCGAGCGAAAGCGTCCGGCGCGGTGGATCCACGGCTGATAGCCGCCGTATACCCCGCTGCGTCCGCTCGCCCTGAACTCGGCGTCCTTGACGTGAAACGCCTTAATGCGTGAATGGTAGATATCGATAAAGCGCAGATAATCCATCTGTTGCAGCAGCATATGGCTTGGGTCAAAGAGAATGTTGCAGCGCGGATGGTTGTCCACCAGCGCCAGAAAACGCTCGAAGGTGACGCCATCGTGCAGATCTTCGCCCGGATGTAGCTCAAAACAGACGTTCACGCCCTGCTCGTCAAACGCATCAAGAATCGGCCGCCAGCGGCGGGCAAGCTCCTCAAACGCCTCCTCAAAACGCTGTGCGTTGTGCGGCGGCCAGGGGTAGAAAAAGGGCCATGCCAGCGAGCCGGAAAAGGTTGCGTGCGCGGTGAGCCCAAGCCTTGCCGAGGCCACCGCTGCCTGCTTCAGTTTCTCCGTTGCCCAGGCCCGTCGCGCGTCATCGTTGCCGCGCACCGACGCCGGGGCAAAGTGATCGAAGGCGTCGCTGTAAGCCTCGTTAACCGCCATCAGCTGTCCTTCCAGATGCGTCGACAGTTCGCTGATCGCCAGCCCATAGTGCGCCAGCCGGGCGGTTATCTCATCGCAGTACGCCTGGCTTTCGGCCGCTTTTTCCACATCAAAAATGTGCGGATGGTTGCAGGGAATTTGCAGGGCCTTGTAGCCCTTTTCGGCGGCCCAGCCCGCCAGCCCGTCCAGCGAGTTAAACGGCGGCTGCGCCCCGATAAACTGCGAGAGAAAAATGCCCGGTCCCTTAATCGTTCTCATACCGCCTCCTGAGAATTACGCTTTGTCGTCGTCGTACTTAAACGTCAGCATGAAGATCAGTGCAATCACGGCGGCGGCCACCGCCGGGATCCACCAGAACGTCACCCACGCCTGCGGCACGGTCTGCCCCGCCACCAGCTGGTTATACAGCGCGCCCGAAATCTGCGAGCCAAGCAGCATTCCGATCCCGTAGGTGAACATGACGATCATGCTCTGCGCCTGCCCTTTTACCTTTTCGCCCGCCACGCGGTCGGTATAGATAAAGCCGACCACAAAGAAGAAGTCATAGCACACGCCGTGGAGCAGAATGCCGAGATAGAGCAGGATGCGCCCCTCTTCGCTCACGCCGAGGGCAAACATGGCGTAGCGCACAAACCACGCCAGCATCCCGATCAGCAGCATAATTTTCACCCCCAGACGGCGGAACAGCAGCGGGATGATCAGCATGAAGAAAATTTCAGACATCTGCCCGAAGGACATGGCGGTACTGACGTCCGCGATCCCGGCATCCGCCAGATAGGAGGCGGTGTAGGCGTAGTAGGTGCCCAGCGGGACGGAAATCAGCATCGCGCAGAGCGAAAAAATAAAGAAGTGGCGCGTTTTGAGCAGCGCAAAGGCGTCGGCGCAGAACAGATCGCGCACCTTGACCGGCAGCCCTTTGGCGGGCGCTGGCGTGTGGGGCAGCGTCAGGCTGTAGATCGCCAGCAGCACGGAGCAGGTCGCCGCAACCCTGAAGATGGTTACGCTTGAGGCCACGCCGGTGACGCCGATGAAGATCCCCGCGACAATCCAGCCGATAGTGCCGAACACGCGCACCACCGGGAAGGTTTTATCCACGTTGCGCAGGCTGTGAAACGCGATGTTGTTGGTGAGCGCCAGCGTCGGCATATAGCAGAGCGTGTAGCCAAACAGAAGGCCAATCAGCAGCGCGCCGTTTTCTGCGATCAGCGCCCCCGGCACAAACCACAGGATCGCCGCCCCGGCGAGGTGCATCACCGCCATCACCTTCTGTGAGGCAAAGAAGCGATCCACCAGCATCCCGAGCACAAACGGCGAGAGGATGGAGGCAATCGGCCCGGCGGAGAACGCATCGCCAATCAGCAGCGACATGTTGTGCTGGGTCATTACCAGCCCGAGCGTGACCGACCAGCTACCCCAGATAAAAAACTGCATAAACATCATCAGCGACAGGCGCGGCACCAGCATCCGGTGCTGCACTATCGCCTTCTCACTACTTTCAGTTGTTGACACCATGATGAGCCTCACCTGCAAAAGTAATCGATTACAAAACAGTTCAAATAAAAAGTAATCGATTACAAAATAAAGATCCTGCGGATCGAAACAGATTTGGGAGGGGGGTCACGATAAAGATGGGAGCAGCGTGGGAAGTGCCGGGTGGCGGCGAGGCCTTACCCGGCCTACGTGGTGACTGTAGGCCCGGTAAGCGCAGCGCCACCGGGCGAAACGAGGTGCGGTCTGGTGCCCTCACCCTCACCCTCTCCCACAGGGAGAGGGAATTGTTTCAGCCACTCCAGTGCGGCTAATGGCACTCTGGTCCGGTCTGGTGCCCTCACCCCGCCCCTCTCCCAAAAGGAGAGGGAGAAAAGCAGGTCACTTTTTACGGGACAGCTTAAACGCCACAAACAGGAACACCACCCACACCGGCAGCAGCATCGCCGACAGGCGCATACCGTCCATCGTACACATCAGCACGAGGATCATCGCCAGGAAGGCGATGCAGAGGTAGTTCCCCGCCGGGTAGAGCAGCGCTTTGAACTGGGTTTCACGCCCTTTGCGGCGCATCGCGGCGCGAAAACGCAGGTGCGCGAGGCAGATCATGACCCAGTTCAGCAGCAGCGTGGCGACAACCAGCGCCATCAGCAGGCCAAAGGCGGACTTCGGCAGCAGATAGTTGATCAGCACCACCAGCGACGTAATCGCGCCCGAGAGCATCAGCGAGTTCACCGGCACGCCGCGACGGCTGACGCGGGTCAGGAACTTCGGCGCGTTGCCCTGCACGGAGAGGCCGAACAGCATACGGCTGTTGGAGTATACGCCGCTGTTATAAACGGACAGAGAAGCGACCAGAATGACGAAGTTAAGCGCCGATGCCACCACGTTGCTGTTTAGATCGTGGAAAATCATCACGAACGGACTGCTGTCGGATTTCACTTCTACCCACGGGTACAGCGCCAGCAGCACCACCAGAGAACCGATATAGAACAGCAGAATGCGGTACACCACCTGATTCACCGCTTTCGGAATGCTTTTCTGCGGATCGCGCGCTTCGGCGGCGGTAATACCAATCAGCTCAAGCCCGCCGAAGGAGAACATGATCACCGCCAGCGACAGAATAAGCCCCTTCCAGCCCGTCGCGAGGAAGCCGCCGTGCTGCCACAGGTTGTCGAGAGTGGCGCGCTCGCCGCCGTGGCCGGAGAACAGCAGCCACAGGCCAAAGCCAATCATACCGATAATCGCAAGCACCTTGATCAGCGCAAACCAGAACTCGGTTTCACCGTACAGGCGCACGTTCACCAGGTTAACGGCGTTGATGATAATAAAGAAGGCGGCGGCCCAGACCCAGGTCGGCACGTCCGGCAGCCAGTACTGCATATAGATGCCAGCGGCGGTCAGTTCGGCCATTCCCACCAGCACGAACATTACCCAGTAGTTCCAGCCGGAGAGGAACCCGGCAAACGGGCCCCAGTATTTGTAGGCGAAGTGGGCGAAGGAGCCTGACACCGGCTCTTCAACGACCATCTCACCGAGCTGGCGCATGATCAGAAAGGCGATAATCCCGGCGATGCCGTAACCCAGCAGTACCGCCGGCCCCGCCATCTGGATCGCAGGACCAATCCCCAGAAACAGTCCTGTACCGATGGCGCCGCCGAGGGCAATTAATTGAATATGTCGATTTTGCAAACCACGTTGCAGCGTCGGATTTTGTTCCGACGAGGCTTCAGGGCTCTCACTGCCTGAAGCGGATGACGCGTCTTTCACATCCATTCCCTGTCTCTTTTTTAGAAGGGGCACGTTTTAACACTTCATGCTGGTGGTAGCAAGCTGAAAGGATTGGGGCTTCCCTGCCCCGGATAACGAGGGTGGAACTCAGAACTCGTAGCCAACCGACACCTTAAAGGTGCGCGCTTCGCCCTGAGTGACGTAGGTACCGGAATCGTCCACGGATGCCCAGTAGTTTTCGTCGGTTACGTTGTCGATGCCCGCGCGAAGCGTCATCTGATTCTCATTGTGGTTCACCGCGAAGCGATAGCGCACGCCGAGATCCAGCGTGGTATAGCTGTCGAGCTTTTTGCTGTTCGCCAGATCGGCGTACTGCGAGCCGGAATGGTTGACGCGCGCGGTGGCGGTCAGCCCGTCGATCGGCTTGATGTCGTACTCCGCGCCCAGCACCGCGTAGAAGTTCGGCACGCCAATGGCGTCGTTGCCCTGGTTCAGCCCGTTGTTGGTTTTGGTCAGCTCCGCCTGCAACCAGGTGGCGCTGGCGTTCAGACGCATGCCGAGCATCGGCTCGCCAAAGACGTTCAGCTCCACGCCGCGGTTACGCTGCTCCGCGTCCAGGCCGTAGTGTTTGGTTTCGCTGTCGAGAATAGCCGACGGCATTTTGATCTCGAACAGCGCCAGCGAGCCGCCCACGCGTCCGAAGTCGGCCTTCACCCCGACCTCGTTCTGCTTAGAGTGGACGATCCCGGTACTCTGGCCGTAGTTAGTGGCGGTGTTTGGCGCGGTCTTGCCAGGCTGCAACGCTTCGGTGTGGTTGGCGTAAAGTGAGATCTGCTCCCACGGCTTGTACACCACGCCGTAGGTTGGCATCCAGCGGCTGCCGTCGAAGCCGTCCGCGTCGTTTTCCGCGCCGGTGATTTTGTTATAGCCGCGGATCACCACCTTCTGATGGCGCGCCCCGGCGGTGAACAGCAGTTTGTCGTCGAGCACGCCAAGAGTATCGCTCAGCAGCCAGCCCTGGGTGCGGGTGCGCCCGCTGGTCAGCGGATCGCTGTATTTGCCGCCGGAGCCGTTGAAGTTGGTGCTGTCCGGCGCGTTCACGCCGGTGTTGTGGTAGATGTTGGTGGTCGGGTTATTCGCCGCCGCCGACATCTTCCACGCTATTTTTTCGTTTTTGGTCATCGCCGAATAGCCGACGTTGACCTTGTGGGAGATAAACCCGGTATCGAAGCTGCCGCGAATGCCCGCCATCCCGCTGACGGAGTCGCTGATGCGGTTGGTGTCGAGGCGGCTGGCGGTGGCCGTACCGCTCTTATCCAGCAGTTTTGGTGCGCTGTACAGCCCCTCTTCGTGCGCGTGCTGCGCCCCCAGCCCGGTGTAGGCCGTCCAGCTATCGGTGATGTCGTACTCGCTGCGCCACATGCCGAATTCGTTTTCGATATCGCTGTACGCCCACTTCTGCGAGAAGTTGCGGTCGTTTTTCGGCGGCTCCGGCACGAAATCCACCGCAGAGATATTGACGCTGGTCGGGCTGCCGTGGAAGGTCTTCTTCTGATAGCCCACGTCCAGCGAGGTGCGGAAGTTGTCGCCTTTGTAATCCAGCCCGGTGGAGAGCAGCGTGGTGCGACGACGGTCGTTCGGGATCCCAGTTTCCCCTTCGCGGTGAACCAGGTTTACGCGCGCGCCGAACTGGTCGCTGTCGCCAAAGCGGCGACCCGCATCGAGCGTGGTGCCAATCTGCGAATCGGAGGTGTAATCGACGCCTATTTTCGCCTGCGGGGTTTCACCCGCGTGCTTCGGCTCCAGGTTGATCATCCCGCCCACGCCGGAGCTGGCCGCGCCGTTCATCAGCGAGTTCGCCCCTTTGAAGATCTCAATACGATCCACCATCTGCGCGTCCACCACCTGACGCGGCAGCACGCCGGACAGGCCGCCGAAGGTCATGTCATCGCCGTCAAACTTCAGGCCGCGAATGCGGAAGCTTTCGGCGCTGTTGCCGTAGCCCTGAACGTACTGCACGCCCGCGTCGTTAGCGACCACGTCGGCAATGGTTTTCGCCTGCTGATCTTCCACCAGCTTTGAGGTGTAGCTGATGATGTTGAACGGCACGTCCATCGCATTCTGCTGGCCGAGCATCCCCATGCGTCCGCCGTTTGCCACCTGCCCGTCCAGGAAGGCCGGAACAAGATTATCGCCACCGGGTTTGAAATCGCCGGCAGGCGCGGACTGGACAACGATGGTGTCCTCTTTTTTGCCGTCCGCCGCGAAGGCGGAGTGCGTAACCGCGCCGATAGCCAGCGCCAGAAGCGTTTTGTGCATATTGGTGTTGTTCATCATTAACTCATTAAAATCGCGCAAAAATGGCCCGTCGCCGGGCCTGAATATTTAGTGAAGTGCAATACGGACAACGCTGTCCGGCCCGTTAGTCGAATGGTCTTTGTTGAAAGCCTGCTTAACGGTGACGTACAAGGTCTGGCCGTCCGCCGACAGCAGCAGGCTGTTCGGGTTCGGCGGCAGATCCCAGGATTGCTTCACGGCGTAGGTGGTCGCGTCCAGGCTCAGCAGCTTGCCGCTTTCGCGCTGGGTGATGTACAGCTCGTTGCGTTTGGCGTTGAATTTCACCGCCAGCGAATCGCCCACGTCCAGCTGTTTGATCGTTTCACCCGTGCGGATGTTCAGCACCAGGGTGGTTTTGGCTTTGGAGTTATCGGTCACGAACAGACGCCCGGTGGCGGGATCCTCCGCCATGTTCAGCAGCAGCGCAGGCTTGTCGCCGAGCGGCTTCCAGCGTTTTTCGATTTTGTTGCTGTGCGGGTTAATCACCAGGATCTCGCCGCCGCCGTTGGCCGCGTACAGCCTGTCCGTCTGCGCAGACCACAGCAGGCCGGTCACCCACTGCCCCGCGTTTTTGATGGTTTTCTTGAGCTTCAGGGTGTCGGCATCGACCACCCAAATCACCGCCGGATCGCCCACGCCGCCGACGTACAGCAGCCCGTCTTGCAGCAGAATTTCACGCGCGCCGAACGGGAAGCCCTCTTTATTGCGCTCGGTAAACATCAGGCGCTTTTTGATTTTGCCGTCGGCGGTGCTGATGGCGCTGATACCGCCGTCAAGCGAGTTGGTGACGTACACCGTCTGGCCGTCCGGGGAGATCGTCATCGCGAAGTTTTTCAGGTCGGTATGGCTGCGACCGAGCGTTTTCAGCGTGGCGGGATCGAGCTTATAGATCACCCCACCCTGCACGTCCTTAAACCCTTCTGAACTGGCAACGTACAGCGCATCGCCCTTCTGGTTGAGCACCATCTCGTACAGACCGTCGGCCAGATCGCGTTTTATCACGGCGGTTTTCTCAGGGGCCGTTACCGTGGTTTTCGCCGCAGGCGCAGGTGTAGAGGCAGTGTGCGAAGCTGCACAGCCGGAAAGCGAGACAGCAACAAGCAATGCCAGCGCAGACATTTTTTGGGTCATCAGGAACATCCTTTATCGTAGAAAGTCGGGCGGGAATTTGCGTCGTATGTCGCTAAGCGATCTGTGTCATGACGGGCGCCGAGGCCAGTGCAAAGTCCACCGTATTTACTCAGTGTTCCCTGTGAGCCAGGCACTCACTGCTGCTGCGGGAGAGATCCATCGTGGCCGCAAACACTAAAGAGAATGAGAACTATACTCATTCTTCTTCTGTAAGCAAGCGTAAATAGTTCAGGGGATTAACAAAATAGCCGCAGGCCAGGCGCGGTTTTTCCCCTCTGTTAGCTTTTTGAACAATAAAAAACGGGTGCGCCGCCGTAGGTGAAAATATCGCTGACCGCATTGGCCGGGGTTATTTGAACGCGAAGGTCGCGCTCGCGATGCTGGAAGAAATCGGGAATATCTTTTCTGAATTTTTGATAACGCGTGGGCAGCGGATTGGTTTCGTCCGACACCAGGATCACCGCCCCATCTTCACGCCAGTAGTTGAAGAGAATTTTATTACCGATCGAGGTCGGCGGCTCGCCCTGTTCATTTAGCTCCCCGGCGGATTCATAAAACCCGGTACCGTGATCGAAGTTAAAGTTAAGAATAACGTCCAGCACTCTGTTTTCGTCAACAATAACGGTGTGGATCTCGCAGCTGTAATTATCCCGCTGGTAATGGATATAGCCTGCCCCCAACAGCGGCAAACTAATTGCCGCGCCCGCCAGCCCCCGTACAGGATGTCCTTATTCAGGCAACACGTAAAGACCCTTCCAAACCCAAATCTCCATACCTCACTACACGGCAAGCCTGCATTGCGGCGCTTCAGTCTCCGCTGCATACTGTCGGCGTGAGCGCGGGTGATGGCATTAAAGAGGAAACGCAATGTCACTCTTCCGCAGAGGTGAAATATGGCACGCATCGTACTTGCTCCCGGGCGGGAAGCGAATTAAGGAAAGCCTTGGGACTTCCGACAAGCGGCTCGCTACTGAGCTACATGACAAGCGCAAAGCTGAACTGTGGCGAGTAGACCGCTTGGGTGATTTCCCTGATGTAACGTTTGACGATGCATATATGCGGTGGCTTGAGGAAAATGCCGAGAAGAAGTCACTGAAAGACGATCGCAGCCGAATGGCATTCTGGCTGGCACAATTTGAAGGGATTCGATTAAAGGATATCACCGAGCAAAGGATTTACTCAGCAGTAAACAAGATGAGCAATCGCAAACTGCTTGAGATATGGAAAATTCAGGCAGCGGCGGCGCAGAAGAATGGACAGCCAGCACCGGTATATTCAGCCTCCCCCGTTACCACTTCCACCAAGGCCAGACATCTGGCGCTGATGAAGGCCATTCTGCGTGCAGCAGAGCGTGACTGGAAGTGGCTGGAGAAGGCACCTGTAATTGAGGTTCCTTCCGTGAGGAATAAGCGGGTGCGGTGGCTGGAGCATGAGGAAGCGAAGAGGCTTATTGAGGAATGTCCAGAGCCGCTGAAGTCGGTTGTTAAGTTTGCGCTGGCAACCGGCCTTCGTCGCTCTAACATCATCAATATGGAATGGCAACAGATCGACATGCAGCGTCGTGTTGCCTGGGTAAATCCTGAAGACAGTAAATCAAACAGAGCTATTGGCGTAGCGCTGAATGATACGGCCTGTAAGGTGCTGCGCGATCAGATAGGCAATCATCATAAATGGGTGTTCGTCCATATGAAAGCCGGTGTTCGTCCTGATGGTTCTAAGACTCCATCAGTGAGGAGGATGCGGGTTGATGACCAGAGCGCATGGAATGCTGCATGCCGTCGTGCAGGTATTGAGGATTTCAGATTCCACGACCTGAGACACACATGGGCGAGCTGGTTAATTCAGTCTGGCGTTCCGTTGTCTGTCTTGCAGGAAATGGGCGGCTGGGAAAGTATCGAAATGGTCCGTCGATATGCCCACTTAGCACCTAACCATTTAACCGAGCATGCGAAGCAAATTGACTCAATTTTTGGGGTTGATGTCCCAAATATGTCCCACATAGGAAATAAGGAGGATTTGAAAAAGGCGTAACTACATGATTTTAAATGGCACGCCCTGTAGGATTCGAACCTACGACCTACGGCTTAGAAGGCCGTTGCTCTATCCAACTGAGCTAAGGGCGCACTGAGAAGAGTGAACTTCGCGGCGGTGAAACGCGTGGAATTATACGGTCAATGGCAGGTGAGTCAATGCCTTTCGGCAGGATTGCCCCTCTTCTCTGACAATCCCCGCTAGCTGCCTGTAAATACGTCTGTTTTTTCAACATTTGTGCACATTCTCTTACCGATTTCATCGCTGCGAAAAGGCCTAGCCGCATTTAAGTAACGCCTGCTGTTTTCCTCTGTTTCCCGTCGTCACACTATGTCCAGGACAGACAGACAACAGGACAACGGAGTGACAACGCAAAACAAGACCTATCTTCCCCCTCGCTTACGGCAGCTTTCTCACGACATCATCGGTATCAAACTGGAACCCATCGTTGACCTATCCACTTCTCTTACCGTGGGGGCAGAAGTGCTGAGCGTGCTCACGTCACACCAGCAAAATGAACGCTTTTTCAGCGATCAATCCGCCGCACAGTCGCTTGTGCTGCTTGAAGCGCAACTTGCCACGCTTAAAAACGTCCATAGCGTCAGTAACCTTTTTATCAATCTGCCGATAACCGTATTAACGGCAAACGAACTGTTTCACCAGCTGCTGCACGTTAAAAGCCCGCCGCTGAATATTGAGCTGGTGGATCCGGCTTCTTTTTTCAGCCTGTCGGCGGGGCTGCGCGAATGTGTGACTCAGCACCTACAGCGATTAACGATGCAGGGTCACCGCCTATGGCTGGATGATGTTGATGAAGCACTAATCCGGCCTTTTTTATCCTGCCAGCTACCCTTATGCGGCATCAAAATCGATAAGGACGCATTCTGGCGGTTACGCGCCACCTCCGCGCTTGCTGCGCTGGTGGGGCTTTGCTCGCAGGCTGCCGGGCAAGTGCTTATTGAAGGCATTGAGACAGAGCAGGATCGCGCATACGCGCTTCAGGCAGGAGCAGGGCTGGGCCAGGGGTATCTATGGCCGTCCTGGTATTGGCCGGAGGTGTAATCCGTCATCGCCGAGAGGGAAGCTATGCGAATGACCGTACGCCGTTACCGGCGGCGTAGAACAGGAAGTGATTCGCTGGGATTTACGCAGTCGCCGTATCCTCCCCCTTTCTTCGACCGCCTCGAATATTTGAGTCAGTCTATACATCAGACCCACAAAACGGATGCCCCCTTTCTGGTTTTGGTCACGCAGGATAATTTTCTGCGCACGGGGTTTTTACAAGGTGATGCCCCGCTTAATCAGTGCGTTGACTGTGAAACCCTGGAAGAGGCATTTAGCGCCCTACACCACTGGCCCACTGCCAGGCTGCTGGTCGATACCGACAGCCGCGCCATCACGCTTATCGATATGCTGGACAAGCTTCGAAGGCAGAGCCTCTATGCCCCCTTTCTCACCCCGCACCTGCTGATCGGGGCTAAAAATCACGACGGCCGCCTTTTTTGCGGGGCGGCGGGCCCCTTTCACCTTCTGGAACGCCAGCTTCCCGCCCGGGCCATACGGCAAGGGCTTCTTGAAGCGCCTCCGTTTCCCCACAGCAATAAGGCATGGTTCTCCCGCAACGAGTGGCCGGTGATTCAGCTTTTATCTCAGGGAAAGTCGCTGCGGGAAATTGCGCTGCTTCAAAATCGCCCCTATAGCCGCATCATCTATCGTCTGGGATGCATCCTAAAAAAGCTTGGGCTGAATCATCGCCAGGAGCTTTTGCACCTGCTGAATAATTTTTCAGAATTTACATTTTAACTTAGCAACTAACTGCTTAATTCCTAAAGACCTTTAAGAATTTTCTTACCAATATTGTTAAATTTATGTTTAATTTAACAAAATATGCGAAATTAAAACTATTCCTAATTGATCTAACCGTTAACATCCGGAACACCAAACGCGTTTTTAACTGTTCATTAGTTAACAACTGATCAACATATAGCGATATATGTTATTTTTTGTTATTACATGAAGATGATAAATTGCAGTAAATGGAATAGAGGGATAATTCGACTAATTTTAAAATAATACCTCTTAGGATCCAGAAGATAATACATGAGAATAAGTTGTAAATAATTTACAGGCTTTTCGGAGAAAACTTACACGGTATAATAAGATGTGTTTCAAAGATGAATAAGAAAACACTTTTTTATCACCGCCAGTTGCACTACATAATTGTGAAATGGCACTGTTTTCATCGCTACGTTAACAAGGATGCTTTCGCTCTTCCAGGGAATTACCACCGTATAAGGATCTGCATAATTATCCTTCCGGCATTTCGTGAGTCTTTACAAAACTCAGCATAACGCGTTTAACAATCTGAGGCATAAAAAATGAAACCGGCATCCGTTATCATTATGGACGAACACCCTATCGTCAGAATGTCGATAGAAGTCCTGCTACAGAAAAATAAAAACATCGTGGTCAAGCTTAAGTCAGGCGATAGCCATGAAGTCCTTGACTGCATCCGCAACCACGCCATCGATTTGGTGATCCTGGATATCGAACTTTCGGGCACCGATGGGTTTACATTACTGAAGAGAATCAGGAACTTAAATAAAGACATTAAGGTTCTTTTCCTCTCATCAAAATCAGAAGCATTTTATGCCGGACGCGCTATTCGCGCAGGCGCCAACGGTTTTGTCAGCAAGCGGAAAGATTTAGGCGAGATCTATAATGCCGTTGAAATGTTACTGACGGGGTATTCCTTTTTCCCGACGGAAACGTTGAGCTTTATAAATCACATAGGGACAGGTAAAGGAATGGCGATGGATATGCCATTATCAAATCGGGAGGTAACGGTGCTGCGCTATCTGGCAAACGGCATGTCAAATAAAGAAATCGCCGAGCAGCTGTTGTTAAGCAACAAAACAATAAGCGCGCATAAATCCAACATTTATTCCAAGCTGGGCGTGCAGAGCATTGTTGAGTTAATTGATTATGCGAAAGCCCACGAACTGCTATAACCTGAATTCACTCCCTGCAACTTATTAGAGTTGCAGGGAGTGCGGTCAGTCTTAATTATAATTAATCATGAAGGTCGCATCGGCATCAGCCTTACCGGGCTGCGGGTTATCCGCCGTCGCAATATAATTGGCATAAAACGCCAGCTGCGCATTTCCCTGCGCATCCACCGTCACCGTCTGGCTCGCCTGCTGCAATGCCAGACGCGTCTTGTCCCGGTCGCGGATTTCAACCGCCACGTTGCTCGCCTGACTCTCACCATTTAGCGCCAGCAGGCTGCTGTCGCTGCCGTCCGCTTTACCCGAAAACGTAATCGACGCCGCCCCGGGCGGGCATCCCGTCAGCTTTAGCGTAAAGGGCATCGCCTGCGTCCGGCTGCCCGCAGTGCTGAGCTGTTTAGTCGGCCAGGTGCCAAGCTTCACCGTTTTATCGCTGTCGCTGCCCTCGGCCACGCAGGTGAAATCCACAATCTTGCCGTACAGCTCAATGTTAATCTCCCCGAGCGCCGTGGCGGCATGGGCGTTCGCGTTCCCCATCGCCAGCGCCGCCAGCAGCAGTGGTTTACTCCAGATCCGCATCGCGCCTCCCTTATTCATAGTCCACGCGCAAATAGCCGCGAGAGGTAAAACGCCCTTCCGCAGGCTTATTCCCCGTTATGCTCACCGGCCAGGCCCTGATCGCCACCTGCGCTTGCGCGCTATCGTCCAGGCGGAACGGGATTTTGCTGGTCAGGTTGTTCGGCGTCAGCGGCGTACCGCTTTCGGTAGCCACCACAAATCCCAGGTCCGGGTTATCGGACACCAGCGCGCTGCCGGAGACTTGCTCCGCTTCAATACGCATCGACAGATAGGCGTTGGCTTCCACGTTGGTACATTTGATGGCGATGGATTTCGTCTGGGGCGAGACCCTGTCCGGACGATTTCCGGCCCCGGCCTGGCTGAACAGCGAAGCCCCAATCTCGCCAAAATCAAACTCCACCACCTTACCGGCGTTGATTTCACAGCTTTGCGGCACCTGAATCGTCCCGCTGTAGCTGATGGTGTACACCGGCGTGCTGAGCGGATCGCCAGAGGTGGTGGTGACGTAGACCTTAAACATCGTCTGCCGCGGGATCACCACCATATTGATGAACCGCCGCGTCACGCGAAGGCGGAAGACCAGCTTCGAATCCGTGACCGGAAAGGCTTTGTTGTTCGGCACGTTTGGGTGCTGCCCCATCTGGATGTAGTTCGCCGGCGGGTAGAACGTCCCGGCGAAGTCATCGTGGATTTGCATCGCGCCATCCAGATAATCGTTGAGCTTCACGTACTTGTAGCTGTCGATCTCGGTGGTCACGGGCAAATCGGTCACGTAGCTACGCATGGTCGTTTTGCCGGAAGTGCCCTTCGGGCAGATAGCGTAAACCCCCACCAGACCGGACTTTTGCGCCAGGGTGACAATCTGCCCTGGCTTGTTGTTAGAGCTGTCAAAGACGTTGGAGAGGTCGTAAGAAATGTCTTTCGCCACGCCGTCCGCGTTCTGACACACCGTCGCCCACGCGGGCAGCGCGCCGCACAGCAGCGCAGCGCCTAACAGAGTGCGGGGAAATCTCATCATTCGGTTCCTGTTATCGTTCACAGCGTGCTCCCGCCATCGTAATGGCCTGATTCTCGCTTTCAGGCGGTAAACGGTAGTGCGCGCGGCACTGAGACTGCATTCCCTCGCCCCACTGGATCAGCAGCTCGCCCTCGAGCGGCAGACCGCTCAGGTAAATCTGCCCGTCGTCCCCCACCATGCTGGTCACGCCGCTTTGGGTTTCACGCACCACCGCGCCAAACGGCACCGGCTGCGCGCCGCGTTTTACCGTCAGCAGCGCGCGCACGCCGATGCGGGCATCGAAGCTGGCGCGGACAAGCGCGCCTTTGGTCGGCACAACGCTGCTGACGTTATTTTCGATATCGGTGTTGTTGCTCATGGTGTTGGTGTCCAGCGCGATACGGTTGTAGCGATACACCGTGGCGTAAGGCATCACAGCGTAGCCCCGCCAGTCGGTTTTCACCCCGGTCTGGTTTTCGACGCTGACGCCGGAGGCGCCTGGGGCTTTAATCAGTACGTTGGTGTCCCCCAGCGGCTGGCTGAAGGTTACGCCGTTTTCATGCCCCACGACCCCGCCGGAAAGCTGCCAGTTGAGATCGTGCTGATCCCGCGCGTAGTTGTAGCCCACGCCGAGCGTGCCGTAGGTGGCCTGCCAGCTGGCGCTGGCGCTGCCGCTGCTGCCGTTATTGCTGGTATGGCCCTGCGTCACGCTGTAGTTCAGGTTGCGGTCTTCAAGCAGCGTGCCGCTCACCCCGGTCTGCCAGCTGCTGTCGCCGTTGTTATTGCGGCTGGCAGAGGCGGTGGCGTAAGCGCGGTCGATGGCGTTGTCGCGACGGTAGCCGTGGCGGGTAAACAGGCTGAACGGCACCGATACGTTGAACGACGCGATCCTGTCCGTGCCGTCGATGCCCACCGCTTTGTTCCACGACCATGAAACGGAATAGTTAATTCCCTGCCATCCTCCGGCGTAGCCGAGCTGATACCAGACGTTCGATTCGCTGGTGCCCCAGTAGCTCTGCTGACTGCCGGAAACATACAGCGATCCGTAATCGCCAAGCGACTGGGAAATATTAAGCTGGAAGCGCCCCTTCTTATTCCACGTCAGGTTGTGGTAGCTCTGCACGTCCGGTACGCCGTCCTCATCCTTGCTGTCGCCGTACTGATAGCCTTCCATGGAACGCCAGGCCACGTCGTCGAGGGTGTAAAAGCCTTTGGTGGAATAGCGGTAGCCGAGCAGCTGGAAGTTGGTGCCAAATCCGTTGAGGGATTTCGCGTAGAGGAAGCGCAGAGACTGCCCTTCGTGGCGGCTATCGTCGGCAAGCTGGCTGCGGGCGTGGGTGATATCCAGCGATACCGCGCCCCAGTCGCCGAAGTTTTTCCCCGCGCCGACGGCCAGCGCGGTGTAGCGCGAGGCGAGCTGCGTACCGCCGTAGAGCGTATAGCCGTCGGCCAGGCCCGCAATCAGCGTGCCTTGGGTAAAGAACGGCGTGTCCTGCTCGCTGTTCCCGCTGCGGTAATCCCCCGCCACCAGATCGTACTTCCAGCGGCCTTCGCGCTGGAGCAGCGGAACAGTGGAATACGGTACGGTATAGCGCTGCTGGCTGCCGTCCTTTTCCTCGACCGTCACCTCCAGGTCACCGCTTGATGAGGTCGGGTTAAGGTCGGTGATGGCGAACGCGCCCGGCTGGACGTAGCTCTGGTAAATCACATAGCCGTTCTGGCGGATCACCACCTTGGCCGGCGTGCGGGCGATGCCGCGCACGGTTGGCGCGTAGCCCTGAAGGCTGTCCGGGTACATGCTGTCGGAGGAGTAGAGCCGCCCGCCGCGAAAACCGACGCTATCAAACACGTCGTTACCGGTGTTGCTGTCGCCCAGCACCAGCTCGCTCTTGAGCGGTATCACGGTGCGCTGCGCCCAGGTGCCAATATTTTCCCAACTACTGTGCCTGTCGCCGTTGGTCTGCGTGTAGCGCCAGGCGCCGTTGTTGCGCAGACGCCAGGCCCCGTAGTTCAGGCCGCTTTGCAGATTCAGGTAGTAGCTGTCGTCGTCGCTGCCCCGGTTGCCGGTAAAGCTGTAGTTGAGCAGCGCGGCGGGGATCCCTTCATCCCACTGCTCGGGCGGAATGTAGCCGCGCACGCTGTTTTGCATCGCCACCTGCGGCAGGCTGACGTTAAGGCGCAGGGAGGCAAAGTTGAAAACGACTTCGCTGCCGGGCAGCGCCTTCGTTAACGGAACGCAGGTGTCGCCCTGGACGTTCGCCAGCTCAGGGAACGCGGCAAAATTCACCCCGAAACGCTCAAGCATCGCGCGGGTGATACACGCCGAAAGCCCCCCGGCGACGGGCGGCGTTTTGTCCGTGGCCTGTTCAAAGCGCACGTCCTGGGTACCGATAAATTCGTCGTTGCGCCAGATATCGACGCGGTAGATCCCCGGCGCCTGCTGATGGCCCTGCTCAAAGCGCGACAGATCCGCCACGCTTTGTGCGTCGTCTGACAAAAAGGCAGGGTTAAAATAGCTTTCGCTCCGCCCGTCCAGCGGACAGAGCGCCGCCATCAGCGCCAGAGCAACGGGGCAGTAACGCCATTGAGTTTTCATCGCCCTGACTCTGCTCACAGGTTAACGCTACGCGCCGGGGTAATGGCGCCGTAGTCATTGACGCTCTGCCAGGAGAGCGTGCCGCCCGCCGTGGCAGGGAGCGTTTGCTGCGCCGAGCTTTTCGGGGCCACCATCAGGTTTTCCAGCGTCTGCCCGCCGAGCTTCATATTCACCAGGGTGATGTAGTACGGCGAGGCGTTGCTCACCTTGAGGTGATTCCCCGCCCGCTCAAAGCGCAGCTGGGACAGCGCCTCTTCCGGCTGCATCGCCAGATTAGCTGGGCGCACGAACAGCTTGATACGCGACAAAATCGCCAGCTGAAGAACGTTATTGCCCTCCAGATTCGCCCTGTTCACCGACGGGATCGCCTTCACGTTCATGAAAAACAGCGATTCGCGGTCGGCGGGCAACGCTGGCCCGGCGTAAATAATGCGCAGGGTGTTTTCGCTGTCCGGCTCGCTGACAAACAGCGGCGGGGTCACGGCAAAGGTTTTTTCTTTTTGCCCGCTCGCGTTTTCAATCCACGCGTTAATTAAATACCGTTCCTGTTTATTGCTGTTGGTGATGGCCAGCGAGGTCTGTTTGGCATCTGCCGGATAAATAACGCGCGTCGCCCCCAGAGCGATACCGCCCGAGGCATTTGCCGACGCCGAAACCATCAGCAAAATAAGTGAGAAAATCAGTCCGGGTTTAAATAGGGTGCTCATCACAACAATACCTTTCGTTATTTGATCGCAGGCTTTGGGCATCAGGGATAAATCAACGTAAACCAGACATCCGACTGAATATTGCCTGGCACAAGATGTTCGGAAATAGCCCGATAGCGGGCGCTGAAATGAAATACCAGCTCGCGGCTATTAATAGGCAACCAGCTGACCGCCGTCGCGTTAGGGATAATCTGTCGCTGCTGCTCGTCGAACAGCGCCAGCCCCACGCCGCTGCTGACGGGGTTATCGCCAGGCCGGGAGGTCGCCATAAAGACCTGCGGATCTTCCGCGGGGGTCACACCCTGAAACTGAACGCCAACGAGGCGCGACACGTCCACGCTGCAATCAAGCAGCCGCACGGTAAACGGGACGTTGACGGTGGAAAAGCTGCCTACGCCGGAAAACGCGTTAGTCCGGTATTGCCCCATATCGATGCGCATACTTTGGCTGTCCGGCGCCACGGCACATCCGCCATTGACCAGCTCGCCTCTGATGTGAACTTTTCCGCCATCCACCACCACGGTGTGCGCCACCGCTGAGGGTGCGCTAAAGAGGGCCAACAGCAGTATCCCGGTCCTTGTCATCCTTCGCTCCCGACGTTCGCTAACAGGCCTCATCCCTGAGGCCGATAACCTCCCTGTTAAACAGGCTTATTCGTATTTCATTACGAAGGTAGCGTCCGCGTTTGCCTGGCCTGGCGCAGTGGTCGCCGCCGTGGATTTATAGCGCGCGGTGAAGCTCAGGGTGTTGGTGCCTTCAATCAGGTTCTGCGCCGCAGAGAAGGTTGCACCGTCCGGGGTCAGCGTGGTGGATTTGCTGTCCAGAATTTCGATGCCAACACCTTTCGCGGTGTTGTCGTTGCTGCCGGAGGTCACGGCCAGCAGAGTTTTATCCGTTGCATCCAGCTGACCGGTGAAGGCTACCGCTGCGGTTTTAGCCACCAGCGGATCGCAGTCGTTCAGCACGATGTTGAAGGGAATATTGGACGTGGTGTCACCAATTTTGGTGAACTTAGCGGTACGGTACTGACCAAGATTAACCGTCTGCTCGGAAGATTCGGTATTTACTGAACAGGCCGCATTGACTAATTCACCTTTAAAATGAACAGTACCGCCATTTACGGAAACAGGTGTAGTGGTATCTTCTGCGTGAGCTGCGCCCGCAACCAGTACCAGCGAAGCAATAACGGCAGAAGCAATTTTGCTGAATTTCATATCTATTCCTTTAAAATGTAAAATACCCTTCCCGTTGAAAATCGGGAATTAGAAATACATTCAATCGTGTAATTGAAGGCTTATTTCAGAGCCAACAAAGTAGCGCAGGAATAAATATTTAAATATGTCAAAACGCTGCGATTTAGCCAGGCTACGTCCTAATCATTCCTAAGAATTTGTCCATGCTAATGCAGTGGGTTTAGCCCCCATTGTGGAAATCTCGCAATGGGTGACTGACAGCGGCCCTCGCTTCTGACAAAATATAGGCAATCCCCCCTTTCAAACCTTACAGACGGAATCTTCTCTCTGATGGCAGCAAAGATTATTGACGGTAAAACGATTGCGCAGCAGGTGCGCTCTGAGGTTGCGGAAAAAGTGAAGGCGCGCACGGCGGCCGGAAAACGCGCTCCAGGGTTGGCCGTTGTGCTGGTTGGCAGCAACCCGGCCTCGCAGATTTATGTCGGCAGCAAACGCAAAGCGTGTGAAGAGGTGGGCTTTCTTTCCCGCTCTTACGATCTGCCGGAAACCACCAGCGAAGCCGAACTGCTGGAACTTATTGACACCCTGAACGCTGACCGCGAGATCGACGGCATTCTGGTTCAGCTGCCGCTGCCTGCGGGCATCGACAACGTGAAGGTGCTGGAGCGTATCGCGCCGGACAAAGACGTTGACGGCTTCCACCCGTATAACGTCGGTCGCCTGTGCCAGCGCGCACCGCGCCTGCGTCCGTGTACCCCGCGCGGCATCGTCACCCTGCTGGAGCGTTACAATATCGATACCTACGGCCTGAACGCCGTGGTGATTGGCGCATCCAATATCGTCGGGCGTCCGATGAGCATGGAGCTGCTGCTGGCGGGCTGCACCACCACCGTGACCCACCGCTTCACCAAAAACCTGCGCCACCACGTTGAAAACGCCGACCTGCTGGTCGTGGCCGTTGGTAAACCGGGCTTTATTCCCGGCGAGTGGATCAAAGAGGGTGCGATAGTGGTGGACGTCGGCATTAACCGACTGGAGAGCGGCAAAGTGGTTGGCGATGTCGTCTTCGAAGACGCCGCGGCGCGCGCATCATACATTACCCCGGTCCCGGGCGGCGTAGGCCCGATGACCGTTGCAACTTTGATTCAAAATACCTTGCAGGCGTGCGAGGAGTATCACGACGTAGAGGACGCGTAATATGGCAACTTTTTCATTAGGTAAACACCCGCACGTTGAGCTGTGCGATCTGCTGAAGCTGGAAGGCTGGAGCGAAAGCGGCGCGCAGGCGAAAATCGTTATCGCCGACGGGCGCGTGAAAGTCGACGGCGCGGTAGAAACCCGCAAGCGCTGCAAGATTGTCGCGGGCCAGACCGTGAGCTTTGAAGGCCAGAGCGTGACCGTTACTGCCTGAGCCGTCTGATGCCCTCACCCTAACCCTCTCCCACCGGGAGAGGGGATAAAAATTCCCCCATACCCATCACGGTTAATTATCGATCCACTTCAAATAATCACTATTTCGTTTGTTGAAATGTGAAAATTAAGTTGCACGTTTTTCACGCTTTACCCACGATAAGTAGAACGTTCTACTAAAACGTTCTACTTACAATAACAGCGCAAAAAAGCGCTTCTCGGGGGAAGTCAGCATGAGTCTGATATCAGGGTTTGTTAAATCGTTGTCTAAGTTATCGATGATTGGTCGCGCCTTAATGCTGCCAATCTCACTGCTTCCCGCCGCCGGTCTGCTTTTGGCCTTCGGCGATAAATTCCACCTGCCGCTGATGATGAACGCGGGCGGGGTAATCTTTGATAACCTGCCAATGCTGTTCGCCATTGGTTCTGCCGTGGGTCTGGCGTCGGAGTCCGGCATTGCCGCGCTGTCGGCGGCGGTCTCGGTGTTCGTCACCAACATTACCATCAGCACGGTGCTGAGCATCACGCCGGAGATGGCGTCCCAGGGCGGGAAATACGCGATGGTGGTCGGCATTCCGACCTTGCAGATGGGCGTCTTCGGCGGCCTGATCTGCGGCATCCTCGCCGCCTGGTGCTACAACCGCTTCCACACCATGCAGCTGCCGGAATTCCTCGGCTTCTTCTCCGGTAAGCGCTTTGTCGCCATCGCCACCGCGTTTCTGTCGTTCGTGCTCGGCCTGCTGCTGCCCTACGTCTGGCAGCATATCCAGTCCGGCATCGACGCGCTGTCCGTGGTGGTCAACGGGGATAACCAGGCGGCATCGACCTTTATCTTCGGTCTTGTTGAACGCGCGCTGATCCCGCTCGGCCTGCACCACATCTGGTATCCCTCTTTCTGGTATTCATTCGGGGACTACACCACCCAGGCGGGCCAGGTGATCCACGGCGACCAGACCATCTGGTTCAAGATGCTGGAAGAAGGGGTGAAATCCTTCAGCAGCGATACCTACCAGAATGCCGGTAAGTTCATGCAGGGCGAGTTCCCGCTGATGCTGTTCGCGCTGCCTGCGGCCTGCCTCGCGATGTACCATGAGGCGCACACCAAGAACAAAAAAATCGCGGCCGGTATTCTGTTCTCTGCGGCGCTGACCTGCTTCCTGACCGGGATCACCGAGCCGGTGGAGTTCACCTTTATCTTCGTCGCGCCAATTCTTTACATCTTTAACGCCATCATGGCAGGTCTGGCGTACATGACCATGTACCTGTTACATGCGCATATCGCCAAATCCTTCTCGGCGGGCTTTATCGACTACCTGTCATTCGGCATCCTGCCGTCGTTTAACGGCTATCAGACCAACTTCCTTAGCGCCATTATCATCGGTATTCCGATGGCGTTGATTTACTACTTCACCTTCCGCTTTGTGATCCGCCGCTTCGACGTGAAAACGCCGGGCCGCACCGAAGTGACCGCCAATGCCAACGATAAGACCGACACTGAGCTTGCGACGGAAATCATCGGCCTGCTGGGCGGCGCGCAGAATATCGACTCCGTGGGCTCCTGCATCACTCGTCTGCGTCTTGAAGTGGCGAAAAGCGACGAGGTAGACAAAGACGGCCTTAACGGACTCGGCGCGCGCGGCGTGGTCTTCGTCGGCGACAAGGGGATTCAGGTGATTTTCGGTGCCAGAGCACAGTTTATCGCCCAGACCATGTCCACCATGATCGGCAAATAATAAGATGCCTGAAAGACACGTCTTCTGTACTCTGGAGGACGTGTTTTATCTGGCTGATAATCAGCACATTACAGGGAGCGGTTTTGAAGAAAGTCAGCATTATTGATGTCGCAAAGCAGGCGGGCGTGTCGGTCTCCACCGTGTCGCTGGTCCTGCGCCAGAAAGGGAAAATCTCAGAGGCGACGATTGAGAAAGTTCATGCTGCCATCAATGCGCTTGGCTATGTCCACAATACCGCTGCCGCCAATCTTCGCGCCAACACCTCCAACCTTATCGGCCTGATCCTGCGTGATTTCAGCGACAGCTTCTCCATCAAAGTGATGGCGAGCATCGTTCAGGAGCTGGAAAAACAGGGATTTATGGTTTTTCTCGGCCAGCCGCTAAACGACCATGAACATCTGGAGCGCACCCTGCTGTCGTTTAAACAGCAGGGCGTCGCCGGGGTGGTTTATCTGGCCTCGGACACCCGCACCTCTACCCTGCCCGCGCAAATCCGCGACTGCCCGCTGCCGCTGGTGGTGGTCTCCCAGTCGCTGCTCAACGAGCCGTGTAATCTGGTGATGCGGGATAACCGCCAGGCGGCGAGTCTCGCCACCCGCTATCTGATTGAGCGAGGCCACCGCAACATCGCCTACATTGGCGGACGCGAAGGCTGTCTTATCCGCGAACAGCGCCTGCTCGGCTTTCGCAGCGCGATGGCGCAGTACGGGCTGGTGAATCGGGAAGAGTCCGCCCCCGCCTGTAGCGACGATACCCAGGCAGCAGGGGCTATCACGCGGCAGCTGCTCGACAAAAACAACACCATTACCGCCCTGCTCTGCCACTCCCCCGATGCGATGATCGGCTCGATCTCCGGCATTCATCAGGTGGGGCGCACCGTCGGCAAAGATGTGTTTTTAACCCAGCAGGTCGCGCTGGTCGGCTTTGAAGATATGCTGCACGTCAACCTCACCTCCCCCTCGTTCACCTACGTTTCATCCGCCAGTGAAGAAACCGGGCGTCAGGCCGCGGGGCTGATTATCCGCAAGCTGAAAGAGCCGGAGCTGGAAACCCAGCGCATTACGCTGTCAGGGCAGCTGATTGCGCGGGAGTCGGCGTAAACAAAAAAAAGCCGGGTGGCGGCTACGCCTTACCCGGCCTACGTTCGTGATGTTGTAGGCCCGGTAAGCGTAAGCGCCACCGGGCGGGACAATCTTACTTACGACGCCAGGTCGTGCCCTGCGGGCCATCTTCCAGAATAATGCCCATCTCGGTAAGACGGTTACGCGCCGCATCGGCCGCTGCCCAGTCTTTCGCCTGACGCGCTTCCAGACGTGCTTTGATCAAGGCTTCAATCTCCGCCACTTCGCCGTCGTCCGCCTGCGCACCGCTTTGCAGGAACACGTCCGGCTCCTGCTCCAGCAGGCCGAGCACGGAAGAGAGTTTACGCAGATGCGACGCCAGCGCGTTGGCCGCCGCCATATCTTCTGACTTCAGGCGGTTCACTTCACGCGCCATGTCGAACAGCACGGAGTAGGCTTCCGGAGTGTTGAAATCGTCATTCATCACCTCAACAAAGCGCGCTTCGAAGGCGTCGCCGCCCGCCGCTGCCACAGACTTGTCGGTGCCGCGCAGCGCGGTGTACAGACGCTCCAGCGCAGAGCGCGCCTGCTTCAGGTTCTCTTCGCTGTAGTTCAGCTGGCTGCGATAGTGTCCGGACATCAGGAAGTAGCGCACGGTTTCCGCGTCGTAGTACTTCAGCACGTCGCGCACGGTAAAGAAGTTGCCGAGGGATTTCGACATCTTCTCGCGGTCAACCATCACCATGCCGGAGTGCATCCAGTAGTTAACGTACTCGCCGCCGTGGGCGCAGGTGGACTGGGCGATTTCGTTTTCGTGGTGCGGGAACATCAGGTCTGAACCGCCGCCGTGAATATCAAAATGTTTGCCCAGCTGTTTGCAGTTCATCGCTGAACACTCAATGTGCCAGCCCGGACGCCCTTCGCCCCACGGGGATGGCCAGCTTGGTTCGCCCTCTTTCGACATCTTCCACAGCACGAAGTCCATCGGGTTGCGCTTCACGTCAACCACGTCAACGCGCGCGCCAGCCTGGAGCTGGTCCAGATCCTGACGCGAGAGCTTGCCGTAGGCCGGATCGGTCGGCACGGAGAACATCACGTCGCCGTTGTCCGCCACGTAGGCGTGACCGCGCTCGATCAGCTTTTCGGTGATGTCGATAATTTCATGAATATGGTGGGTCGCGCGCGGCTCGCTGTCCGGACGCAGAATATTGAGGGCGTCAAAATCCTTGTGCATCTCAACGATCATACGGTCCACCAGCGCGACAAAGCTTTCGCCGTTTTCATTAGCGCGCTTGATGATTTTGTCGTCGATATCGGTGATGTTGCGCACGTACTTCAGGTTGTAGCCCAGAAAACGCAGGTAGCGGGACACCACGTCAAACGCCACAAAGGTACGGCCATGGCCGATATGACAGAGATCGTAAACCGTAATACCACACACGTACATGCCGACTTCCCCGGCATGGATAGGTTTAAATTCCTCTTTCTGGCGCGTCATTGTATTAAAGATTTTTAACATCGAAGATTCCATGTAAACACGTGTGTGGACGAAAACCGGGTATTCTACCCGTAATTCAAACCCGAAGCAGCACACAATGCAAGGTGATCGCATCCTGTGGTTATGCTATAACAAGCCCCTATATGTGACCCAAATGCGGGTCGACGCACCACAATAACGGAACAGGATGCAAAAATGGTTACTTTCCACACTAATCATGGCGATATCGTAATCAAGACCTTTGATGACAAAGCGCCTGAAACAGTTAAAAACTTCCTGGACTACTGCCGCGAAGGTTTCTACAACAACACCATCTTCCACCGTGTGATCAACGGCTTTATGATCCAGGGCGGCGGTTTCGAACCTGGCATGAACCAGAAAGAAACGAAAGAAGCGATCAAAAACGAAGCCAACAACGGTCTGAAAAACACCCGTGGTACGCTGGCAATGGCCCGTACTCAGGCGCCTCACTCTGCAACCGCGCAGTTCTTCATCAACGTGGCTGACAACGACTTCCTGAACTTCTCCGGCGAAAGCCTGCAAGGTTGGGGCTACTGCGTATTCGCAGAAGTGGTTGAAGGCATGGACGTGGTTGACAAGATCAAAGCCGTTTCTACCGGCCGCAGCGGTATGCACCAGGACGTTCCTAAAGAAGACGTTGTGATTACAAGCGTGACCGTCAGCGAGTAATTCGTGGCGACACTCTTTATTGCGGATCTGCATCTGCAAACAGAAGAACCGGCGATTACCGCCGGTTTTCTGCGTTTTTTACGCGGTGAAGCGAAAAGCGCCGACGCGCTCTACATTCTCGGCGACCTCTTTGAAGCCTGGATCGGCGATGACGATCCTAACCCGCTGCACCGTGACATCGCCGCCGCCCTGAAGGCGCTCGCGGATTCCGGCGTCCCCTGCTACTTCATTCACGGCAACCGCGATTTCCTGCTCGGCAAGCGCTACGCCCGCGAAAGCGGCATGACGCTGCTGCCGGAAGAACAGGTGCTCGACCTCTATGGCCGCCAGGTGCTGATCATGCACGGCGATACGCTCTGCACCGACGATACCGGCTATCTGGCGTTTCGCGCCAAAGTCCACACCCCCTGGATCCAGATGCTGTTCCTGGCCCTGCCGCTGTTTATCCGCAGCCGTATTGCGGCGAAGATGCGCGCGGGCAGCAAAGCCGCCAACAGCAGCAAATCCATGACCATCATGGACGTTAACCCGCAGGCGGTGGTGAACGTCATGGAAAAGCACCGCGTCCAGTGGCTGCTCCACGGTCACACCCATCGACCCGACGTTCACAGCCTGACAGCCAACGGCAAGCCCGCGCATCGCGTGGTTCTGGGTGCGTGGCACAGCGAAGGATCGATGATCAAAGTCACGCCTGAAAACGTCGAGCTCATCGCCTTTCCCTTCTGAATATCCAGCGCAATACTCATTCTAATTTTTTGAACGATATCGGCAAATTGTTTCGATTTTAACCAGTCCGTGGTGGGTCTATTATTTATCACATCAGGGCAACATGCCCTACCCAAGACAAACCACTTAAGGAATACGACCATGAAATCCATCAAAACTTTCGTTGCAGTTGCCGCTCTGTCTCTGATCTCTTTCGGTTCTTTCGCTCAAAGCGTGAGCGCAACAGCGTCCACCCTTGACCGCGCAGAAGCCAAAATCGCGGCCCAGGCAGCGCAGGAAGGTGCCTCTTATAAAATCACCAGCGCGCAGTTCAACAACCGCGTTCACATGACTGCCGAACTGACTAAATAATCCCCTGATTGCCGTGCCGCCAGGAAACAGACGCGCGACAGCGACAAGATGATAAAGAAGGAAAAGAGAATGAAAAATATCAGCATCGCGAGCGCCCTGCTTCTGACGGCTGTCCTGTCAACGGGCGCGATGGCGGCAGAGAAACACGTCGCCACCCCGGAAGCGGGTTCGAATCTCGACACCAGCATGGTGAACCATATCGATGTCGGACACGCCTTCGATAAAAAGAACCTGACCGCAGGTAATCTTCAGTAAAACCCCGCTAAACAGACCGCCCAAATGCGGTCTGTTTTGTTATGTCATCGCGTCGCCAACGGCTTAAGTTTTAACCGCGCAACCGTTTTCCTTGCCGGTATTACATGCTATTCTCTGTGCCCTCGAAAGCAGTGTGTTTCGCACCACAGGAGTTTTAAGACGCATGTCTTCCCGCAATAATCCGGCGCGTGTCGCCATCGTGATGGGGTCCAAAAGCGACTGGGCTACCATGCAGTTCGCCGCCGAAATCTTCGAAATCCTGAATGTTCCGCACCACGTTGAAGTGGTTTCTGCACACCGCACCCCCGATAAGCTGTTCAGCTTCGCCGAAAGCGCCGAAGAGAACGGCTACGAGGTGATTATCGCGGGCGCGGGCGGCGCAGCACATCTGCCTGGCATGATTGCCGCCAAAACGCTGGTGCCGGTACTGGGCGTCCCGGTACAGAGCGCCGCGCTGAGCGGTGTCGACAGCCTCTACTCTATTGTTCAGATGCCGCGCGGTATTCCCGTCGGTACGCTGGCGATTGGCAAAGCCGGTGCCGCCAACGCCGCGCTGCTCGCCGCGCAAATTCTGGCCACCCACGATAGCGAACTGCATCAGCGTCTGGCGGACTGGCGTAAAGCCCAGACCGACGAGGTGCTGGATAACCCGGATCCGCGAGGTGAGGCATGAAGCAGGTTTGCGTCCTCGGTAACGGTCAGTTAGGCCGGATGCTGCGCCAGGCCGGCGAGCCGCTGGGCATTGCCGTCTGGCCCGTCGGGCTGGACGCGGAGCCGGAAGCCGTGCCGTTTCACCAGAGCGTGATCACCGCCGAAATCGAACGCTGGCCGGAAACCGCGCTGACCCGCGAGCTGGCGCGTCATAACGCCTTTGTGAACCGCGACGTTTTCCCAATCATCGCCGACCGCCTGACGCAAAAGCAGCTGTTCGATAAGCTCGGCCTGCCGACCGCGCCGTGGCAGCTCCTGTCCGATAAAAGCGAGTGGAATGACGTCTTCGCCATGCTGGGCGAGCTGGCTATCGTCAAACGCCGCGTGGGCGGTTACGACGGTCGCGGCCAGTGGCGCCTGCGTGAGAACGAGATCGCTGAACTCCCGGACGACTGCTACGGCGAGTGCATCGTTGAGCAGGGCATTAACTTTAGCGGCGAAGTGTCGCTGGTGGGTGCGCGCGCTCACGACGGCAGCACCGTGTTCTATCCGCTGACCCACAACCTGCATCAGGACGGCATTCTACGCACCAGCGTCGCCTTCCCGCAGGCCAATGCCGGGCAGCAGGCGCAGGCGGAAGAGATGCTCTCTGCCATCATGCATGAACTCGGCTACGTGGGCGTGATGGCGATGGAGTGCTTTGTCACCCCTGCCGGGCTGCTGATCAACGAGCTGGCGCCGCGCGTACACAACAGCGGCCACTGGACCCAGAACGGCGCGTCCATTAGCCAGTTCGAGCTGCACCTGCGCGCCATTACCGACCTGCCGCTGCCGCAGCCGGTGGTGAACAGCCCGTCGGTGATGATCAACCTGATCGGCACCGATCTGAACTACGCCTGGCTGAAGCTGCCGCTGGTGCATCTGCACTGGTACGACAAAGAGGTGCGTCCGGGTCGTAAGGTGGGTCATCTCAACCTGAACGACACCGATACCGACCGCCTGAGCGCCACGCTGGAGGCCATCGTGCCGCTGCTGCCGCCAGAATACGCGAGCGGTATTGTCTGGGCGCAGTCAAAGCTTAAATAGCCCGCCTTCCGCCGGGGAGTTGACCTCCCCTTTCCCCGGCGTACAATCCCGCCCATTGCTGCTTAGTTTTCTTCTGGAATAACCATGAACGATGGAACGGACTATCGCGCGATCCTCGCGTCCGATACCCCTTTAATCGACGTTCGCGCGCCGATCGAATTTGCACAGGGCGCGATGCCCGCCGCCCTTAACCTGCCGCTGATGAACGACGACGAACGCGCCGCCGTGGGCACCTGCTATAAACGCCAGGGGCCAGAGGCCGCGCTGGCGCTCGGTCACAGCCTGGTGAACGGCCAGACCCGTGAGGATCGGATCGCCGCCTGGCGCGATGCGTGTCTGCAACATCCGGACGGCTATCTCTGCTGCGCCCGCGGCGGCCAGCGCTCGCACATCACCCAGGCCTGGCTGAAAGCGGCGGGCGTTGAGTATCCGCTGGTTAAAGGCGGCTATAAGATGCTGCGCCAGGCGGCGATGCGCGCCACCGAGGAGCAGGTGCAAAAGCCGATGGTGTTGATTGGCGGCTGCACGGGCAGCGGCAAGACGCTGCTGGTGAAACAGCACGCTCAGGGCGTGGATCTGGAAGGGCTGGCGCACCATCGCGGCTCGTCGTTTGGCCGCACGCTGACGCCGCAGCTTTCCCAGGCGAGCTTTGAAAACCACCTTGCCGTCGCGCTGCTTAAAAAAGACGCGGCGCGCTGGGTGCTGGAAGACGAAGGCCGGATGATCGGCTCCAACCACCTGCCGGAGTGCCTGCGCGACCGCATGGTTGAGGCCCCGATTGTGGTTGTCGAGGATCCGTTTGATATCCGCCTTGAGCGCCTGCGCGAGGAGTATTTCGACCATATGTGGGCGGATTTTTCCGCGGCGTACGGCGAGGAAGCGGGCTGGAAAGAGTACAGCGAGTATCTGCACCACGGCCTGTACGCCATCCGCCGCCGTCTGGGGCTGCAACGGTATGCGGAGTTCACCGCGCTGTTAGATTCCGCGCTCGCAGATCAGCAGCGCACCGGCAGCACCGACGCGCACTTCACCTGGCTTGCGCCGCTTCTGGAAGACTATTACGACCCGATGTACGGCTATCAGCTGGAGAAAAAGGCGGAGAAGATTGTGTATCGCGGGACGTACGGCGAGGTCGCCGACTGGCTTAATCGCTAAAAGAAAGCCGGGTGGTGAGGTAAAAGCAAAACGGCAACCCAGGTTGCCGTTTTTAATGTTTGTTCCCTCTCCCCGTGGGAGAGGGTCAGGGTGAGGGCATCAGACCGCACCCAACATGACGGCTTAGAAGTCGTAGCGCAGACGCACCAGGTTCATATCGCCCAGGTTGTCGGTGCTTGACGTGAACACGTGCTCGTAATCCACACGGAAGCCGTAGTCCAGCTGGAAGCTGATACCCACGCCGTTGTCGATACGCTGGTAGTTACGACCGTTCACGTACTCGATGCGATCGCCCATGAAGTAAGGCTGGATGGATTTAACCGCATACTGGCCGATTGGGAATTTGTAGCCCGCGAAGTACTCAATACCCCATGCGTCACCGGCAAAGTAGTCGTTGGTGGACACTTTTTTGGTGGTCAGGAAGTTCTGATACCAGCCGCCGCCGGCGGAGAAGGTCCAGTTATCCGGCGTCCAGCTCAGCGCTGTACCGAGGATGTTCTGGTCATAAGCCTTGCTGTCGCCGTTGTCCGGGTTACGCATGTCCGCACGGGTGTAGTTCCATGCTGCGCCCCAGGTCAGGTCGGTGGTCAGGTGGTAATCCAGACCCAGTGAACCGCCGCCTTTACGCTTGTAGCGCAGGCCGTTGCCCGGCAGGTATTCGCTGTCTTCAAACAGGTAGGATGCATAAATGTCAGCATCGCCCACGGTTTTCTTATATTTCAGCATCTTGCGTGAACGATAAGAGCCGTCGTAGTCGCCGTTGATGCCGTTACCTGGAGCCTGACCAATCATGTCGTAGTCCCAGATATCGGTTTTCGCGCCAACCACATCATAGTAAACGCTGTTCTGTTGACCGAAGGTCAGCGTACCCCAGGTATCGCTCTTCAGACCGGTGTAAAGCATACGACGAGAGGTGTCGTGTGCGCCTTCAGCGTAGTGGTGATCCCAGTTGAACTGCGCAGGAATGTTCACGCCCAGCTCGTAGTAGCTCACCCAGCTGATGTCATCAAACAGGTAATAATCAGCCGCGAAACGGAAACGGGTACCGCCGTCAAAGCCGTTGCGCTTGTAGCTGTTTTTACCGTCATCGCCGGTCATGTTCTGGAACTGTGGACGGATACTGCCGCCAACGGTGAAGTTTAAACGGCTCAGCGGATCGCCCGCCTGAGGATCTTGTTTAAGAACAGTGATTTCCGCTTGCGTTGCGAAAGACGTTAATGCCACTGCCGCGCCGATCGTTGCCGCCAGCGCTGTTTTTTTTATAGTCATTATTTTTCCTTGAGAAACACGCAGCTAAAAATTAGCGCGTAAATATTAACTGGAATTAACCAGTCTGTGTGGGCGGGTTTTTAATGATTTGTGCTACTAAAATAGGGGGTATTATCGATTTGTGCTGTTAAGTGATTACGCACCAGCATATAAACCGGTGCGTAATCATCACGGTATTGAACTAACTGACAAACTGACGGAACAGCGCTTTGCCTTTTAACAGGCGCGTCCCCAGCCAGCCGCCGCACAGGGAGAGCAGCACCGCGCCGCAGATTGGCAGCGTAATCCACAGACGCCAGTCAGGTTCCCACGGGAAGTCGAACACTCGGGTCTGCAATACCGCCAGCGCCGTTTCCGCGCCGATGGCCGCCACCAGCCCCGCCACCAGCCCGAGGAGGGCGAACTCACACCACAGCGTGGTGCGCAGCAGCCGCTTGCCCGCGCCGAGCGTGCGGTAAACCACCAGCTCCTGATGGCGCTGGCGCATCCCAACCTGCACCTGCGCCAGCAGCAACAGCACGCCGCAGATCGTTACCAGCACCACCATCACCTCCAGCGCCCGACTCACCTGCTCCAGCACCTGCC
Source organism: Enterobacter asburiae (assembly GCF_021440515.1). GTDB lineage: Bacteria > Pseudomonadota > Gammaproteobacteria > Enterobacterales > Enterobacteriaceae > Enterobacter > Enterobacter asburiae_E. Next base: position 13,911 of record NZ_JAKCMV010000041.1, on the reverse strand, counting down.
CGACCTGTTTGAGGATCGCGCCGATATCCAGCAGGCTGACGGTCGGGAACTCGCGGTTAAGCTGGGTCAGCATCCCGTTGCCGTTCTCCCAGCGGAAGCTGGTCAGCCAGCTCTGCGGCTGCCCGTCCAGCGCCCCCGTAGGGAAGATGAAGAAGAAGTTTGGCCGCAGGCTCTCCCAGTCAACCTTGCGCAGGCTGGTCACTTTAGCGCTGAAATCCTGGGTATCGCCGGTAAAGGTCACGCTGTCTCCCAGCCCGATGTTCAGACGCTTCGCCAGCCCCTCCTCTATCGACACTTCTCCGGCCTTCGGCGGCCAGGTTCCGGCGACAATCGGATTGTGATCCGGGCGTTTATCCTGCCAGGTCAGGTTCAGCTCGCGGTTAAGCGACTCGTCTTTATTGCCCTCCGTCGACTGGCCGTTGATTTGCGTCAGACGGGCGCGAACGATCGGGTAAAACGACTCCGGCACGATGTGGTGCTCAGAGAGAAACGCTTTCAGCGGCGTCACCTGCTCCGGGGCGATGTTGATCAGGAAATAGTTCGGGCTTTCCGGCGGCAGCTGCTGCTGCCAGCGGTCGAGCAGATCGCCGCGCAGCACCAGCAGCAGCGCCAGCAGCATAAACGACAGCGAGAACGCAGAAAGCTGGCTCAGCGTCGACCACGGCTGGCGCAGCAGACGGTTTACCGCCAGGCGCACGGGCAGCGATTTGACGGTGAGCGTTTTCAGCACGTTAAGTAGCAGCCAGCCCACTACGCCGCACAGCAGCGCCAGGACTACCGCCCCCGCCAGCACCGCCCACAGCAGCGTGCTCCCGCCCATCAGCCAGGCAAGCAGCCCGACCGTGACCGCCACAATAGCGGGCAGGTAATATTTCAGCGGCCAGACGCTGGCAACCACGTCGCGACGCAGAACGCGCAGCGGCTGCGTGGCGAGCAGCAGGCGATAAGGGCGCAGCCCCACCAGCAGGGAAATTACCACCATCGCCCCTACCGCCCACAGCCACGGCCAGAGGCTCGCGGGCGGCAGCGCGGCGGGCAGCACCGGTTTAAGCAGCACCATTAGCGCCTTTTCAAACAGCAGCCCCATCGCGCCGCCGGTCGCCGCCGCCAGCGCCAGCACCATTAGCCACTGGCCGACAATCAGCTTGCGCAGCTGCGCCCTGCCCGCCCCGAGGGTTTTGAGGATAGCGACCAGATCGTAGCGGCTGCGGCAGTAGTGCCCCATCGCCACCGCGACGGCCGCCACGGCAAGCAGCAGGGTGAGCAGCGCCGAGAGCAGCAGGAACTGCTGGGAACGCTCAAGGGATTTGCCCAGCGCCCCTTCGTCCTGCTCCAGCCCGTACCAGCGATGCTCCGGTTTTAACTGCGGCAGCAGCCATTTCTCGTACGCGTCGAGCTGTGCGGGCGTGCCGCCAAACTTATAGCGCCAGGTCACGCGGCTGCCCGGCTGCACGGCGTTGGTTTTCGCCACGTCAGCGGTGTTCATCAGCAGGCGCGGCGCAAGCTGGAACGGGTTAAAGCCCGAGTCCGGCTCCTGCACCACCTCCCCTGCAATTTTGAGCGTCGCGTCCCCGACGTCAATGCTGTCGCCCGCTTTCAGGTTCAGCAGCGCCATCAGGCGCGGGGCGAGCAGCACCGTGCCGGGCTCGGGCTTCAGCCCCGGCGGGCTGGTTTGCAGCTCGCCGTACATCGGGTAGATATCATCCACGGCCTTCACGCTCGCCAGCTGCGGCGTGTCGGCGGCAAAGGTCATGGTCTGGAACGTAATCTGCTCTCCGACCTTCAGCCCCTGCTTGCGCGCCTCGTCAATCCAGGCGGCGGGCACGGTACGCGAGCTTTGCAGCGCCCGGTCACCGGCCATAAATTCACGGCTTTGCTGGCTTAGGCCTTTCTCCATGCGATCGCTGATGCTGCCGAGCGCCAGCACGCAGGCCACCGCGAGGCTTAGCGCCAGCCAGACGATCAGCAGCGAAGGCGATCGCCATTCGCGCCAGAACCAGCGGGCTATCATGCTTCCTCCTGGAGCAGGCCGTTCACCAGACGCAGGCGGCGGTCGCAGCGGGCGGCGAGCTGCGGATCGTGCGTCACCAGAATCAGCGTGGTGCCGTGCTCGCGGTTAAGCGAGAACAGCAGATCGGCGATCTTGTCCCCGGTCTGGCGATCGAGGTTGCCGGTCGGCTCATCGGCAAACAGCACCTCCGGACGACCGTTAAACGCGCGCGCCAGCGCCACGCGCTGCTGCTCGCCGCCGGAGAGCTGCGCCGGAAGGTGGTCAAGGCGCTTGCCCAGCCCGAGCTGTTCCAGCAGCGCTTTGGCATGTTCCCGGCTTTCGCGGGTATTTTCCCCGCGCAGCAGGCCGGGCAGCTCGACGTTTTCCAGCGCATTAAGCGTAGGAATGAGCATGAAGGACTGAAAAACAAAGCCGATATGTCTGGCCCGCAGGGCGGCGCGCGCCTCTTCGTCCAGCGCGTGCAGCGGCTTGCCGACAAGATTCACCTCGCCGCTGCTGCCGTCATCCAGCCCGGCTAAAATCGCCAGCAGCGTGGATTTACCGGAACCCGACTCGCCGATCAGCGCAATGCTTTCAGCGCGTTTGACAACCAGTTCAACTCCGGTGAGGATGGACAACTGGTGTTCCCCCTGACCCACGGACTTCTTAAGATGATGAACTTCAACAATGTTTTCCGCTGGCATTTGCCCTTCCTTTTTTTGATTCTGATGACCTTCCGCGCGGCAGCGGCGGATACGTTACTGGTTCTGGGCGACAGCCTGAGCGCGGGTTATCGCATGGCGGCCACCGCCGCGTGGCCTGCGCTGCTCAACGATAAATGGCAGGCCAAAACGACCGTTATCAACGCCAGCATCAGCGGCGATACCTCGCAGCAGGGTCTGTCGCGCCTGCCTGCCCTGCTCAAACAGCATCAGCCGCGCTGGGTGCTGGTGGAGCTGGGCGGTAACGACGGGTTACGCGGCTTCCAGCCTCAGCAAACGGAGCAAACGCTGCGCACCATTTTGCAGGACATCAAGGCCGCGAACGCCAAACCGCTGCTGATGCAAATTCGTCTGCCTGCCAACTACGGTCGTCGGTATAATGAAGCCTTTAGCGCGATTTACCCTAAGCTTGCCAAAGAGTTTGATATTCCGCTGCTGCCATTTTTCATGGAAGAGGTCTATCTCAAACCCCAGTGGATGCAGGACGACGGTATTCACCCCAATCGCGATGCGCAGCCGTTTATTGCCGACTGGATGGCAACGCGGCTGGCTCCTTTAGTTAAACACGACTCGTCAAACAGCTGAGATCCTGACAGGTAAAGTTATGCAAAAATCGGTCTTAATAACAGGATGTTCCAGCGGAATTGGCCTTGAAAGCGCCCTTGAGTTAAAACGGCAGGGATTTTGGGTTCTGGCGGCCTGCCGCAAACCCGAAGACGTCGAGCGCATGAACGGGATGGGTTTTACCGGCGTGCAGCTGGATCTGGACTCCCCCGAAAGCGTAGAGCAGGCGGCTGATAAGGTCATCGCTCTGACCGACAACCGTTTATACGGTCTTTTCAACAACGCGGGCTACGGCGTTTACGGCCCGCTGCAAACCCTCTCCCGCGACCAGCTGGAGCAGCAGTTCTCGTCCAATTTCTTCGGCGTGCATCAGCTCACCATGCGCTTACTGCCCGCCATGCTCCCCCACGGCGAGGGGCGGATCGTGATGACCTCCTCCGTGATGGGGCTTATCTCGACGCCGGGCCGTGGCGCCTATGCCGCCAGCAAATATGCGCTCGAGGCCTGGTCCGACGCCCTGCGCATGGAGCTGCGCCACAGCGGGATCAACGTCAGCCTGATTGAGCCTGGCCCAATCCGCACCCGCTTCACCGAGAACGTTAACCAGACGCAGGCGGATAAACCGGTTGAAAATCCCGGCATTGCCGCACGTTTTACCCTCGGGCCGGAAGCGGTTGTCGCCAAAGTGCGCCATGCTTTTGAAAGCGATCGTCCGAAAATGCGTTATCCGGTCACGCTGGTGACTCACGCGGTAGGCTGGCTGAAACGCCTGCTGCCTGGCCGGATGATGGACAAAATTTTACAGGGTTGAGTTGAAGCCTCGCGGCTTATCCCCCATGTAAGAACAAACTGATAAACAGAGAATGACGTATGTCCGCACAGAATATCGTAAACATTACTGAAGCTAACCTGCATCAGACCCTCGAACAGTCGATGACCAAACCGGTGCTGTTCTACTTCTGGTCTGAACGCAGCCAACACTGCCAGCAGCTGACGCCGGTTCTGGAAAGCCTTGCCGCGCAGTACAACGGTCAGTTCATTCTGGCGAAGCTGGACTGCGACGCCGAGCCGATGGTGGCCTCTCAGTTTGGCCTGCGCGCGATCCCAACGGTCTATCTGTTCCAGAACGGTCAGCCCGTTGATGGCTTCCAGGGTCCGCAGCCGGAAGAGGCCGTTCGCGCCCTGCTGGATAAGGTGCTGCCGCGCGAAGAGGAGCTGAAAGCGCAGGAGGCCGCGGCGCTGATGCAGGAAGGCAAATACGACGAGGCGCTGCCGCTGCTGAAAGACGCATGGCAGCTGTCAAACCAGGACAGCCAGATTGGCCTGCTGCTGGCGGAAACCCAGATCGCCCTGCACCGCCCGGATGACGCGGAAGCGGTGCTGAAAACCGTGCCGATGCAGGATCAGGACACCCGCTATCAGGGTCTGGTAGCGCAGATTGAGCTGCTGAAGCAGGCGGCGGATACGCCGGAAATCCAGCAGTTGCAGCAGCAGGTGGCCGATAACCCGGACGACGCGGCGCTTGCCAGCCAGCTGGCTTTACAGCTGCATCAGGTGGGCCGTAACGAAGAGGCGCTGGAGCTGCTGTTCAGCCATCTGAAGAAGGATTTAACCGCCGCCGACGGCCAGGCGCGCAAGATGTTCCAGGAAATTCTTGCGGCTCTGGGGACGGGTGATGCGCTGGCGTCGAAGTACCGTCGTCAGCTGTACGCGCTGTTGTATTGATAAAAAAGCCCGGTGGCGCTTGCGCTTACCGGGCCTACAAAACCTACTTCACTTCATTTCGTTTGTTTCAACTGCGTCACCACCAGCTGATGTCGGGAATTGTAGAACTTCCGATAGGTCAAATAGCAGGCAATAATGGTCGACAGGCTCGCCGTTGAGAGTAGCATAAAGGTCACCATAATCTGATACTTAATCGCTTTTACCGGATCGATCCCCGCAAAAATCAGCCCCGACATCATTCCCGGCAGGCTTACCAGCCCGACCGTTTTCGCCGAATCCACCGTTGGGATCAGCGAAGAGCGAATGCTCTCGCGGATAAGCCGGGCCGAGGCCATCTTCGGCGTGGCGCCCAGGCTGAGCTTCTCCTGGATCTGCTGCTGTTCGCTGCTAAAGCGCTGGCCGAGATTGTTGTAGCACAGCCCGACCGCCACCATCGCGTTCCCGGCGATCATCCCGGAAATCGGGATCACCTGCATCGGCGCGAACTCAATAGAGCCAGAAAGCACCAGCACGGTAAGCGTGAGCGCCGTGCCGGTGGTAATGGCAATAAACGACGAAATAAACGCCTTATCGATGTACTTACTGCGCTTTTGCGCGTTCCAGGCGGCGTTGAAGCAGATAAACAGCACCATCAGCAGCGTTAACACCGCGTGGTTGACGTTGAAAATATACTTCAGCACGTAGCCGACAATAATGAGCTGAACCACCGCCCGGCAGATGCTCCAGACGATATCCTTCTCCAGCCCCAGCTTTTCGCGGTAGCTGATCAGAATCGCCACCAGCACCAGCACCATTGAAAACGCCAGCGATTCGTTGGTGATGTTATGCCCGTCCACGGTCTGCCTCCTGCATTTTTCCGCCCTGCACCTGAAGCCTGATGACGTCATCCGCATGGCTAATTTCGTTTGAATCGTGCGTCACCCACAGCACGGCAATATTTTGCTCGCGCGCGTAGCGGTGAATTATCTCGTTCACGTTCTGCTTGTTGTGCTCGTCCAGCGCGCTGGTGACTTCGTCCAGCAGCAGAACCTTCGGTAAAAACTGAAGGTTTCGGATCAGGGAAACGCGCTGCTTTTCGCCGCCGGACAGCTCGTTAACGGCTTTGGTAAGCGTCTCCTGAGAGAGCCCAAAGCGGGCCAGATCGTCGATAAACTTCTCAGGCTCCGGGGTTTTCTGGCGGATCTGCCAGGGAAAAATAAGGTTGTCGTAGACCGTGTTGCCGAACAGCGAAGGCGTTTGCACCGAATACGAGACCTGCTGGCGATAGCGCTCCGGCGAAAGCGTGCTGATGTCCTCGCCCTCGAACAGCACGCAACCCTCCGTTGGGCTAAGCAGCGAGGCCACGATCTTAAGTAATGTGCTCTTGCCACAGCCTGACGGGCCGGTGATCAGCTTGAACTCACCCGGCGAAAGGCAAAAGTTGACGTGTTCAAGGATCCTGTTTTCGCCAACGCGATAGCCTACATCCTTGATATGCAAAATAATGTTTTTATCACTCATCGTATTTCCAGTCACTGCATCCCAGAAGCGCTATTATGCGCGCGGCTTATTGAATAAGTCCTCAATATCTGCGGCTTATCTTTTTACGTTTCTTCCATCAGACTTACTTAAGTGTTTAACGTTAACGCCATCAAAACACTCAAAAGACACATAGTGTTTAAAAATAATAGTCTTCATGATGTCAACAAGGTTTGACATATTGACATTAAAAAGTAACGTATTTCTTCCATTTGTGATCTCGCCGGTTTTCTCACCACGGGGGCGCATGGCCTCAGGCAGTGAGTAGTGTTAGAATTTTTCGCCAGCAATATGTCATTCTTATAATTATAGGAAGTATGCAACATGACACATATCTTTTATGAGTTCCCTTCCCTTAAGCCAGGCGTTCCTGATGTGGAAACATTAATGGAAGTCATCAAAACCTCGGAACTCACACGTTTTGTCATCGGTGCAGAAGTCGTCGATTTTGTGAAGAAAGCGCTTATCGTCAATACCACTATTGGCAGTTTTAAAAATTGCTATTTCGCCTTTAATAATGGTTCTGAGTTCCTTGAATTTGATGGTAAAGGGAAATCCAGACGCTTCACCGAGGTGCCCGCCTGGTTTGTGTCTCCGGCCGAGTTTTCCCGCACCCAGTGGCTTATCAACCATGACCTCGCGGATGTAAAAGCGACCCAGTTTATTGATGTGCTTCTCTCCTACCCGCTTAAAGAGCGTCGCGCCCACTGTAATCTGCTGTTCGGGCTGGAACTGGAGAAGTTCAATGCGGTGCCGTCACCGGCCTACACCACCAGTAAAATTGGCAACAAGAACGGCAAAACCACCAAACCGCGCGTGACCGATCTCGGATCCTTCGAGCTATTCAGCCAGTTCTTCGATCGCATGAAAACCGCCGTTTTCGCCGACGAGTTCCCGACCCTGCAAGTCCTGACCGGGATCGATAATCTGGCCAAAGCGCCGAACAACTTAAAGCAGGGGATCCGAACCTGGTTTAAAGCCATTGCAGGCGATCTCCCGCCCAACAACAAACGCGTGGAAGCGGGGAACGCGGTGCTGTTCTGCGCCCCTATTCGCGAGCAGATCCAGCAGATCGAGGCCATCGGGCTGGAAAATTATTATCAGGGACTTTCCCGCGCCATCGCCGAGGCGGGTGACGGGTTCATTACCGATTTCAGCTATACCCATTCCGAAGACTAGCCTTTATGCCCTGCTCATTGGGCGGGGCAGTCCGTTTCCCACCTCTTTACAGGGGCGAATTTCTGAGCGATAGCCGATATACTTACGGCTAACACTCCCGCAGTTTCTCTTTGCAGCATTCAAAACAGGAGGTTTTATGCTCATCGTTATTCCTGTCCTTATCTTCGTCGCGCTGGTTATCGTTGGCGCGGGCGTCAAAATTGTTCCGCAGGGCTATCAGTGGACCGTCGAACGCTTTGGCCGCTACACCAAAACGCTTCAGCCTGGCCTGAGCCTTATCGTCCCCTTCATGGACCGGATCGGTCGTAAAATCAACATGATGGAGCAGGTGCTGGATATTCCTTCCCAGGAAGTGATCTCCAAGGACAACGCCAACGTCACCATCGATGCGGTCTGTTTTATTCAGGTGATCGACGCGCCAAAGGCCGCCTATGAGGTCAGCAACCTCGAACTCGCTATCGTGAACCTCACGATGACAAACATACGCACGGTATTAGGCTCAATGGAGCTGGACGAGATGCTCTCACAGCGCGACAGCATTAACACCCGCCTGCTGCACATCGTCGATCAGGCGACGAACCCGTGGGGGATCAAAGTCACCCGTATTGAGATCCGCGACGTGCGCCCACCGGCGGAGCTGATCGCCTCCATGAACGCCCAGATGAAAGCCGAGCGTACCAAGCGCGCCTATATTCTTGAGGCCGAAGGCGTGCGTCAGGCGGAGATCCTGAAGGCCGAAGGGGAAAAACAGTCGCAGATCCTCAAAGCCGAAGGGGAGCGCCAGTCCGCCTTCCTGCAAGCCGAAGCCCGTGAACGTTCGGCAGAGGCGGAAGCCCGCGCGACCCAGATGGTGTCCGAAGCGATTGCCGCCGGGGATATTCAGGCCGTGAACTACTTCGTCGCGCAGAAATATACCGATGCCCTGAAAGAGATCGGCTCTGCGAACAACAGCAAAGTGGTGATGATGCCGCTCGATGCCAGCAGCCTGATGGGGTCGATTGCCGGTATCTCTGAACTGATCAAAGACAGCGGAAACGAGCGCAGAAAATGATTGAACTCATCGTCGCACATCCTCATGCCTTCTGGCTGAGTCTTGGCGGCCTGCTGCTGGCCGCCGAGATGCTCGGCGGCAACGGCTATTTGCTCTGGAGCGGCGTCGCGGCAGTGTTAACCGGGCTGATCGTCTGGCTGCTGCCCCTCGACTGGGCGTGGCAGGGGGCGATGTTTGCGGTGCTGACGCTGGTGGCCGCGTGGCTGTGGTGGCGCTGGCTGAACCGCCAGGTGAAGGAGCAAAAACCCGCCGACGCGTATCTTAACCAGCGCGGGCAGCAGATTATCGGTAAGCACTTTACGCTGGATACTACGCTGGTTAACGGGCGCGGCCACATGCGCGTGGGGGACAGCTCCTGGCCGGTAGTCGCAGACGATGACCTCAGCGCGGGGACGCGGGTAGAGGTCATTGCGGTAGAGGGGATCACCCTGCGGGTGAAAGCCCGTTAAGCGTGGGCCTTGCGGTGGCAGCAGCCGGAAAGATTGTCGATAATCGGGCAGTCGGCGCTGTCATCGCCCGGACAGGACGCCGCCAGGGACAGCAGCTGGGTGCGCATCTCCTGTAGCTCGGCAATGTGGCGTTCGATTTCCGCCACTTTTTCCAGCGTGCGTTTTTTAACGTCCGCGCTGTGGCGCTTCGGATCGTTAAACAGCTGCACCAGCTCGCCGCACTCTTCCAGATTAAACCCCACCTGCCGGGCCTGGCGCAGCAGCGTCAGCTCGTCGAGATGCAGCTGCGTATAGCTGCGGTAGCCGTTTTCACTGCGCAGCGGCGGCGTGACCAGCCCCTTCTCTTCGTAAAAGCGAATCGCTTTGCTGGTTAATCCGGTTTTTTTCGCAACGTCACTGATATTCACATTTCCCCCTTGACCTTCCCCTTGATGGAAGGTTTAACCTTTATAACAGTTAGCGAAAAGCGTTAAAAAGGTCAATAACTGACCAGTCATTATACGGGAGTTTTATTATGTCTCACACCATTGATCTGACGCTGGACGGCCTCTCCTGCGGCCACTGCGTCAAACGCGTTAAAGAAAGTCTGGAACAGCGTCCTGACGTTGAAAGCGCGGACGTGACGATCGATCACGCTGCGGTAATCGGTAGCGCCAGCGCCGACGCGCTGATCGAGACCATCAAACAGGCCGGTTACGGGGCGGAGCTAAGCCACCCAAAGGCTAAACCGCTGGCAGAGTCATCACTCCCGTCGGAAGCACTGACAGCGGCCACTCCTGAGCTTCCGGTAGCTGATGATATTGATGACAGCCAACAGCTGCTGATCAACGGCATGAGCTGCGCCAGCTGCGTTTCCCGGGTACAAAACGCCTTGCAGGCGGTACCGGGCGTCGCGCAGGCACGGGTCAATCTTGCGGAGCGTACTGCGCTGGTGATGGGCAGTGCCTCCGCCGCAGATTTAGTGCAGGCGGTTGAAAAAGCGGGCTACGGCGCAGAGGCCATCGAAGATGACGCCAAACGTCGCGAGCGCCAGCAGGAAACCGCCGTCGCCACCATGAAACGCTTCCGCTGGCAGGCGATTGTCGCGCTGCTGGTGGGGATCCCGGTGATGGTCTGGGGAATGATCGGCGACAACATGATGGTCACCGACGACAACCGCTCCCTGTGGCTGGCGATCGGGCTGATTACCCTCGCCGTGATGGTCTTCGCGGGCGGTCACTTCTATACCAGCGCCTGGAAAAGCCTGAAAAACCGCACCGCGACCATGGATACGCTGGTCGCCCTCGGTACGGGCGCGGCGTGGCTCTACTCCATGAGCGTCAACGTCTGGCCGCAGTGGTTCCCGATGGAGGCGCGCCACCTTTATTACGAAGCCAGCGCGATGATAATCGGTCTGATTAACCTCGGCCATATGCTTGAGGCGCGGGCGCGTCAGCGCTCCTCAAAGGCGCTGGAAAGATTGCTCGATTTAACCCCGCCGACGGCGCGCGTTGTCACGGATGACGGGGAAAAGAGCGTCCCACTGGCTGACGTGCAGCCGGGCATGACGCTGCGCCTGACCACCGGGAATCGCGTCCCGGTTGACGGGGAAATCACCCAGGGAGAAGCCTGGCTGGATGAAGCCATGCTTACCGGGGAGCCGGTTCCGCAGCAGAAATCCGAAGGCGATGCGGTTCATGCCGGGACGGTCGTGCAGGACGGCAGCGTGCTGTTTCGCGCCAGCGCCGTCGGCAGCCACACCACGCTGTCGCGCATTATTCGCATGGTGCGCCAGGCGCAGAGCAGTAAACCGGAAATCGGCCAGCTCGCCGATAAAATCTCCGCCATTTTCGTGCCGGTGGTGGTGGGTATTGCCCTGCTGAGCGCCGCTATCTGGTACTTCTTTGGCCCGGCTCCGCAGATTGTGTACACCCTGGTGATTGCCACCACGGTGCTGATTATCGCCTGCCCTTGCGCGCTGGGTCTGGCAACGCCGATGTCGATTATTTCCGGCGTCGGTCGCGCCGCCGAATTTGGCGTACTGGTTCGTGACGCCGACGCCCTGCAACGCGCCAGCACTCTCGATACGCTGGTGTTTGATAAAACCGGCACGCTGACCGAAGGGAAACCGCAGGTCGTGGCTATTACCACCGCAGGCATTAGCGAAGCCGACGCGCTGCGCCTCGCCGCCGCGCTGGAGCAGGGTTCCAGCCACCCGCTGGCGCGCGCCATTCTGGATAAAGCGGCAGAGCCTTCGCTGCCGCAGGTCAATAATTTCCGCACCCTGCGCGGGCTGGGGGTAAGCGGTGACGTGGACAATCACGCGCTGCTGCTCGGCAACCAGGCACTGCTGCATGAGAACGGCATTGATACCTCCGCGCTCGACGATGACCTGAAAGCGCAGGCCTCACGGGGCGCAACGCCGGTGCTGCTGGCCGTTGACGGTAAAGCCGCCGCGCTGTTCGCCATTCGCGATCCGCTGCGTCAGGACAGCGTCGAGGCGCTACAGCGCCTGCACCGCGCGGGCTATCGTCTGGTAATGCTGACGGGGGATAACCCGACCACCGCCAACGCTATCGCGAAAGAGGCGGGTATTGATGAGGTGATTGCGGGCGTGCTGCCGGACGGCAAAGCCGATGCCATCAAAAAGCTGCAAGGCCAGGGACGACAGGTGGCGATGGTCGGCGACGGCATTAACGACGCCCCGGCGCTGGCGCAGGCGGACGTGGGGATTGCGATGGGCGGCGGCAGCGATGTCGCCATTGAAACCGCCGCCATTACCCTGATGCGCCACAGCCTGATGGGGGTAGCCGACGCGCTGTCTATCGCGAAAGCGACGTTGCGCAACATGAAGCAAAACCTGCTCGGGGCCTTTGTCTATAACTCTCTCGGCATTCCGATTGCCGCCGGGATCTTATGGCCGCTGACGGGCACGCTGCTGAACCCGGTGGTGGCGGGTGCGGCGATGGCGCTCTCCTCCATCACCGTGGTGAGCAACGCCAACCGCCTGCTGCGGTTTAAACCGAAAGATTGAACCTTGTACTCGTACGCGCTAGCATGAACCTTTCCGTTTATGGAGCGCGTATGAGCCTGTTTAATCGTATAAAAACATCGTTTCGCGCCCTGTTTCCCCGTCGCTACGCCTGGCCCGGCATCGATATTTCACTGCCCGGCGGGCAGCATCTGCACCTTGTCGGCAGCATCCATATGGGCACCTCCGGGATGTCGCCTCTCCCGCCCGCTCTGCTCAACCTGTTGCGCAAAGCCGATGCGCTGGTGGTCGAAGCGGATATTTCCGGCAGCGAATCTCCCTTTGCCGGGCTGGACATTCCTCCCCCGCTGAATGAACGTCTTAGCGAAGACCAGCTTGCCGGGCTGACCCGCGCGGCGGACGAGCTCGGTTTATCCCTGTCGATGCTGGAAACCCAGCCCCTGTGGCAAATTGCGATGGTGCTCCAGGCGACCCAGGCGCAGCGTCTGGGCCTGCGCGGGGAATACGGCATTGATTACCAGTTGCTCAACGTTGCCCGGGCGCAGGATCTGCCGATTATCGAGCTTGAAGGGGCGGACAGTCAGGTTGATTTGCTGCGCCAGCTTCCGGACGATGGCCTGCTGCTGCTGGACGACACCCTGACGCACTGGCATACCAACGCGCGGTTATTGCAGGTAATGGTGGGCTGGTGGCTGGAGTCGCCGCCTGCGGATGATAAGCCCGTGCTGCCTGCCACCTTCAGCCAGTCGCTGTACGATGTGCTGATGAACGAGCGCAACCGGGCCTGGCGAGAAGCGCTGTATGCCCTGCCTGCCGGGCGCTACGTGGTGGCCGTCGGGGCGCTGCATTTGTACGGAGAAGGAAATTTGCCGTCGCTGCTGAAATAAAAAAAATGGCCAATATCTCTATTGGCCCGTCAAAGAGGAATTTCATCGTTTTTATTATGCCGAAGGAGACCTTCGGTTGAGCCGATTGTCGCTCAAAGTGACCATCACTGCCAACACTATATGCGCAAGATGGTGCTATTTTTTAGACAAACGTCAGGCGTATGCTTTACGCATAAATCGTCTGTCGCAAGAAGGATAGCTATGACTCCCGCCGTTAAATTACTCGAAAAAAACAAAATCACCTTCCGGATCCACACTTACGATCACGATCCAAATGAAACCAATTTTGGCGACGAAGTGGTGCGCAAGCTGGGGCTGAACGCAGACCAGGTCTATAAGACGCTGCTGGTCGCGGTGAACGGGGATATGAAGCACCTCGCCGTTGCGGTCACCCCCGTTGCCGGGCAGCTCGATCTAAAGAAGGTTGCTAAAGCATTAGGGGCGAAAAAGGTTGATATGGCCGACCCGATGGTTGCGCAACGCACGACCGGGTATCTGGTGGGCGGGATCAGCCCGCTGGGACAGAAAAAGCGCCTGCCGACGCTGATTGACGCCCCTTCGCAGGAGTTTGACACCATCTTTATCTCCGGCGGCAAGCGCGGGCTGGACATTGAACTGGCGGCGGCCGATCTGGCGAAAATGCTGGATGCGAAATTTGCGGATATCGCGCGTCGGGAGTAAAAAAAGCCGGGTGGCGGCTACGAGGTAAAAGCAAAACGGTAACAGGCGTTACCGTTTTTAGTGTTTGCGCCCTCTCCCGGTGGGAGAGGGTTCCCCCGTAATTTTTCTCTTAAAGCGATGAGAATGATTTCATATAGATAACTGCGTTACAGCGACACCCTGGTCCGGCTGTAA
>NZ_JAKCMV010000040.1 GCF_021440515.1 Enterobacter asburiae | reverse complement strand
GGGAACTGCCAGGCATCAATCAAGAAAAACCCCGTACCGAAAGGTGCGGGGTTTTTTGCTTTTGTTTTCTCCCTCTCCCTGCGGGAGAGGGGCGGGGTGAGGGCATCAAACCGCACAATATCCCTTCCTTGAAACTTTCTCACCTTGGTCTTGCAGGCTCGACATTCCAATGGTTTCTCGTTATCGTTAGCTGTCTGGATGTCTAAACGTTTATACGTATGCTGTGAGGATTTAAGGTTATGCCGATTCGGGTGCAGGACGAGCTACCAGCCGTCAATTTCTTACGTGAAGAGAATGTCTTCGTCATGACGGCTTCACGTGCTACAGGTCAGGAAATTCGCCCGTTGAAGGTGCTTATTCTCAATCTGATGCCGAAAAAGATCGAAACGGAGAATCAGTTCCTGCGTTTACTCTCCAACTCGCCGCTTCAGGTTGATATTCAGCTACTGCGGATCGATGCCCGCGAGTCGCGCAATACCCCATCGGAGCATCTCAATAACTTCTACTGTAATTTCGAAGACATCCGCGATGATAACTTCGATGGCCTGATCGTCACCGGCGCACCGCTTGGGCTGGTTGAGTTTAATGACGTCGCCTACTGGCCGCAGATCCAGCAGGTACTGGAATGGGCAAAAGATCACGTCACCTCCACGCTCTTTGTCTGTTGGGCGGTTCAGGCCGCGCTGAACATTCTTTATGGCATTCCTAAGCAAACGCGCACCGAAAAGCTTTCTGGCGTGTATGAGCACCACATTTTGCATCCCCATGCGCTGCTGACGCGCGGATTCGATGATACCTTCCTCGCTCCGCACTCCCGCTACGCTGATTTCCCGGCGCAGCTGATTCGTGATTACACCGATCTGGAGATCCTGGCTGAAACGGAAGATGGCGATGCCTACCTGTTTGCCAGTAAAGACAAGCGCATCGCGTTTGTTACCGGACATCCTGAATACGATCCCCATACCCTCGCCGCAGAATATTTCCGCGATGTAGAGGCGGGATTAAACCCGGACGTTCCGTATAACTATTTCCCGAAAAACGATCCGCAGAACACGCCCCGGGCTTCCTGGCGCAGCCACGGAAATTTGCTGTTTACCAACTGGCTGAACTATTACGTCTATCAGATCACGCCGTACGATCTGCGTCACATGAATCCGACGCTGGAGTAATCTGCTACACAAAACGATCCTAAAGCGTTTCAGCTACTCATAAGAGGCACCTTCGGGTGCCTTTTTTATTTCCGAAATGAAACTCAACATCTAATAAAACTTTAAATTCATTGTAATCAATATGTTAATAGTATTTTAAATTAAAAATGGAAATTGTTTTTGATTTTAGAAAATTTATAGATAGTCTTAATTCTGCTGAGCGAAAACTACCCAACGATCTTTCGCTCGCATCGGGGGGAGTATTTTCGATCTTTGATGAGGAGCAGAATCATGACTCAACAGGCAACCACGGCCGATGAACTGGCCTTTAACCAGCCATACGGCGCACAAGAAGAGCAAATATTAACGCCGGAGGCCGTCGAATTCCTGACCGAGCTGGTGATCCGCTTCGCGCCCAAGCGCAATCAGCTGCTGAGCGCACGCGTTCACCAGCAGCAGGAAATCGATAACGGGAAGCTTCCGGGATTTATTTCGGAAACTGCTTCCATTAGAAATGGCGACTGGAAAATCCGCGGTATTCCTGAAGATTTGCAGGATCGCCGCGTTGAGATCACCGGCCCGGTAGAGCGCAAGATGGTCATTAACGCCATGAACGCGAACGTCAAAGTCTTCATGGCCGATTTCGAAGATTCGCTGGCGCCGGACTGGCGCAAAGTGATTGACGGGCAGATCAACCTGCGCGATGCCGTTAACGGCACCATCAGCTATACCAACGAAGCCGGAAAAATCTACCAGCTCAAGCCGGATCCGGCTGTGTTGATTTGCCGCGTGCGTGGCCTCCATCTGCCTGAAAAGCACGTGACCTGGCGTGGCGATGTCATCCCGGGGAGCCTGTTTGATTTCGCCCTGTACTTCTTCCACAACTATAAAGCCCTGCTGGCAAAAGGCAGCGGCCCCTATTTTTACCTGCCAAAAACCCAGTCCTGGCAGGAGGCAGCCTGGTGGAGCGAGGTGTTCAGCTACGCCGAAGATCGTTTCAACCTGCCGCGCGGCACCATCAAAGCGACGCTGCTGATTGAAACCCTCCCCGCCGTTTTCCAGATGCATGAAATTCTGCACGCCCTGCGCGACCACATTGTCGGGCTGAACTGCGGACGCTGGGATTACATCTTCAGCTACATCAAGACCCTGAAAAACCATCCCGATCGCGTGCTGCCGGACCGTCAGGTTGTCACTATGGATAAGCCTTTCCTCAGCGCCTATTCGCGCCTGCTGATCAAAACCTGTCACAAGCGCGGTGCATTTGCGATGGGCGGCATGGCGGCGTTTATCCCGAGCAAAGACGTTGAGCGTAACAATCAGGTGCTCAATAAGGTGAAGGCCGATAAAGAGCTGGAAGCGCGTAACGGTCACGACGGTACCTGGATTGCGCACCCGGGCCTGGCCGATACGGCGATGGAGGTCTTTAGCCGCGTGCTCGGTGATAACAAAAACCAGCTGTTTTTGACCCGCGAAGAGGACTCGCCGACGGCGGCAGAGCAGCTGCTGGCACCGTGCGAAGGTGAACGTACCGAAGAGGGGATGCGCGCCAATATCCGCGTCGCCGTGCAGTACATCGAAGCGTGGATCTCCGGCAACGGCTGCGTGCCGATCTACGGCCTGATGGAAGATGCCGCCACGGCGGAGATTTCGCGTACCTCTATCTGGCAGTGGATCCACCATCAAAAGAAACTCAGCAACGGTCAGGTGGTCACCAAAGCGCTGTTCCGCCAGATGCTTGCCGAAGAGATGCGGGTCATCCAGGACGAGCTGGGCGAGCACCGCTTCAGCAGCGGACGTTTTGACGATGCCGCCCGCCTGATGGAGCAGATCACCACTTCAGACGACTTAATCGACTTCCTCACCCTGCCGGGCTACCGCCTGCTGGCGTAATCCACCACATAACAATATGGAGCATCTGCACATGAAAACCCGTACCCAACAGATCGAAGAATTACAGAAAGAGTGGACTCAGCCGCGCTGGGAAGGCATTCGTCGCCCGTACAGCGCCGAGGAAGTGGTGAAATTGCGCGGCTCGGTCAATCCGGAATGCACGCTGGCACAGAACGGCGCGGCGAAGATGTGGGAATTGCTGCACGGCGGCTCTAAAAAGGGCTATATCAACAGCCTCGGCGCACTGACCGGCGGGCAGGCGTTGCAGCAGGCGAAAGCGGGAATTGAAGCTATCTATCTGTCGGGCTGGCAGGTAGCGGCCGACGCTAACCTCGCGTCCAGCATGTACCCGGATCAGTCGCTCTACCCGGCCAACTCCGTGCCGTCGGTGGTGGATCGGATCAACAACACCTTCCGCCGTGCAGATCAGATCCAGTGGTCTGCGGGCATTGAGCCAAACGATCCGCGCTTTGTGGATTACTTCCTGCCGATCGTGGCGGACGCAGAGGCCGGCTTCGGCGGCGTGCTGAACGCGTTTGAGCTGATGAAATCGATGATTGAAGCCGGTGCAGCGGCGGTTCACTTCGAAGATCAGCTGGCGTCGGTGAAAAAATGCGGCCATATGGGCGGGAAAGTTTTGGTCCCGACCCAGGAAGCGATTCAGAAGCTGGTTGCCGCGCGTCTGGCGGCTGACGTGCTCGGCGTGCCGACGCTGGTGATTGCCCGTACCGATGCCGACGCTGCGGACCTGATCACCTCAGACTGCGACCCGTATGACAGCGAATTTATTACCGGCGAGCGCACCAGCGAAGGGTTCTACCGGACTCACGCGGGTATTGAACAGGCCATCAGCCGCGGCCTGGCGTATGCGCCCTATGCGGATCTGGTGTGGTGTGAAACCTCAACGCCGGATCTGGCGCTGGCGCAGCGCTTTGCTGACGCTATTCACGCGAAATACCCGGGCAAGCTGCTGGCCTATAACTGCTCGCCGTCCTTCAACTGGCAGAAGAATCTGGACGATAACACCATCGCCAGCTTCCAGCAGCAGCTGTCGGACATGGGCTATAAATACCAGTTCATCACCCTCGCGGGGATCCACAGCATGTGGTTCAACATGTTCGACCTGGCGCACGCGTACGCTCAGGGCGAGGGCATGAAGCACTACGTTGAGAAGGTGCAGCAGCCGGAATTTGCCTCGGCGAAAGACGGCTACACCTTTGTCTCGCATCAGCAGGAGGTGGGGACAGGTTACTTTGATAAGGTGACCACCATCATTCAGGGCGGGGCCTCCTCCGTTACCGCGCTGACGGGGTCGACCGAAGAAGCGCAGTTCTGATGGTTTCCCCCCTCACCCTAACCCTCTCCCCGCAGGGGAGAGGGGACGGTCTGGTGCGGGTCTGTTTTTCTCCCTCGCCCCTTTGGGGAGAGGGCCGGGGTGAGGGGAGCCTATGACGCGTGGCCTGGAATTACTGATAGCACAAACCATTCTGCAAGGTTTTGACGCGCAGTATGGCCGTTTTCTGGAAGTCACGTCCGGTGCCCAGCAGCGCTTTGAACAGGCTGACTGGCACGCCGTTCAGCAGGCCATGAAGCAGCGTATCCATCTCTACGATCACCATGTCGGCCTGGTGGTGGAACAGCTGCGCTGCATCACCGACGGCAAAAGCCCCGACGCCGCGTTTCTGCTGCGCGTGAAGGAGCATTACACCCATCTGTTGCCCGATTACCCTCGCTTCGAGATTGCGGAGAGCTTTTTCAACTCCGTCTATTGCCGGTTATTTGACCACCGCTCGCTGTCTCCTGAGCGGTTATTTATTTTCAGCTCCCAGCCCGAACGCCGCTTTCGCACTATCCCGCGTCCGTTGGCGAAAGATTTTTACCCTGATAGCGGCTGGGAAACGCTGCTGAATCGCGTGTTAACCGACCTACCGCTGCGCCTGCCCTGGGAGAATAAAACGCGGGATATCGGCTTTATCATTGCCCATCTCAATGAAACCTTTGGCGACGAGGTGCTGAGTCAGAGCCATTTGCAGGTCGCCAACGAGCTTTTCTACCGTAATAAAGCCGCCTGGCTGGTCGGCAAGCTGGTCACGCCATCGGCCGTCGTGCCGTTTTTGTTGCCCATTCACCGCACCGATGACGGTGAGCTGTTTGTCGATACCTGCCTGACCAGCAGCGCCGAGGCCAGCATCGTGTTTGGCTTCGCCCGCTCCTATTTCATGGTATACGCGCCGCTGCCCGCCGCCCTGGTGGAGTGGCTGCGCGAGATCCTGCCGGGCAAAACCACCGCCGAGCTGTATATGGCGATTGGCTGTCAGAAGCACGCCAAAACGGAGAGTTATCGCGAGTATCTGCGCTACGTCACTACCGCGGACGAGCAGTTTATCGAAGCGCCCGGCATTCGTGGCATGGTGATGCTGGTGTTCACCCTGCCCGGTTTTGACCGGGTGTTTAAGGTGATTAAAGACCGGTTCGCGCCGCAAAAGGAGATGACCGCCGCGCACGTCCGCGCATGCTACCAGCTGGTAAAAGAGCACGACCGCGTCGGGCGGATGGCCGATACCCAGGAGTTTGAAAATTTTGTGCTGGATAAACAGCAGATCGATCCGGCGCTGATGGCGCTGTTAATGCAGGAAGCCCCGGCGAAGATCGCCGATCTTGGCGATAAAATTGCCATTAGCCATCTTTACATCGAGCGCCGCATGGTGCCGCTCAACATCTGGCTCGAGCAGTCCAGCGGCCAGGCGCTGCGCGATGCGATTGAGGAGTACGGCAACGCCATCCGCCAGCTTGCCGCCGCCAATATTTTTCCGGGCGATATGCTGTTTAAAAATTTCGGCGTTACCCGCCACGGGCGCGTGGTGTTCTACGATTACGATGAAATTTGCTACATGACCGAGGTGAATTTCCGCGATATTCCGCCGCCGCGCTACCCGGAAGATGAACTGTCCGGCGAGCCGTGGTACAGCGTGTCGCCGGGGGACGTGTTCCCGGAGGAGTTTCGCCACTGGCTGTGCGCCGACCCGCGCATCGGACCGCTGTTTGAAGAGATGCATGAGGATCTGTTCCGCGCCAGCTACTGGAAAGGCCTGCAAACGCGGATCAAGAATGGGCATGTGGAGGATGTTTACGCGTACCGGCGCAAGCAGCGGTTTAGCATTCGTTTTTCCCCCTCTCCCTGTGGAAGAGGGCCGGGGTGAGGGCATCAGGCCGCAGTGCAGCCTCATCGCCCGGTGGCGCTGCGCTTACCGGGCCTACTAACGGATCCCACCGTACGCCAGCGTAACCTCTTTCGCCGCCTTGATCACCAGCGCCCCCAGCTCGGTCACGCGGTCGTCCGTCATGCGTGAAATCGGCCCGGAAATCGAGATAGCGGCAAACGGCTCGCGATGCTCGTCAAAAATGCAGGCCGCCAGACAGCGCAAGCCCAGCGCGTGTTCTTCATCGTCAAACGAATAGCCACGCTTGCGGGTCAGGGCGAGATCTTCTTTCAGGTGAACAGGCGAAACCAGCGTGGCGTGGGTGTAGGCGTGCAGCCCTTTGCGGTGCAGCAGCCCCGTGACCTGTTCCTCGCTCAGCTGGGACAGAAACGCTTTTCCCGCTCCGGAGGCGTGCATCGGCAGCTTACCGCCAATTGGCGCGGACATACGCATCAGCTGCGTACACTGCACCTGGTCGATGATGATAGCCTGATGGTCGCTCTGATCCAGCACCGCCAGGTTCACCGTTTCGCCTGAATCCTCCATCAGCTTGCGCAGGATAGGGTGCACGATAGCCAGAAGATTGCGGCTTTGCAGGAAGCTGCTGCCGACGATAAACGCGTGTGCGCCCACCGCCCAGTGGCCCAGCTCGCCGACCTGACGCACAAACCCCAGCTGCTGCATGGTGGTCAGCAGGCGGTGCGTCGTAGAGTTCGGCAGGCCAGCCTGCTGCGCCAGCTCCGTCAGGGCCACGCTGCCGTGCGACTCGGCGATCCATTCCAGCAGCTTCAGGCCGCGCGTCAGGGACTGAACCTGTCCGCCGGGCTGAGCGGCTGTGGTTGCAGCAGGTTTTCTGCCGCGCTTGGCGGGAACGGTGGCGACCATAACGACTCCTTTTCTGTATCGTGGAAATCATTTTCGTTTTATTTGGTGATTTTGCAACCGTTATCCTGACTGATCGGAGGAGTGATGGTGAACATGTCTCATGTTACCGCCGGGTGACTTTTCCACCCCGCGAGATTATGCCAGTATGAACCGCAGCCTTTTTGGCCATGTTGAGCGTTGTCGGGAGCAAGTGTGAGCAGCAAAGTGAAGCAACTGCGTGCGCAGTTAAATGAACGAATTCTGGTGCTGGACGGCGGCATGGGCACCATGATCCAGGGCTACCGTCTGAGTGAAGACGATTTCCGCGGCGAGCGCTTCGCCGACTGGCCGTGCGATCTGAAAGGGAACAACGACCTGCTGGTGCTCAGCAAGCCGTCCGTTATTAAGGATATCCACAACGCCTACTTCGAAGCGGGCGCGGATATCGTTGAAACCAACACCTTCAACTCGACAACTATCGCGATGGCGGATTACCAGATGGAATCCCTGTCGGCGGAAATCAACTATGAAGCGGCGAAGCTTGCCCGCGCCTGCGCTGACGAATGGACGGCCCGCACGCCGGACAAGCCGCGCTACGTTGCCGGGGTGCTTGGCCCGACCAACCGCACCGCGTCAATTTCGCCGGACGTGAACGACCCGGCGTTTCGAAATATTACCTTTGACCAGCTGGTGGCGGCCTATCGTGAATCGACCCGAGCGCTGGTGGAAGGCGGTTCCGATCTGATCCTGATTGAAACGGTGTTCGACACCCTCAACGCCAAAGCCGCCATTTACGCGGTGAAAGAGGAGTTCGAGGCGCTGGGCGTTGACCTGCCGATCATGATTTCCGGCACCATCACCGACGCCTCCGGGCGTACGCTGTCCGGCCAGACCACCGAAGCGTTTTACAACTCCCTGCGCCACGCGGAGGCGCTCTCCTTCGGCCTGAACTGTGCGCTGGGGCCGGACGAACTGCGCCAGTACGTGCAGGAGCTTTCTCGCATTGCGGAATGCTACGTCACCGCCCACCCGAACGCCGGGCTGCCGAATGCGTTTGGCGAGTACGATCTGGATGCCAACACCATGGCGGCGCAAATCCGCGAGTGGGCCGAGTCCGGTTTTCTGAATATCGTCGGCGGCTGCTGCGGCACCACGCCGGAGCACATCGCGGCGATGAGCAACGCCGTTGCCGGTCTGCCGCCGCGCAAGCTGCCCGAGCTGCCGGTTGCCTGTCGTCTGTCCGGACTCGAGCCGTTGACCATCGGCGACGACAGCCTGTTTGTGAACGTGGGGGAACGTACCAACGTCACCGGCTCCGCGAAGTTCAAGCGTCTGATTAAAGAAGAGAAGTACAGCGAAGCGCTGGACGTGGCGCGCCAGCAGGTGGAAAGCGGCGCGCAGATCATCGATATCAACATGGACGAGGGGATGCTCGACGCCGAAGCGGCGATGGTGCGTTTCCTCAACCTGATTGCCGGGGAACCGGACATCGCCCGCGTGCCGATCATGATCGACTCCTCCAAATGGGAAGTCATCGAAAAAGGGCTGAAGTGCATTCAGGGTAAAGGCATCGTTAACTCGATTTCGATGAAAGAGGGCGTGGATATCTTTATCCACCACGCGAAGCTGGTGCGCCGCTACGGTGCGGCGGTGGTGGTAATGGCCTTTGACGAAGTGGGCCAGGCCGATACCCGCGAGCGCAAAAT
Source organism: Enterobacter asburiae (assembly GCF_021440515.1). Classification (GTDB taxonomy): domain Bacteria; phylum Pseudomonadota; class Gammaproteobacteria; order Enterobacterales; family Enterobacteriaceae; genus Enterobacter; species Enterobacter asburiae_E. Next base: position 95,522 of record NZ_JAKCMV010000040.1, on the reverse strand, counting down.
CGAGATTTGCCGCCGCGCGTACAAGATTTTGACCGAAGAGGTGGGCTTCCCGCCGGAAGACATCATTTTCGACCCGAACATCTTTGCCGTGGCGACGGGTATCGAAGAGCACAACAACTACGCTCAGGACTTTATCGGCGCGTGCGAGGACATCAAGCGCGAGCTGCCGCACGCCCTGATCTCCGGCGGCGTGTCGAACGTATCCTTCTCGTTCCGCGGCAACGACCCGGTGCGTGAAGCGATCCACGCCGTGTTCCTCTATTACGCCATCCGTAACGGCATGGACATGGGGATTGTCAACGCCGGACAGCTGGCGATTTACGACGATCTGCCCGCCGAGCTGCGCGACGCGGTGGAAGACGTGATCCTGAACCGCCGTGACGATGCCACCGAACGGATGCTGGATCTGGCGGAGAAATATCGAGGCAGCAAATCGGATGAGGCGGCAAACGTCCAGCAGGCCGAGTGGCGCGCCTGGGACGTGAAAAAGCGTCTGGAATATTCGCTGGTGAAAGGCATCACCGAATTTATTGAGCAGGATACCGAAGAGGCGCGCCAGCAGGCCGCGCGGCCGATTGAGGTGATCGAAGGGCCGCTGATGGACGGCATGAACGTGGTCGGCGATCTGTTTGGTGAGGGTAAAATGTTCCTGCCGCAGGTGGTGAAATCCGCCCGCGTGATGAAGCAGGCGGTGGCCTACCTTGAACCCTACATTGAAGCCAGCAAAGAGAAAGGCTCCAGCAACGGCAAGATGGTGATTGCTACCGTGAAGGGCGACGTTCACGACATCGGCAAAAACATCGTCGGCGTGGTGCTGCAATGTAACAACTACGAAATTATCGACCTCGGCGTGATGGTGCCGGCGGATAAAATCCTCAAAACCGCGCGCGAGGTGAATGCCGACCTGATTGGCCTCTCCGGGCTGATCACCCCGTCGCTGGACGAAATGGTTAACGTGGCCAAAGAGATGGAGCGCCAGGGCTTTACCATTCCGCTGCTGATTGGCGGGGCGACCACCTCGAAGGCGCACACGGCGGTGAAAATCGAGCAGAACTACAGCGGCCCGACGGTCTACGTGCAGAACGCCTCGCGCACCGTGGGCGTGGTCTCGTCGCTGCTGTCGGCCACCCAGCGCGACGACTTTGTGGCGCGTACCCGTAAAGAGTACGAAACCGTGCGTATTCAGCACGCCCGTAAAAAACCGCGCACCCCGCCGGTGTCGTTACAGGCGGCGCGCGATAACGATCTGGCGTTCGACTGGTCCAGCTATACGCCGCCCGTGGCGCACCGTCTGGGCGTGCAGGACGTCACTGCCAGCATCGAAACGCTGCGTAACTACATCGACTGGACGCCGTTCTTTATGACCTGGTCGCTGGCCGGGAAATATCCGCGCATCCTCGAAGACGAGGTGGTGGGTGAAGAGGCGAAGCGGCTGTTCAAGGACGCTAACGACATGCTCGACGCCCTGAGCGCCGAGAAGACCCTTAACCCGCGCGGCGTGGTGGGGCTGTTCCCGGCGAACCGCGTAGGGGATGACGTTGAAATCTATCGTGATGAAACCCGCACCCACGTGCTGGCGGTGAGCCGTCATCTGCGTCAGCAAACCGAAAAAGTGGGCTTTGCCAACTACTGTCTGGCGGACTTCGTTGCGCCGAAACTTTCCGGTAAAGCGGACTACATCGGCGCCTTTGCCGTGACCGGCGGTCTGGAAGAAGACGCGCTGGCGGAGGCCTTTGAAGCGCAGCACGATGACTACAACAAGATCATGGTGAAAGCGATCGCAGACCGCCTGGCGGAAGCCTTCGCGGAGTATCTGCACGAGCGCGTGCGCAAGGTTCACTGGGGCTATGCGGCCAACGAGAACCTCAGCAACGAAGAGCTTATCCGTGAAAACTACCAGGGCATTCGCCCGGCCCCGGGGTATCCGGCCTGTCCGGAACATACCGAAAAGGGCACTATCTGGAAGCTGCTGGACGTCGAGGCGCACACGGGAATGAAACTCACCGAGTCCTTCGCCATGTGGCCGGGCGCGTCGGTGTCGGGCTGGTACTTCAGCCACCCGGACAGCAAGTACTTTGCCGTGGCGCAGCTTCAGCGCGATCAGATTGAGGACTACGCGCAGCGCAAAGGGATGAGCGTGTCGGAAGTGGAGCGCTGGTTAGCACCTAACTTAGGCTACGACGCGGATTAAGTTCATTTTTCCTTACAACATACAGGGCACCTTCAGGGTGCCCTGTCTCTTTCTTACGTTTAAACCCTTATACTGATCCAAGGAAACGTATAACGATAAGGAGAACCCACCGCCGTGCTAACCCTGTTACATCTGCTCTCTGCCGTGGCGCTGCTCGTCTGGGGCACACATATTGTCCGGACCGGCGTGATGCGCGTCTTTGGTGCGCGCCTGCGTACCGTATTAAGCCGCAGCGTGGAGAAAAAGCCGCTCGCGTTCTGCGCAGGCATCGGCGTGACCGCGCTGGTGCAAAGCAGTAACGCCACCACCATGCTGGTCACCTCGTTTGTGGCGCAGGATCTGGTGGCGCTGACGCCTGCGCTGGTGATTGTGCTCGGGGCCGACGTGGGGACCGCGCTGATGGCGCGTATCCTGACCTTCGACCTGTCGTGGCTTTCGCCGCTACTGATCTTTATCGGCGTGATCTTCTTCCTTGGCCGCAAGCAGAGCCGCGCCGGACAGCTCGGACGCGTGGGGATTGGCCTGGGGCTGATCCTGCTGGCGCTGGAGCTGATTGTGCAGGCGGTGACGCCGATTACCCAGGCGAACGGCGTGCAGGTGATTTTCGCCTCGCTGACCGGCGATATTATGCTGGACGCGCTGATTGGCGCGGTCTTTGCCATCGTCAGTTATTCCAGCCTGGCCGCCGTGCTGCTTACCGCCACCCTAACCGCCGCCGGAGCCATCTCGTTCCCGGTGGCGCTGTGCCTGGTGATCGGCGCGAACCTCGGCTCCGGGCTGCTGGCGATGCTCAACAACAGCGCCGCCAACGCCGCGGCCCGCCGCGTGGCGCTTGGGAGCCTGCTGTTTAAGCTGGTGGGCAGCCTGATCATTCTGCCGTTTGTCCATCCGCTGGCAAACCTGATGGATAATCTCCCGCTGCCGAAGGCGGAGCTGGTGATCTATTTCCACGTGTTCTACAACCTGGTGCGCTGCCTGGCGATGGTGCCTTTTGCCGCCCCGATGGCGCGCTTCTGCGAACGCCTTATTCGCGACGAACCGGAGCTGGATGCGCGGCTCAAGCCGAAGCATCTGGACACCTCCGCGCTCGATACCCCCGCGCTGGCGTTAGCCAATGCCGCCCGCGAAACGCTGCGTATGGGCGACGCGATGGAAACCATGCTGGAAGGGCTGCAAAAGGTGATGCACGGCGAGCCGCGCGAGGAGAAAGAGCTGCGCCGCCTGGCCGATGACATCAACGTGCTCTACACCGCCATCAAACTCTATCTGGCGCGGATGCCGCAGGATGAGCTGGCGGAAGAGGAGTCTCGCCGCTGGGCGGAAATCATCGAGATGTCCCTGAACCTGGAGCAGGCGTCAGATATCGTCGAGCGCATGGGCAGTGAAATCGCCGATAAATCCCTGGCGGCGCGGCGCGCCTTCTCGATTGAAGGGTTAAAAGAGCTAGAGGCCCTGCACGAGCAGCTGGTCAGCAACCTTAAGCTGGCGATGTCGGTCTTCTTCTCGAGCGACGTGCCGAGCGCGCGACGTCTGCGCCGCAACAAGCACCGCTTCCGTATCCTCAACCGTCGCTACTCTCATGCGCACGTTGAACGTCTGCATCAGCAAAACGTGCAAAGTATCGAAACCAGCTCCCTGCACCTCGGGCTGCTGGGGGATATGAAGCGCCTCAACTCGCTGTTCTGCGCGGTGGCGTACAGCGTGATGGAGCAGCCGGATGAAGATGACGAGCGGGATGAGTATTAATCTCTGAAAGCGCCTCGCAAATCCTCTCCATAAGGCGTGACCAAATCTCACTGAAAACGTAACGTCACTCCACGGGTCCTCAGCAGACCTGTGGAGTAAGACAATATGCTTTTGGATGTATAAAATTTTATACAGGGATGTGGTATGCTTTCAGAGAAACCAGCGATGAGACCCATTGCATGGATGGGTAGTGCCTTCGATGATTTGCTCGGCTTCCCGGAGGAAATCCGGCGCGATGCCGGGTATCAGCTTCACCGATTACAGGCTGGATTAGAAGCGTCGGACTGGAAGCCGATTTCAGCGATCGGTAAAGGTGTTGCAGAAATACGGCTGCGTGATGACACGGGCGCATACCGAATTATCTATTTGGCCCGTTACGAGGATGCTGTTTACGTACTGCATTGCTTTAAGAAAAAAACGCAGCGGACATCAGGCCATGATAAATACATAGCTAAGGCACGTTTTCAGGCGGTGCTTGATGCTCATAGAGGGTGAAAATGGGAAGACGCGTTGATACAAAAATTCGGCATGTGACCGCAGCCGAAACGAACATTTTTGCTGAGCTGGGCTTTGAAGAAAGTGAAGCTAAACAGCTACACGAATGTGCCGAGAAAGAGGTCGAGCAACTGCTCGCCCTTAAGCGACAACTGATGCAGGAAATTTCTTCGTGGATTGAGGAGAATAAACTCCGTCAGACCGATGCGGCAACCAGGCTAAACGTTTCTCGTCCCCGCGTGTCGGATGTTGTAAACCTTAAAACCAATAAGTTTACCCTCGATACGCTGGTCATGATGCTGTGCAAACTTGGAAAACCCGTTTCCGTTACCGTCGGCTAATCTTTTTTTTCGGCCCATACCTAAGGTATATTTCGCCTTCACAGGAGAAACTATGCTGCCAACTCAATCAACCCGATTAAACAAATACATTAGCGAGAGCGGGATCTGCTCACGTCGCGAGGCTGACCGTTACATCGAACAGGGTAACGTTTTTCTTAACGGCAAACGCGCCACCATCGGCGACCAGGTTGTGCCTGGCGATGTGGTCAAGGTCAATGGTCAGGTCATCGAACCGCGTGATGCTGAAGACCTGGTGTTTATCGCGTTGAACAAACCGGTTGGTATCGTCAGCACCACGGAAGACGGCGAGCGCGACAACATTGTGGATTTCGTTAACCACAGCAGCCGCATCTTCCCGATTGGTCGCCTGGACAAAGACTCGCAGGGGCTGATCTTCCTCACCAACCACGGCGATCTGGTGAACAAAATCCTGCGTGCCGGGAACGACCACGAGAAAGAGTACGTTGTTACGGTCAATAAGCCGGTAACGGACGAGTTTATTCGCGGGATGGGCGCGGGCGTGCCGATTCTGGGCACCGTGACCAAAAAGTGTAAGGTGAAAAAAGAAGCGCCTTTTGCGTTTCGCATTACGCTGGTGCAGGGGCTGAACCGCCAGATCCGCCGCATGTGCGAGCACTTCGGCTACGAGGTAACGAAGCTGGAGCGTACCCGCATCATGAACGTCAGCCTGTCCGGTATTCCGCTGGGCGAGTGGCGTGACTTAACGGGCGATGAGCTGATTGAGCTATTCAAGCTTATCGAAAACTCCTCGTCCGAAGCGAAGCCGAAAGCCAAAGCCAAACCGAAAACGCAGGCGATTAAGCGCCCGGTGGTGAAAGCGCCGCCGTCGGAGGACAAGGGACGCGGCAAGCCGGGCAACGGCAAACGCTTTACCCAGCCTGGGCGCAAAAAGAAAGGGCGCTGATCAGCGCCTTCCACGGGTAGAGGTATTTGCCGACCAGGAGAAGGTCGACTCTGCATCGGGTTTATAAGCCTGCTCTTTTTTCAGCTTGCGGGCTTTCTTTGCCTCGGCCTCGCGCTGGGCCATCAGCTTGTCGATGTACTCTTTTTTAACCTGATTGGTTTCGGCATTGGTCAGCGTGCGGCCATGCGCGATGCGGGCGCGGTCGAGGAGCGTTTTCAGTTCTCGCTGCTCGGCTTCGGTCATATCTTTTTGGGTTAAGCGTGGTGTCGCCATTGCTGAAGCCTCCTGACAGGTGAGGCTTCAGTGTAAAGCAACTTCCGCCAGTTAACCCTGTTTCACCGCATCTTTTTTCGCTGGTTCATCAATAGGTTTGCCGGACCAGTAGCCTGCCAGCAGCGAGCCGGAAAGGTTGTGCCACACCGAGAACAACGCCCCCGGCAGCGCCGCCAGCGGTGAAAAGTAAATTTTGCCGAGCGCCGCCGCGAGACCGGAGTTTTGCATTCCCACCTCTATCGCCAGCGTGCGGCAGGTGGATTCATCAAAGCCGAACAGCTTCCCGCCCCAGTAGCCGCCCAGCAGACCAATGGTGTTATGCAGCACTACCGCTACGATCACCACAAAGCCCACGGAGGCGATGTGCGACGCCGAGCCCGCGACCACGGCGCTGATGATTGCCAGAATACAGACCATCGAAAAGGCCGGGAGATACGGCTCAACCGCCTTCACCACGCGAGGGAAGAGATGGTGGATCGCCAGCCCCAGCGCAATCGGGATCACCACGATTTGCAGAATGCTCAGCAGCATTCCCATCACGTCGACCTGAATGTGGGCATCCACGTACAGGCGAGTGAGCAGCGGGGTGGCAATTACCCCCACAAGGGTCGACACGGAGGAGATGGTGACGGAGAGCGCCACGTCGCCTTTCGCCAGATAGATCATTACGTTGGACGCCGTCCCGCTGGCCACGCTGCCTACCAGCACCATCCCGGCGGAGAGGTCTGGCGGCATCTTGAAGGCCATCGCCAGCAGCCAGGCCGCGAGGGGCATCACCAGATAGTGCAGGAATATCCCGGCAGCGACGGGCGCGGGGCGCGACAGCACGCGTTTAAAGTCGTCGATTTTCAGATGCACGCCCATGCCGAGCATAATCAGCATCAGCAGCGTGGTTACCCAGGGGCCAATGCCCGTGAAGTGGGTGGGAGTGTAATACGCGAGTACGGAGAGCAGCAGCGCCCATAACGGGAACAGCCGCGTGATGGCGGTTAACATAGGATTTCCTTGCAGTATTGTCGTGTTGTTTAGTTATGAAAAAGCCGGGTCTGTGCCCGGCTTATAGGTATTGTTTATCGTGCTAACGAATATTATTCAAACAAATTCTGATGAAGTTTTTGCACGACCTGCTCTGCCTGATCGGCAGGCACCAGGAAGCAGAGGTTGTAGCTGGACGCGCCGTAGCAAATCATACGAATGCTGAACGGGTCGAGCACGCCGAACACCTCTTTGCCCACGCCGCAGGCGCGCGACAGCTTGTTGCCGATGATGGCAACCAGCGCCAGATCTTCTTCAACCTCAACGCGGCACAGTTCGGAGAGCTCAATCAGCAGCGACTGGGTCAGCAGCGTATCGCCGGTGGAGGTCGAGCCGGTGGTGTCCAGCGTCAGGGCGATGCTCACTTCCGAGGTGGTAATCAGATCGACCGAGATATTATGGCGCGCCAGAATGCTGAACACTTCCGCCAGGAAACCGCGTGAATGCAGCATATTGTGGCTGTGCAGCGTGACCAGCGTCTGGCGACGGCGCAGGGCCAGCGCGCGGAACAGCGGCGGGTTCTCGGTTTTCTTGCTGACCAGCGTGCCGCCCGCTTTCGGATCTTTGCTGGAGCCCACGAACACCGGGATATCGCTACGCACCGCAGGCAGCAGCGTGGCCGGGTGCAGCACCTTCGCGCCGAAGGTCGCCATTTCAGCGGCCTCTTCAAACGCAATGACGTCGATACGTTTTGCGGCAGGCACCACGCGCGGGTCGGTGGTGTAAATGCCCGGAACGTCGGTCCAGATATCGACGCGGGTCGCGTGCAGCGCTTCGCCGAGCAGCGCCGCGGTGTAATCACTGCCGCCACGGCCAAGCGTGGTGGTGCGGCCTTTGGCTTCGCTGCCGATAAAGCCCTGCGTAATGACAATGCCTTCCGCCAGGCGCGGCGCCAGCTGCTGGGCCGTCAGCTCCGCCAGCGCGTCGATGTCCGGCTCTGCGCGACCAAAACGGTCGCTGGTGCGCATCACTTTGCGCACGTCGAACCACTGCGACTGAACGTTGCGCTCGCGCAGGATCTCAACGAACAGCAGGGTCGACATCAGCTCGCCGTGGCTGACCAGTTCGTCGGTCAGGGCGGTTGAGGTCGCCAGCGACGCGGCTTCTGCCAGGGTAGTGATGTTTTCAAGCAGACGCTCAACTTCTTCGCGGATCACGTTCGGGTTCTGCATACGTTCGAGGATGTCGAACTGAATTTTGCGCAGCGCATCGAGCTTCACGAAGCGTTCTGTCGCTTCCAGTCCTTCAGACAGAGAAACCAGCAGGTTCGTCACGCCAGCGGAGGCAGAAAGCACTACCAGGCGGGTATTCGGATCGGCCAGCACCACATCGGCGCTGCGGTTCATGGCATCGTAATCAGCCACACTGGTGCCGCCAAATTTAGCGACCACAAAACTCGTCATAACAACCTCGTGTCAGGGAATGAATAAAGCGACCATGGCACAAGAAAGCTACGAAAACAGGTGCAGGCGCAAAATACGGCCCTATAAATAAAATGCGGGGGAGGTCCTGTCAATGCTGGGATTATGCGGATTTTTCATGGGGGTGCCCCCCTCAGTAACAGTACTTATAACAAGCCATTATTTTATTCTGCAAATAAGGTCTTTCTGAACGACATTCCTCGCCGTCCGGGGCGGGGTTTAGCAACTATACTCTTTGGGTCTTTTCACTCGCGATTGATGCAGGCCAGGGCAATGGCATAAAAACCATCACAATTTTTGTTCGCAGGCGCTACAATCGACCGCAGTCACAATTCTCAAATCAGAAGAGTATTGCTAATGAAAAACATCAACCCAACGCAGACCGCTGCCTGGCAGGCACTACAGAAACATTTTGATGAAATGAAAGACGTTACTATCGCGGATCTGTTCGCGAAAGACGGCGATCGTTTCAGCAAGTTCTCCGCGACCTTCGACGACCTGATGCTGGTGGATTTCTCCAAAAACCGCATCACCGAAGAGACGCTGGCGAAATTGCAGGATCTGGCGAAAGAGACTGAGCTTGCCGACGCCATCAAATCCATGTTCTCCGGTGAGAAGATCAACCGCACCGAAGACCGTGCCGTGCTGCACGTCGCCCTGCGTAACCGTAGCAATACTCCTATCATCGTTGACGGCAAAGATGTGATGCCGGAAGTGAACGCGGTGCTGGAAAAGATGAAAGCCTTCTCTGAAGCCATCATCTCCGGCAGCTGGAAAGGCTATACCGGCAAAGCCATCACCGACGTGGTGAACATCGGTATCGGCGGCTCCGACCTCGGCCCGTTCATGGTGACCGAAGCGCTGCGCCCGTACAAAAACCACCTCAACATGCACTTTGTCTCTAACGTTGACGGCACTCATATCGCTGAAGTGCTGAAGAACGTGAACCCGGAAACCACGCTGTTCCTGGTGGCGTCTAAAACCTTCACCACCCAGGAAACCATGACCAACGCCCACAGCGCGCGCGACTGGTTCCTGAAAACCGCGGGCGACAACAAGCACGTGGCGAAACACTTCGCGGCGCTGTCGACCAACGGTAAAGCGGTGGGCGAGTTCGGTATCGACACGGCGAACATGTTCGAGTTCTGGGACTGGGTTGGCGGCCGTTACTCTCTGTGGTCCGCGATTGGCCTGTCCATCATTCTGTCCGTGGGCTTCGACAACTTCGTTGAGCTGCTCTCCGGCGCGCACGCGATGGATAAACACTTCTCCACCACCGCGCCCGAGAAAAACCTGCCGGTGCTGCTGGCGCTGATTGGTATCTGGTACAACAACTTCTTCGGCGCAGAAACCGAAGCTATCCTGCCGTACGACCAGTACATGCACCGCTTCGCGGCGTACTTCCAGCAGGGCAACATGGAATCCAACGGTAAATACGTTGACCGTAACGGCAACGCGGTGGATTACCAGACGGGCCCAATCATCTGGGGCGAGCCGGGCACTAACGGTCAGCACGCGTTCTATCAGCTGATCCACCAGGGCACCAAAATGGTACCGTGCGATTTCATCGCGCCAGCCATTACCCACAACCCGCTGTCTGACCACCATCCGAAGCTGCTGTCTAACTTCTTCGCGCAGACCGAAGCGCTGGCGTTTGGTAAATCCCGCGACGTGGTTGAGCAGGAATACCGCGACCAGGGTAAAGATCCGGCGACCCTGGATCACGTGGTCCCGTTCAAAGTGTTCGAAGGCAACCGCCCAACCAACTCTATCCTGCTGCGCGAAATCACGCCGTTCAGCCTGGGTGCGCTGATTGCCCTGTACGAGCATAAAATCTTCACTCAGGGCGCTATCCTGAACATCTTCACCTTCGACCAGTGGGGCGTTGAGCTGGGCAAACAGCTGGCAAACCGCATTCTGCCTGAGCTGGGTGATGATAAAGCCATTACTAGCCACGACAGCTCCACCAACGGTTTGATTAACCGTTATAAAGCCTGGCGCGGATAATTAACAGGTCATGAAAAATGCCGGCGATATGCCGGCATTTTTTTATCGGATAATTCCTGATGTCTGTTATTTAACTCAAATTCCTGAACTGAGTTTAATCTGAAAAAAGCCGAAGACCCGTTAATTAATGCGGTTTATTTTAGGATAATACCGAGAGAGGATAAATTGAGATTTATTATAACTTTTTGAATCTAATGTAATTTATATTTGTTTAATTATTCTTATATTTCATTAATATCCAATTGTCCGAAAACCCCGCCTCTATTTCCCTACACGCCAAACCCTCTGCTTTAGTTGTGTATACTCGATTCCGCCCGAATTTCTTTTTGGGCAAACCTCCATTCATTCAATGAAGGGAAATTGTTATGAAGAAAGTACTGTATGGCATTTTTGCCATCTCTGCGCTTGCGGCGACATCTGTGTATGCGGCTCCGGTTCAGGTCGGGGAAGCAGCAGGGTCGGCGGCGACGTCTGCGTCTGCGGGGAGTTCTACCGCAGCCAGCACCAGCACCGTAGGCTCAGCAGTGGGTGTCGCGCTGGCGGCAACCGGTGGCGGTGATGGCTCCAATACCGGAACCACGACCACTACGACGACCAGCACCCAGTAATACCGGGTGTTTTAATCATAACCACACTTCGGTGTGGTTATTTCGCCCCCTCGGAGAAGAGTCGTGAAGCGACCTGGAATCATTTTGATTTGCCTGCTGTTGCAGGCGTGTTCAGCCACCACCAAAGGGCTGGGCCATTCATTGTGGGACAGCATGTTCGGTACGCCAGGCGTCCACCTGACCGATGACGATATCCAGAACATGCCCTATGCCAGCCAGTACATGCAGCTAAACGATGGCCCGCAGCTGTTTGTGGTGCTCGCTTTCGATGAAAACGGGCAGCAGAAATGGGTGACGCAGGATCAGGCCACCATCGTGACGCAGCATGGTCGCATTGTGAAAACCCTGCTCGGCGGGGATAACCTGCTTGAGGTGAACAACCTCGCGGCCGACCCGCTCGCCAGACCGAATCAGATCGTCGACGGCGCAGGCTGGACGCGCACCATGGGCTGGACCGAGCACAGCCAGGTACGCTACGCCACCGCGCGGTCGGTCTTCCGCTGGGACGGCACCGACAGCGTCAGCGTGGGCAGCGACGTGACGCAGGTACGGGTGCTGGACGAAGAGGTCACCACCGACCATGCAAGCTGGCATAACCGCTACTGGGTGGACGATGAAGGGCAGATCCGCCAGTCGCTCCAGTATCTCGGCGCCGGGTTCTTCCCGGTGAAAACCACCCTGATCAAGGCGGCGAAACAATGAAAACGCTCTTGCGCATCGCATTGATAGCAAGCCTCACCTCGCCGCTGGCGTGGTCTGCCGGCACGGTAAAAGTTTACACGCCGGATAACGCGCAGCCCAAAACCCTTACCAACGCCGAACACCTGCTCGATCTCGTCGGTCAGCCCCGTCTGGCAAACAGCTGGTGGCCGGGGGCGGTGATAAGCGAACGCCAGGCGTCGGTTGAGGCAGAGCAAAAACAGCGCGCCCTGCTGGCGCGACTGACGGGACTGGCAGAACAGGAAGATGGCGATGACGCGGCGGCTATCAACAGCGTGCGCCAGCAGATTCAGGCGCTGGAGGTGACAGGACGACAGCGCATCAATCTTGATCCGGACAAGGTGCGGGTCGCGGAAAACGGCAATCCGACGCTTGAGGGTGAATACAGCCTGTGGCTTCCGGCCCAGCCGACCACCGTCACCGTGATGGGGCTTATCAGCAGCCCGGGCAAAAAGCCCTTTACGCCGGGGCGGGACGTGGCGAGCTATCTCGATGAACAGAGCCTGCTGAGCGGGGCGGACAACAGCTACGCCTGGGTGCTGTACCCGGACGGGCGCACGCAAAAAGCGCCGGTGGCCTACTGGAATAAACGCCATATCGAACCCATGCCGGGCAGCGTGATTTTTGTCGGGTTTGCCGACCACTTCTGGACGAAGGCTTATGACGGACTTAACGCCGATATCCTTCATACCCTGATGCAGCGGATACCGGATTAATGAAAAGAACCTATCTCTACAGCCTGCTGGCGCTGTGCGTCAGCGCCGCCTGCCATGCGGAAACGTACCCGGCGCCCATCGGCCCGTCGCAGTCTGACTTCGGCGGCGTCGGTTTACTGCAAACGCCCACCGCGCGTATGGCGCGGGAAGGGGAGCTGAGCCTCAACTATCGCGATAACGATCAGTACCGCTACTACTCCGCCTCGGTGCAGCTTTTCCCGTGGCTCGAAACCACCCTGCGCTATACCGACGTGCGAACGAAAGAGTACAGCAGCGTGGAGGCCTTCTCGGGCAATCAGACCTATAAAGATAAAGCCTTCGACCTGAAGGTGCGCCTGTGGGAAGAGAGCTACTGGATGCCGCAGGTCTCCGTGGGCGCGCGCGATATCGGCGGGACGGGGCTGTTTGACGCGGAATACCTGGTCGCCAGCAAAGCCTGGGGGCCGTTCGATTTCTCGCTGGGCCTCGGCTGGGGCTATCTCGGCACCAGCGGCAACGTGAAAAACCCGTTCTGCTCCTACAGCGACAAATACTGCTATCGCGACAACAGCTACCAGAAAGCCGGTTCCGTTAACGGCGATCAGATGTTCCACGGCCCGGCCTCGCTGTTTGGCGGTATCGAATACCAGACGCCGTGGCAGCCGCTGCGCCTGAAGCTGGAGTACGAAGGCAACAACTACAGCGAAGATTTCGCGGGCAAAATTGAGCAGAAGAGCAAGTTTAACGTCGGCGCCATTTATCGCGTCACCGACTGGGCCGACGTTAACCTCAGCTACGAGCGCGGCAACACCGTGATGTTTGGCTTCACGCTGCGCACCAACTTCAACGACATGCGTCCGCACTACAACGACAACGCGCGTCCGGCGTATCAGCCGCAGCCGCAGGACGCGATTTTGCAGCACTCCGTGGTGGCGAATCAGCTGACGCTGCTGAAATACAACGCCGGTCTGGCGGATCCGAAAATTCAGGTGAAGGGCGATACGCTGTACGTGACCGGCGAGCAGGTGAAATACCGCGACTCGCGCGAAGGGATCGAGCGCGCTAACCGGATCGTGATGAACGATCTACCGGACGGGATCCGCACGATCCGCGTGACCGAAAACCGCCTCAACCTGCCGCAGGTGACAACCGAAACCGACGTCGCCAGCCTCAAGCGCCATCTGGAAGGCGAGCCGCTTGGACACGAAACCGAGCTGGTGCAAAAACGCGTCGAGCCGGTGGTGCCGGAGAGCACCGAGCAGGGCTGGTACATCGATAAATCACGGTTCGATTTCCATATCGATCCGGTGCTGAACCAGTCCGTCGGCGGGCCGGAAAACTTCTACATGTATCAGCTGGGCGTGATGGCAACGGCGGATCTGTGGGTCACCGACCACCTGCTTACCACCGGTAGCCTGTTTGGCAATATCGCCAATAACTACGACAAATTTAACTACACCAACCCGCCGAGCGACTCGAAGCTGCCGCGCGTGCGTACCCGCGTGCGTGAATACGTGCAGAACGACGCCTACGTGAATAACCTGCAAGCCAACTACTTCCAGTACTTCGGCAACGGCTTCTACGGCCAGGTGTACGGCGGGTATCTGGAAACCATGTACGGCGGCGCGGGGGCAGAAGTGCTGTACCGTCCGGTGGACAGCAACTGGGCGTTTGGCGTGGATGCGAACTACGTGAAGCAGCGCGACTGGCGCAGCGCGCAGGACATGATGAAGTTCACCGACTACAGCGTCAAAACCGGCCATCTGACCGCCTACTGGACGCCGTCGTTTGCCCAGGACGTGCTGGTTAAAGCCAGCGTCGGGCAGTATCTGGCGGGGGATAAGGGCGGTACGCTGGATATCTCTAAACACTTCGACAGCGGCGTGGTAGTGGGCGGTTACGCCACCATCACCAACGTGTCGCCGGACGAGTACGGAGAAGGGGACTTCACCAAAGGCGTGTATGTGTCGATTCCGCTGGATCTGTTCTCGTCAGGCGCAACCCGCAGCCGTGCCGCGATTGGCTGGACGCCGCTGACGCGCGACGGCGGGCAGCAGCTTGGACGTAAGTTCCAGCTATATGACATGACCAGCGATAAGAATATTAACTTCCGCTGATGCTTGTTTCCCCTCACCCTAACCCTCTCCCCAAAGGGGAGAGGGGATCGACCGGAGCCGTCTTTTCTCCCTCGCCCCTTTGGGGAGAGGGCGGGGTGAGGGGCAATCCTCGGTATTGCGTCAAACATAAACAAAAAATATAGATCCCCGTCACATTTTTGCGTTATACAGGAACCTCGCCCTGGAGAATGAGGTGCTGTATGACATCCCTGACTCGTCCGCGCGTTGAGTTTATCTCAACCATCCTCCAGACCGTGCTGAACCTCGGTCTGCTCTGCCTTGGCCTGATCCTGGTGGTCTTTCTCGGTAAAGAAACGGTGCATCTGGCGGATGTGCTGTTCGCCCCGGAAAAAACCAGCAAATACCAGCTGGTTGAAGGGCTGGTGGTCTACTTTCTCTACTTTGAATTTATCGCCCTGATTGTGAAGTACTTTCAGTCCGGCTTTCACTTCCCGCTGCGCTATTTTGTTTATATCGGGATCACCGCGATTGTGCGGCTGATCGTCGTCGATCATAAATCCCCTCTCGACGTGCTGATCTACTCGGCGGCGATCCTGCTGCTGGTGATCACCCTCTGGCTGTGTAACTCGAAGCGGCTGAAACGCGAATAAAAAAAGGGCGCTCCGAAGAGCGCCAAATAACAGTCACAAGTAATAAGTCAAAGTTGAGGGTTGCAGTGGCATAACACAGTGAAACTTAGCCTTTCACACCGCCCGCCGTCAGGCCGTTAACCAGCCAGCGCTGGGCCAGCAGGAACACCACGGTGATCGGGATGGCTGAAAGTACCGCCGCTGCGGCAAAGTCGCCCCACAGGTAGTTTTGCGGGTTGAGGTATTGCTGCATCCCGACCGCCAGCGTGTAGCTGTTCACATCACGCAGCAGCAGGGAGGCGACCGGAACTTCGGTGATCGCGGCGATAAACGACAGGATAAACACCACCGCCAGGATAGGCACCGACAGCGGGAGCAGCACCAGGCGGAACGCCTGCCACGGGGTTGCGCCATCCAGCGCCGCCGCTTCTTCCAGCGAGCCGTCGATGGTTTCGAAATAGCCCTTGATGGTCCACACATGCAGCGCGATACCGCCAAGATAGGCGAAGATCACCCCGCCGTGGGTGTTCAGGCCGATAAACGGCACGTACTGGCCCAGACGGTCAAACAAGGCATACAACGCCACCAGCGACAGCACCGCCGGGAACATCTGGAAAATCAGCATCCCTTTGAGCAGCGTGGCTTTGCCCGGGAAACGCATACGGGCGAAGGCGTAGGCGCAGGTGGTGGACAGCGCCACAATGCCAATGGCGGTGATGCCGGCGATTTTCACCGAGTTCCACAGCCACAGCAGCACCGGGAACGGCGGCGGGGTGACGCGGCCGTCGGCGTGTTCTACGCTGAAGCCCAGCGCCAGCTTCCAGTGCTCCCAGGAGATTTCGTCCGGGATCAGGCTCCCGGTGGCGAAGTTACCCGAGCGCAGGGAGATGGCGATAACCATCAGCAGCGGGAACATGATTGCCGCGATAAAAATCAGCAGGCCTAGGTGCGTCGCCAGGAGGCGCAGCTTTTGAGATTTGGGTTGTACCATTGCCATGATCGATGCCCTCCTTAGTCAAATTTCATTCGTGTGGCTTTCAGGTTCACAATCGCCAGAGCGCCCACCAGCAGGAAGATCAGGGTGGCAATCGCTGCCGCTAGACCGAAGTCCTGACCGCCGCCGCCTTCGAAGGCGATACGGTAGGTGTAGCTCACGAGCAGGTCGGTATAGCCCGCTGGCGTGGTGGTGCCAAGACGGTCAGGGCCGCCGTTGGTCAACAGCTGAATCAGCACGAAGTTGTTAAAGTTAAAGGCGAAGCTGGCAATCATCAGCGGCGTCAGCGGCTTGATCAGCAGCGGCAGCGTAATTTTGAAGAAGTTCTGGAACGGGCCCGCGCCGTCCATCGCCGAGGCTTCGTACAGGTCGTCCGGAATCGCCTTCAGCAGCCCCATGCACAGGATCATCATGTACGGATAGCCGAGCCAGGTGTTGACGATAACAATCATCGAACGGGCGGTGGTCGGGTCGCTAAACCAGGCCGGTTTGATACCGAACAGCGCGCTCAGCATCATGTTGATTTCACCGAAGCTCTGGTTGAACAGCCCTTTGAAAATCAGAATCGAGATAAACGACGGTACGGCGTAGGGCAGGATCAGCAGCACGCGGTAAATCGCTTTGCCCTTGAGGGATTCCCACTGCACCAGACACGCCAGAATCATGCCGACCGCCACGGTGAGGATCACCGTCAGCACCGAGAAGACCACCGTCCAGACGAAGATGGCGAAGAAGGGTTTCTGAATGCCTTCGTCAGTGAACACGCGGGTAAAGTTGTCCCAGCCAATGGTGACGGTATAGCCCGGGCTGAGCTTGTCGTCGCCCCATTTGCCGTCGGCGGTGATGGACTGATAGAAACCGATGTCGTTGTTCGGACGATACTTCACGCCGCTCTGGTTGTTGGTCAGGGTGCCGTCATCTGCGAGCGTGTAGAGCGGCCGGGTGCCGGAGAACTGGCGCAGCGAGCTCATGGTCACTTTGCTGTCGTCTGGCAGCACGGCGGTGAGCTGGGTCAGCGCCTGACGGTTCTGGGTAATCACGCGCAGGTTGGCGCGTTCACCCTCTGGCAGAGCCGCCTCTTTTAAGGCCAGCTTCTGCTCGCCGCCAATCTTAAAGGCGTCGGAGAGATAGGTTTTGCCGCTCTCGCCGTCAGTGAGTGCTAACTTCCACTCGTCACCTTCGGGGTAGAGGCCAAAGTTAAAGGTTTTGCCCGCCTGATACGACCTGTCCAGAAGCACCTGCTGCGCGCGCTCCTGCGCCAGCTGGTTGGTGCTGCTGTAGTTGGTAAAGGCGATAGCGATGGTACAAATCAGCGGGAACAGGACGAACAGCCCCATCCCGGCCACGCCAGGGTAAACATAGCGCCAGGCATAGGCTTTACGGTTGGCGAAAATATACAGGCCAGCAGAGCTTAAAATCAGCGTCATGATGGCGAACAGGTACTCCCCCTGCACGTACATTAAAACAACAAGGTAACCCACCAGCAGACACAGCAGACCTATCACTGACCACTTCAGCGCGTCGCTTTGCCACCAGTGCTTCTTTTTAATGACATCCATGGGGTTCTTCCTCTACAACGTTTGATCTTTTCTCCCTCTCCTGGGGGAGAGGGCCGGGGTGAGGGCGTGCGGATAGCGACAACCCTCACCCTAACCCTCTCCCAAAGGGAGAGGGAACTACGGCATTACTTAGTAATACGACCCTGAGCATCTTTCAGCGCGGCATCAACGGTCTGGCGACCGCTTGCGGCGTTGATGACGGCGGTGCGCGTTGCGTACCAGAACGCAGCCATCTGTGGGATGTTCGGCATGATTTCGCCTTTCTGGGCGTTATCCATGGTCGCGGCAATGCGCGGATCTTTCGCTAACTGGTCCTGGAAGGATTTCAGCGCCACGGCACCCAGCGGCTTGTCCTTGTTCACTTCATCCAGACCCTGATCGGTCAGCAGGTAGTTTTCGAGGAACTCTTTCGCCAGCTCTTTGTTCGGGCTGGCGGCGTTGATGCCCGCGCTCAGCACGCCAACGAACGGTTTAGACGGCTTGCCTTTGAAGGTTGGCAGCAGCGTCACGCCGTAGTTGATTTTGCTCTTATCGATGTTGCTCCAGGCCCACGGACCGTTGATGGTCATCGCGGTTTCGCCCTTGTTGAACGCCGCTTCGGCAATGGAGTAATCGGTATCGGCGTTCATGTGTTTGTTCTTGATCAGATCGACCAGGAAGGTCAGACCCGCTTTCGCGCCAGCGCTGTCCACGCCCACGTCTTTCACGTCGTATTTGCCGTTTTCAAACTTGAACGCGTAACCGCCGTCGGCAGCAATCAGCGGCCAGGTGAAGTACGGCTCTTGCAGGTTGAACATCAGCGCGGATTTACCCTTCGCCTTCAGCTCTTTATCCAGGGCAGGGATCTCTTCCCAGGTTTTCGGTGGGTTTGGCACCAGGTCTTTGTTGTAAATCAGGGAGAGCGCTTCAACCGCCACCGGGTAAGCAATCAGCTTGCCGTTGTAGCGAACGGCGTCCCAGGTGAACGGGAACAGTTTGTCCTGGAAGCTCTTGTCTGGCGTGATTTCAGCCAGCAGGCCAGACTGCGCGTAGCCACCGAAGCGGTCATGCGCCCAGAAGATAATGTCCGGGCCGTCACCGGTAGCCGCAACCTGCGGGAATTTCTCTTCCAGCTTGTCCGGGTGCTCAACGGTGACTTTAATGCCGGTGTCTTTCTCGAATTTTTTGCCCACTTCGGCCAGGCCGTTATAGCCCTTGTCGCCGTTAATCCAGATAACCAGCTTACCTTCTTCAATTTTGGCGAGAGCCGGTGCGGAAATCATCATTGCTGCCAGGGCGGACAATGCGAAAACGCGTGCGCCAGTCTTGATCTTCATATCTGCCATCCTTTTTGGTGATGTGCTCGTGGATACATGAGGTGGTTCAACGTGACTCAGTCTCCTTATTTGACATCCTCTTTCCATCCTCCTGACTCCTACGCCCCACCCCTGCTTTATGTGATCTCCGTTGCATAAATTTAAGTTATGAGTGCTGGCGCACATAAAAACACACTGAATTTTGCAGGCGGCTTCACGATTTTTGCCACAGCGCCCCGGCTGCGGTCGCAGAGCCTGCTCTCTCATCCTCCCGCCTCCTCCCCCATAAAAAAGCCGGGGGGTGGAGGATTCACGAAAGTAATGGAACCCCCATAGTGAACTTATCTTGAATGTTTCTGTCGGCGACAGGTTGTAACGAAGGGAGAAGGGCATGGCGAGCGTACAGCTGCGTAATGTAACGAAAGCCTGGGGCGAAGTGGTGGTGTCGAAAGACATCAATCTCGACATCCACGAAGGTGAATTCGTGGTGTTTGTTGGCCCATCTGGCTGCGGTAAATCAACTCTGCTGCGTATGATTGCCGGTCTTGAAACCATCACCAGCGGCGATTTGTTTATTGGTGATACCCGAATGAACGACATCCCGCCCGCCGAACGCGGCGTTGGCATGGTGTTCCAGTCTTATGCGCTTTATCCCCATCTTTCCGTGGCCGAGAACATGTCCTTTGGCCTGAAGCTGGCGGGGGCGAAGAAAGAGGTGATTAACCAGCGCGTCACCCAGGTGGCGGAAGTGCTACAGCTGGCGCACCTGCTGGAGCGTAAGCCAAAAGCGCTTTCCGGCGGTCAGCGTCAGCGTGTGGCGATTGGCCGTACCCTGGTGGCCGAACCGCGCGTATTCCTGCTCGATGAACCTCTCTCCAACCTGGATGCCGCCCTGCGCGTCCAGATGCGTATTGAAATCTCCCGTCTGCACAAGCGCCTCGGGCGCACGATGATTTACGTCACCCACGATCAGGTCGAAGCGATGACGCTGGCCGACAAAATCGTGGTGCTGGACGCCGGTCGCGTGGCGCAGGTGGGTAAACCGCTGGAGTTGTATCACTACCCGGCAGACCGCTTTGTTGCGGGCTTTATTGGCTCGCCAAAGATGAACTTCCTGCCCGTCAAAGTGACCGCAACAGCCATTGAACAGGTACAGGTGGAGCTGCCTAACCGCCAGCAGGTATGGCTGCCGGTCGACAGCGCCAACGTACAGGTCGGGGCAAACATGTCCCTGGGTATTCGTCCTGAACACTTACTGCCTAGCCACATCGCCGATGTGACGCTCGAAGGTGTCGTTCAGGTCGTCGAACAGCTTGGTCACGAAACACAGATTCATATCCAGATCCCCGCCATCCGTCAGAACCTGGTCTACCGCCAGAATGACGTGGTGTTGGTAGAAGAGGGTGCCACATTCGCTATCGGTTTGCCGCCAGAGCGTTGCCATCTGTTCCGTGAGGATGGCACAGCATGTCGTCGGCTGCATAAAGAGCCAGGCGTTTAAGCAATCCCAAAAGAAAACACGAAGCCGACAGGTGAAGTGTTCAAAGAAAAGCAATGATCTCAGGAGATAGAATAATGATTACTCTGCGCAAAGTCCCTCTGGCGGTCGCCATTGCGGCAGGCATTTTGTCTGCTCAAGCCGGCGCTGTCGACTTTAAAGGTTATGCTCGTTCCGGCATCGGCTGGACCGGGAGCGGCGGTGAACAACAGTGTTTCCAGGCAACAGGTGCTCAAAGTAAATATCGTCTGGGTAACGAATGTGAAACCTATGCTGAGTTGAAACTGGGCCAGGAAGTGTGGAAAGAGGGCGATAAGAGCTTCTACTTCGACACCAACGTCGCGTATTCCGTATCTCAGCAGAACGACTGGGAATCCACCAGCCCGGCCTTCCGTGAAGCAAACGTGCAGGGTAAAAACCTGATTGAATGGCTGCCAGGCTCCACCATCTGGGCCGGTAAGCGCTTCTATCAGCGTCATGACGTTCACATGATCGACTTCTACTACTGGGATATTTCTGGTCCTGGTGCGGGTATCGAAAACATCGACCTGGGCTTTGGTAAATTGTCTCTGGCGGCAACCCGTTCTTCTGAAGCCGGCGGTTCTGCAACCTTCGCCGATCGTGATGCGAACGGTGACCGTATTTATGACAACGTGGTACCAAACGATGTCTTCGACGTCCGCTTAGCGGGTCTGGAAACTAACCCGGGCGGTACGCTGGAACTGGGCGTTGACTATGGTCACACCAACATTCCTGACGATTACTACTTACAGCCTGGCGCATCAAAAGACGGCTGGTTGTTCACCGCTGAACACACCCAGAGCATGTTAAAAGGCTTCAACAAGTTCGTTCTTCAGTACGGCACGGACTCTATGACCTCTAACGGTAAAGGTATCCCACAAGGCGGTAGCGTTGATAACGACGGCTCCATGTGGCGTGTGCTGGACCACGGTGCAATCACCCTGGCAGACCGTTGGGACCTGATGTATGTCGGTATGTACCAGAACATCGATCGTGACAACAACAACGGGACCGAGTGGTGGACTGTTGGTGTTCGTCCAATGTTCAAATGGACGCCGATCATGAGCACCCTGCTGGAAGTGGGCTACGACAACGTTAAGTCTCAAAAAACTGACGACAAAAACAGCCAGTACAAAATCACCCTGGCACAGCAGTGGCAGGCAGGCGACAGCATCTGGTCCCGTCCGGCTATCCGTGTCTTCGCAACCTATGCGAAGTGGGATGAGAAATGGGGTTATGCGAACAACGGTGACACTGGCTACACCTCTGGCGTGGCATACAGCGACACTTCCGCGAAAACCTTCAGCCGTGGCGACTCTGACGAGTGGACCTTCGGTGCTCAGATGGAAATCTGGTGGTAATTCGATAGACCTGACGTAATGACCTAAAAGAGGGGCGCAAGCCCCTCTCTCCTTAGGGTGCTGCGCGCTATTGCCTGGCCACCGCAGTGCTCACGCTATCAGAGGTAATAACAATGAAAATGAAGAAAAGTCTCGTCGCGCTGTGCCTCTCTGCGGGGCTGCTGGCTAGTGCTCCCGCCATCACGTTTGCAGATGTTAATTTCGTACCGCAAAACACCAGCGCTGCGCCTGCTATCCCGGCGGCGGCGCTTCAGCAGCTGACCTGGACCCCGGTCGATCAATCTAAAACGCAGTCCACACAGCTTTCAACAGGTGGTCAACAGCTGAACGTTGCTGGCATTACCGGCCCTGTTGCCGCCTATAGCGTGCCCGCGAATATTGGCGAGCTGACTCTCACCCTGACCAGTGAAGTGAACAAACAAACCAGCGTCTTCGCGCCTAACGTGCTGATCCTCGATCAGAACATGACGCCATCGGCCTTCTTCCCGAGCGACTATTTTAGCTATCAGGAACCGGGCGTGATGAGCGCCGATCGTCTGCAAGGCGTGATGCGCCTGACCCCGGCGTTAGGCCAGCAGAAAATTTACGTGCTGGTGTTCACCACAGAAAAAGATTTGCAGCAGACCACAAAGCTGGTTGACCCGGCGAAAGCCTACGCGAAAGGCACCGGCAACTCCGTGCCGGATATTCCGGATCCGCTTGCCCGCCACACTACCGATGGTCTGATTAAGCTGAAAGTTTCCACCAACAGCGCCTCAAGCGTACTGGTTGGCCCACTGTTTGGCTCTTCGGGCCCGGGTCCGGTTACCGTGGGTAATACCGCGTCACCTGTTTATGCTGCGCCTGTTGCCGCCGCACCAGCCGCCGCGCCGGCCCCGGCGAAAAAATCCGAGCCGGTGCTGAATGATACCGAAACTTACTTCAATAACGCCATTAAGCAGGCCGTGAAGCGCGGCGATGTCGACAAAGCCCTCAAGCTGCTTGATGAAGCCGAGCGTTTAGGTTCCACCACTGCCCGTTCCACCTTTATCAGCAGTGTAAAAGGCAAGGGGTGACAGCCGTCCCCCACAGTGCTGATTTGTTCGTTTTAGTGCGCCTGAGTGGGCGCACTTTTTTTGGCGTCGCCCGCGCTGTTGCGCCATTGTTGCGAATGTGATCGCTAAATAGCGTTTGCCCGCCCTCAATCCGCTTTTCTGCGATACAATGCCTTTACGTTATGTATCGGAGAGTCTGGCATGTCACACCCCGCGCTAACGCAACTGCGTGCGCTGCGCTATTTTGACCACATACCCGCGCTTGACCCGGAGCAGCTCGACTGGCTGCTGCTGGAAGATTCCATGACAAAACGTTTTGAGCAACAGGGCAAAACGGTCACCGTGACGCTGATTCAGGAAGGGTTTGTCACCGCTGAGGCGATTACCAGCGAACTGCCGCTGCTGCCGCTGGAAGAACGCTACTGGCTGCGTGAAATCCTGCTCTGCGCCGACGGCGAGCCGTGGCTGGCCGGGCGCACGGTCGTGCCCGAATCCACGCTATCCGGCCCTGAGCTTGCGCTACAAAAATTGGGTAAAACCCCGCTGGGGCGCTATCTTTTTACCTCGTCTGAACTGACGCGTGATTTTATTGAGATTGGTCGCGATGCCGACCTGTGGGGGCGACGTTCCCGCCTTCGCCTGAGCGGTAAACCGTTAATGCTGACGGAGCTTTTCTTACCGGCATCGCCGTTGTACTAAGAGGAAGAAAAAAATGGAGTGGAGCCTGACGCAGAACAAGCTGCTGGCCTATCACCGCTTAATGCGAACGGATAAACCCATCGGCGCGTTGCTGCTGCTGTGGCCAACCTTATGGGCGCTGTGGGTCGCGACGCCCGGCCTGCCGCCGCTGTGGATCCTCGCGGTGTTTGTGGCGGGCGTCTGGCTGATGCGCGCGGCGGGATGCGTGGTGAACGACTATGCCGACCGTAAGTTTGACGGCCACGTGAAGCGCACGGCTAACCGCCCGCTGCCGAGCGGCCAGGTTACGGAGAAAGAGGCCCGCACGCTGTTTGTGGTGCTGGTGGTGCTCTCGTTCCTGCTGGTGTTAACGCTGAATACCATGACCATTCTGCTGTCCGTCGCCGCGCTGGCGCTGGCGTGGGTCTATCCGTTTATGAAGCGTTACACCCATCTGCCGCAGGTGGTGCTGGGGGCGGCCTTTGGCTGGTCGATCCCGATGGCTTTCGCGGCGGTGAGCGAAACGGTGCCGCTGAGCTGCTGGCTGATGTTCCTCGCCAATATCCTCTGGGCGGTGGCTTACGATACGCAGTACGCGATGGTCGATCGGGACGATGACCTGAAGATTGGCATCAAATCGACCGCTATCCTGTTTGGCCGTCACGACAGGCTGATCATCGGTATTTTGCAGGTTGCGGTGCTGGCGCTGATGGTGGCGATCGGCCGCCTGAACGGGCTGAACTGGGAATTCTACTGGTCGGTGCTGGTAGCGGGACTGCTGTTCGCGTATCAGCAGAAGCTGATTGCGAAGCGCGAGCGTGAAGCCTGTTTTAAAGCGTTTCTGAACAATAACTACGTTGGCCTGGTGCTGTTTTTAGGGCTGGCGATGAGCTATTTTGCCTGAAAAAAAAGCCCGGCGGCGCTAGCGCTTACCGGGCTTACATGTTCTTCAGGATCGTAGGCCGGGTCAGGCGAAGCCGCCACCCGGCTTTTTCATATTATTCGTCCTGTGTCGCACTCTCAATCGTCAAGCGCACGTCAGACGTAATCAGGTCAGCCAGCATCTGGTAAACCTTCATCGTTTCTTCCGGCTCAGCGTCGCCGGTATCGCTGATAAACCCTTCATCACGCAGCGTCAGCACTAACGAGCTGAATACCGCTTTGTCGAAAAACTCCGGCGCGTTAATGCCGTGCAGAACGGACAGGCGCTGTGCCAGCGTCCGGCTCTCTTTTTCCAGCGTACCGCGGTTGATGGACGGGTTCGCGCTCAGCAGCCAGAAGGTAATGGCGTAACGTTGCAGCGTTTCACGCGCGCCAGCCGCCAGCAGTTGCAGGGTGCGGGAGCGTGACGGGTTGATGTGCAGCTCGTCACCGGTGACCGTAATCAGCCCCTGACGTTGCAGCTCTGCGGTAAGTTTATCCAGCTCTGCCGCCAGCTCGTCTTTACTCCAGCGCAGGAACAGTTCCGCTTTCAGCATCGGGTACAGCGCGTCGACATGGCGCAGCAGCTCCTGACGTGAAATACGGCGATGCTGGGTAATGATGGCCGCCATCAGCGATGGCAACATCAGCATATGCGTGATGTTGTTGCGGTAGTAGGTCATCAGCACCGCCTGCTCGCGCGGCAGAATGATGATGTCCCCGATGGTGTCTTTCTCGACCTCGAACTTGTTCATCTGCAACGCATGTTCGATCAGCTCGTTCGCGGTGCTGGTCGGCACGGTTGAATCCACCGAGTACGGCACGTTACGCATGATATCGAGATAGCAGTCGAGCTGTTCGGTGAGCTGCTCGCGGGTCAGCGAACGCTGACGCGAGGCCAGCAGCGCGGTACAGCACAGGTTCATGGCGTTGGCCGCACCCGCGTTGTTGATACGCACCATTAGCTCGGCGGCGATACCGTTTACCGTTGGCGTCAGCCAGGCAGGGCGCACCGCTTCGATAGGATCGATAGACTCGCGCCACTCCGGAACATGGTGGTTCAGGTAGGTCATCAGCGGCATCGGCTCGCCAAAGTTCACGTAGCCCTCACCGAGGTTGCGCAGCTTGCTCAGCCCGCGCAGCATCTGCGGCAGACTCTCTTTCTCTTTGGTCGCCCCGCGCAGCTCTTTGGCGTAGGTGCCCACTTCCATCACGTGTTCGTAACCGATGTAAATCGGCACCAGCGTAATCGGACGGGTGCCGCCGCGCAGCATCGCCTGAATGGTCATCGACAGCGTGCCGGTCTTCGGATCGAGCAGACGACCGGTGCGGGAGCGGCCACCCTCCACGAAATACTCAACGGAATAGCCACGGCTGAACAGCTCGCCCAGATACTCCCGGAAGACGGTGGAGTAGAGCTTGTTGCCTTTAAAGGTGCGTCGAATAAAGAACGCGCCCAGACGGCGGAAAATCGGCCCTGCTGGCCAGAAGTTCAGGTTAATCCCGGCGGCGATATGCGGCGGGACAAGGCCCTGGTGATACAGCACGTAGGAGAGCAGCAGGTAGTCCATATGGCTACGGTGACACGGCACATAGACAATTTCATGTCCGTCGTGCGCCAGCTGGCGAACGCGCTCGGCGTTGTGGACGTTGATCCCCTGATAGAGGCGGTTCCACGTAAAGCCGAGAATACGGTCG
This sequence comes from Enterobacter asburiae, assembly GCF_021440515.1. GTDB lineage: Bacteria > Pseudomonadota > Gammaproteobacteria > Enterobacterales > Enterobacteriaceae > Enterobacter > Enterobacter asburiae_E. The sequence continues at coordinate 69,299 of NZ_JAKCMV010000040.1, read as the reverse complement.
GAGAGGCGGATCATCTCGTAAGAGAAGTTCGCGGCGATCTCTTCCATCAGCGCGATGGCGTTCTGCTGTGCTTTCTCGTGCGAAATTTTCTTGCTGCGCGCTTCGTCTTCTACGGCGCGGGCAATGGCTTTCGAGGCCAGCAGCTTGTTAAAGAGATCCTGACGCGCAGGCAGGCGCGGCCCGACGGCAGCCAGACGCTGGCGGGCGAAGTGCATACGCGCAACGCGCGCCAGTTTTTGCGCAATGATCTTGTCCGTACCGTGTTCGTCCGCCATGCGGCGCAGCGACACGGAAGGGGAGAAACGTACAAAGCTGTCGCGTCCCAGCCAGGAGACCGCAAAAAACTTCTGAATGCCGTTAAGCATACGCAGCGGCGGATTCTCTTCGCCTTTTTCGCGGCCCGGACGGCGGCCAAACATCACCGATACCGGCACCATCTGCACATCCAGCTGTGGATTGCTGCGGTGCAGGTCGAGGTAGTCGTGGAACAGCTTGATGGACTCTTCTTTCGGCGTGTAATAGGTAAACACGCGCGGCCCGCCGTGAATGAACACGTAGCGCGGCAGCAGAGTACCGTCGATTTCGAGCGGCTCAAGCGGGTCAGGGAGGTCGTGCGCCAGACATTGGGCGCGGAGCGTCAGCAGGTCTGCCTTCGAGTTATAAGGCAAAACGTACATAATAGGACGAGAGGTATCCAGCCCTAATTCCAGCGCAGGTTCCGCCGGGATAGACTTGCTTTTTACCAGGACGCTTAATGGTAAATTAAGTAATTTGTAGTAAATTCGTGGCCAGCCGGACATAAACGATGTAAAGCCTCTGGTTAATAATGCAAATGCGGCGCAAGGATAACAGAATGCGCGCAAAATTTCTGTTGTTACCCGTCATACTTAAGGCGGCAGCCAAATGCGCTGCAACCCTAATTACTGACGCTATTTTCACTAAAAGGTTCTTTTAATGGCCAATAATACCACTGGGTTAACTCGAATCATCAAAGCCGCCGGCTATTCATGGAAAGGTTTCCGCGCCGCGTGGATCAATGAAGCTGCTTTTCGCCAGGAAGCCGTTGCCGCCATTGTCGCGGTGATTATCGCCTGTTTCCTTGATGTTGACGCAATAAGCCGCGTACTTCTCATCGGTTCGGTACTTTTGGTGATGATAGTGGAAATTATCAATAGCGCTATAGAGGCCGTGGTCGATCGTATTGGCTCCGATTTTCATGAGCTGTCCGGTCGTGCGAAAGATATGGGGTCTGCCGCCGTACTGTTGTCGATTATTACCGCATTAATCACCTGGGGCACGCTTCTCTGGTCACATTTTCGATAAGCCTTCAGGAATCACTAACTGCCTGGTTTTTTGTGCAGTTTTTGATTCCAAATTCGCCTTTGACTGTATATACTCACAGCATAACTGTATATACACCCAGGGGGCGGAATGAAAGCGTTAACGACCAGGCAGCAAGAGGTGTTTGATCTCATCCGGGATCACATCGGCCAGACGGGTATGCCACCTACGCGTGCGGAAATCGCGCAGCGTCTGGGGTTCCGTTCTCCAAATGCTGCCGAAGAGCACCTTAAAGCACTGGCACGTAAAGGCGTACTGGAGATTGTTTCCGGCGCGTCTCGTGGTATTCGTCTGCTGGTGGAAGAAGAAACCGGTATTCCACTGGTAGGCCGCGTTGCAGCAGGTGAACCTCTGCTCGCACAGCAGCACATTGAAGGTCACTACCAGGTTGATCCTGGCATGTTCAAACCGAGCGCGGATTTCCTGCTGCGCGTTAGCGGGATGTCCATGAAAGACATCGGTATTCTCGACGGCGATCTGCTGGCGGTTCACAAAACTCAGGATGTGCGCAACGGCCAGGTTGTGGTCGCGCGTATCGATGATGAAGTGACCGTTAAGCGTCTGAAAAAGCAGGGCAACACCGTGCAGCTGCTGCCCGAGAACAACGATTTTTCCCCTATCGTGGTGGATTTGCGCGAGCACAATTTTTCCATCGAAGGGCTGGCTGTCGGCGTGATCCGCAACGGCGAATGGCTGTAATCTCTTCCTGACAGGCTGCGGCACTCCCGCAGCCTGACTCATTTTTCTGCCCCGGTATGTTCTCATGTCATTGCTGACCGCTTCTGATAAGGCGCTGTGGCGTCTTGCGTTGCCGATGATTTTCTCCAATATCACCGTCCCGCTGCTGGGGCTGGTTGATACCGCCGTAATTGGCCATCTTGATTCCCCCGTCTATCTGGGCGGCGTCGCCATTGGCGCCACGGCAACCAGCTTCCTCTTTATGCTGCTTCTCTTTTTGCGCATGAGCACCACGGGCTTGACGGCCCAGGCGTATGGCGCGAAAGATCCGCTGCGTCTGGCGCGGGCGCTGGTACAGCCGCTGATCCTGGCTTTGGGCGCTGGCGTGCTCATTGTGCTTTTACGCACGCCGCTTATCGATCTGGCCTTACACATTGTGGGGGGCAGCGAAGCGGTGCTGGAGCAGGCCCGGCGCTTCCTTGAAATCCGCTGGCTCAGCGCTCCGGCCTCCCTGGCAAACTTAGTGCTGCTCGGCTGGCTGCTCGGCGTTCAGTATGCCCGCGCCCCGGTGATCCTGCTGGTGGTGGGCAACGTCCTGAACATTGTGCTCGATCTCTGGCTGGTGATTGGGCTGCACATGAACGTGCAGGGCGCGGCGCTGGCAACGGCCATTGCGGAATACGGCACGCTGATAATCGGCTTGTGGATGGTCTGGCGCGTGCTGCACATGCGCGGCATCTCGCTGGCGATGCTGAAAAACGCCTGGCGCGGGAATATCCGTCGGCTGCTGGCGCTTAATCGCGACATCATGCTGCGCTCGCTGCTGCTGCAACTCTGCTTTGGCGCGCTGACGGTGTTTGGCGCACGTCTTGGCCCGGAAATCGTCGCGGTTAACGCGGTGCTGATGACGCTGCTGACCTTCACCGCCTATGCGCTCGACGGCTTTGCGTATGCCGTGGAAGCCCACTCCGGGCAGGCCTACGGCGCGCGTGAAAGCGGTCAGCTGCGCGAGGTCTGGCGCGCTGCCTGTCGTCAGTCGGGGCTGGTGGCGCTGGCGTTTGCGCTGATCTACGCCTGTCTGGGCGAGCATATTATTGCGCTGCTCACCTCTCTGCCTGCGCTGCGGGAGCTGGCAAGCCACTACATTCTCTGGCAGGTGATATTACCGGTGGTGGGCGTCTGGTGTTATCTGCTGGACGGGATGTTTATTGGCGCAACGCGCGGCGCGGAGATGCGTAACAGCATGGCGGCGGCGGCGGCAGGCTTTGGCCTTACGCTGCTGACGGTGCCGTATCTGGGCAACCACGGCCTGTGGCTGGCGCTGGCGGTCTTCCTCTCCCTGCGCGGCCTGTCGCTGGCGTATATCTGGCACCGTCACTGGCGCAACAACACCTGGTTTGCTTCCCCTCACGACAGAGCGTGATGGTTAAAGATTCTGAATATGAAACTGACCGCCGAATCCTTAACTACAATAATTATCACGTCCAGCAGAAATGTACGTCACGGACGTTATGAATTCACGCTTAACACGAGGACACGATTATGAATAAAGACGAAATCGGCGGCAACTGGAAGCAATTCAAAGGTAAAGCGAAAGAACAGTGGGGTAAACTCACCGATGACGACATGACCGTCATTGAAGGTAAACGTGACCAGCTGGTAGGTAAAATCCAGGAGCGTTACGGTTACGAGAAGGACCAGGCTGAAACTGAAGTGAAAGACTGGGAAACCCGCAACGATTACCGCTGGTAACCCTCTGGCAGTTTACGTCCCTCTGAAGGCGGCCTTGAGCCGCCTTTGTCTTTTCTAGCGCGGTTTTTTCTTCACCAGAATAGAGTGATCGTGCTGGCACTCATCGTGATGATTGCAGGATTCCACTTCTACACACGCAGAACATAGCCCGTGTGCTTCAATCACGTTATGGCGCAGCGCAAAGCCCATTTTCGCCGCCAGCGTATGCATAATATCTTCCACCCCTTCCGCACCCTCTTCTTTAACGACGCCGCAGCGGTCGCAAATAAACATGGCGGACGTATGGGTCGGCTGGTCAAACAGATGGCACAGCACGTAGCTGTTGGTTGACTCGACCTTGTGAACAAACCCCTGCTCCAGCAGGAAATCCAGCGCGCGATAAACGGTAGGCGGCTTGGCCTGCGGTTCGCTTACGCGCAGCAGATCCAGCAGATCGTACGCGCTGATTGCCCCCTGTTGCAGGCTCATCAGACGCAATACCTCAAGGCGCTGCGGGGTCAGGCGCACATTGCGTTGCGCACACAGCTTTTCAGCCTGCGCCAGCAGCTCTTTTGTGGACTTCTCCATGAAGCACCTCGGATGAAATAGGAAGGAAGACCCTCACTTTACCATGTTCTGCTAAAAACACCGAGGATCGCCAGGTGTGCTATACCTGACCCATCGCAATCCGGGGAGCACACCATGAAAAGACCTGACTGTATTCGACACTGGCGCGACGTTGAAGGCGCGGATGATTCCACCTATCCCGACAGCAACGAGCTTTTTTCCATCGGCGCGCCGCTGGCCCGCAGGCTTGGGCTGGGGCGCATCGGCATCCATCACGAGCGCCTGCCGCCGGGACGGCGCACATCTTATCCTCATGCCGAAAGCGACGAAGAGGAGTTTATCTACGTGCTGGAGGGATATCCCGAAGCCTGGATCAACGGCTATTTATGGAAGCTGGAGCCGGGCGATAGCGTGGGGTTTCCGGCCGGAACCGGCGTGTGCCACACCTTTATCAATAACACCAGCGAAGAGGTGCGGCTGCTGGTCGTCGGGGAGGCGAACAAGAAACAAAACCGCATCTACTATCCGCTGAATCCGGAGTATGCCGCCACGCGTGAAGACCGCTGGGTAGACCACCCGCCGCAGTTTTTTGGGCCGCACGATGGAAAACCTGGGCGAAAATAATTTCCTCTTCTATAAATATTGAGGGCCGTCACAAATAACAACAGGCCCGCAGGGAATTTAACTTAAGGAAAAAGCGGGTCTTTTTGTACTTATTCACAGCAATAGTTCGCTCCTGTTTGGGTGATAACAGACAGGGTTAATTAATAACAGCTATAAGACGAGCATACTGTGAAAAAACATTTTAAATTTTCGGTGGTTAGCATCGCTGTCTCCTTTTTTGTGGCAAATCAGGCGGGAGCAGCCAATACCTGGACGGAGTCGCGTAGCGACGCAATGGGTGGCACGGGTGTCGCAGCAGGCAGCTATGGCAGCGGGGCGCTGATCAACCCGGCGCTGCTGGCAAAGGCCAAACCTGAAGACGACGTGACGGTTATTCTGCCGTCGGTCGGCGCGCAGATTACGGATAAAGACAATCTTCAGGACGAAATCGACAATATTAACGACAAAATCAATCACTATCAGGACGTGGTTGACGATCTGACGCCAACGGAGATTATTACCAATCCGTTAGGCTCAATAAACCAGTTCCAGGGCGCGGCGAAAGATCTTGCCGACGAGCTGGATTACCTCAAAGGCAAAACGGCACGCGCCACGGCGGGTGCGGGTATTGCCGTCAGTATTCCTAACGATGTGCTGTCCGTGGCCTTTATGGCGAAAGGCTATGCTCACGGGCGCGTCAGTTCGTCTATCGATCAGCAGGATATTGATTACCTGCGCGGGATCCAGAAAAGCGATCTGGTTGCGGCAGGCGTTGCGCTGGATGCGGCGGTGAACGGCACCGATCAGATCACGAAAAACCTCAACTCTACGGCATCCGGCCGCGCGGCGATTGTTTCCGATTACGGTATCGCGGTGGCGCGTCAGTTTGATTTGGGCGGCGTTCCGGTGTCCGTGGGCGTGACGCCAAAACTGCAAAAAACCTGGGTCTATAACTACACCACCTCTATCTACGATTACGACAGCAACAAGTGGAACGACAGCCGCTACCGCACCGACGATACCGGCTTCAACGTGGATGCCGGTATTGCGGCCGACTTCGGTGAAAACTGGACGCTGGGCGTAAGCGGGCAAAACCTGATGTCGCGCGATATCGACACCAAAGATGTGCGTATCCGCAACGGCCGTACGGGTGAGGTAGTGAGCTATAAAGACACCTACCAGATCCGTCCGCTGGTGACGGCGGGTGCCGCCTGGCACAACGATCTGGTTACCTTAACCGCCGACGGCGATCTGACCGAAACCAAAGGCTTTAAGAGCGAAGACACCTCGCAATACGCGGGTGTGGGTGCTGAAATCACGCCGCTTAGCTGGCTCGCCGTGCGCGCCGGTTTCCGTGCCGACATGAAAGGTAACGACAGCAACGTCTTTACCGGCGGTCTGGGGTTTGCGCCGTTTAACACGGTACACGTGGACCTGATGGGCCTCTACGGTGAGGACGAAACCTGGGGCGCAGGGGCTCAGCTGAGTATGACCTTCTAAAGTGAACCGGAGGCGCTGCGCCTCCGGCTTTTCTTTGTGCTATAGTAGCGCCCCTTTTCCACCAGATGCTTAAAACTTCGCCATGTCGTCAGAATCCCGGACTCCTTTCCCCGCACACCGTTTCTCCATCGCGCCGATGCTCGACTGGACGGACAGACACTGCCGTTACTTCCTGCGCCAGCTCTCCCGCCATACGCTGCTGTACACCGAAATGGTGACCACCGGGGCGATTATTCACGGCAAGGGCGACTATCTGGCGTATAGCGAAGAGGAGCATCCGGTTGCCTTGCAGCTGGGCGGCAGCGATCCGGCAGCCCTTGCGCAGTGCGCGAAGCTGGCAGAAGAGCGCGGCTATGACGAGATTAACCTCAACGTCGGCTGCCCTTCCGATCGCGTGCAAAACGGCATGTTCGGCGCCTGCCTGATGGGCAACGCGCAGCTGGTGGCGGACTGCATCAAAGCGATGCGCGACGTGGTTTCGATTCCGGTCACGGTGAAAACCCGTATCGGCATCGACGATCAGGACAGCTACGAATTTCTGTGTGATTTCATCAATACGGTGGCCGGAAAGGGCGAGTGCGAGATGTTTATCATCCACGCGCGTAAGGCCTGGCTCTCGGGTCTTAGCCCAAAAGAGAACCGCGAAATTCCGCCGCTGGACTATCCGCGCGTTTACCAGCTTAAGCGCGATTTCCCGCATCTGACGATGTCGATCAACGGCGGCATTAAGTCGCTCGACGAGGCGAAAACGCATCTGGAATATATGGATGGCGTGATGGTCGGCCGCGAGGCGTATCAAAATCCGGGCATCCTGGCGACGGTTGACCGTGAAATCTTTGGCATTGAAGGGGCAGATACCGATCCGGTTGCGGTGGTACGCGCCATGTACCCGTATATCGAGCGCGAGCTGAGCAACGGCACCTATCTTGGACATATCACCCGCCATATGCTCGGGCTTTTCCAGGGCATTCCGGGCGCGCGCCAGTGGCGTCGCTACCTCAGCGAGAACGCGCATAAAGCGGGTGCGGATATCGAGGTGCTGGAACACGCGCTGCGTCTGGTTGCCGATAAGCGATAATCATGCGAATTGCCTGAAAAATCAGCGCAATAACCGTGTCCGTTACTCAGGTATTGTGGAGTTCGTCACAGACCTGTAACTTTCCCGGCAGCATTGCTTAGAACAGAATAGGATTTAGTTATCGAATCTGTCACTATTGCCGCCGCTAAAGAATTCATCGAGCTGTACCCTACATACAGCCGAAAAATAAAAGAAAGGGCTTCCCGCTAAGGAAGCCCAATTTCTTTTTTCCCGTCATAATTCACGCCGCAGCTGCGTTGGCCGCTTTCATTCACCCCAGTCACTTACCTGAGTAAGCTCCCGGGGATTCATTCAATTGCCGCCTTGCTGCAACATGAATTATATAGGGAAGTAAATCAGGGAATAAGTAAGCTCGAACCCTGCGTCGCTCTACTCTCCAGCACCTCGTGCGCACGCTGCGCATCGCTCAGCGCGAACTTCTGAGAATCCGCCACATCGACCTTAATCACCCCGCTCGCAATCAGCGAAAACAGCTCGTTGCTGGCTTCCTCAAGTTCTTCCCGGTTAGTGATGTAGCCCTGAAGAGAAGGGCGCGTAACGTACAGCGAGCCTTTCTGGTTGAGGATGCCCAGATTCACGCCTGTCACCGCGCCTGAGGCGTTGCCAAAGCTCACCATCAGGCCACGGCGTTGCAGGCAGTCGAGGGACGATTCCCAGGTATCTTTCCCCACCGAGTCATACACCACGCGCACTTTTTTGCCGTTGGTGATCTCTTTGAGCCGCTCAACCAGGCTCTCTTCACGATAGTTAATGACCTGCCACGCGCCCGCGTCCAGCGCGCGCTGCACTTTCTGCGCACTTCCCGCGGTGCCAATCAGCTTCGCCCCCAGCGCTTTTGCCCACTGGCAGGCGATCAGCCCCACGCCGCCCGCGGCCGCATGGAACAGGAACTGCTCGTCGGGTTTAATCTCGTAGGTTTTACGCAGCAGATAGTAAACGGTCAGCCCTTTCAGGAAGGAGGCCGCCGCCTGCTCAAAGGAGATGGCGTTAGGCAGCAGGGCGGCTTTATCGGCCGGGACGTTGTGGACGGAGCTATAGGCGCCCAGGGCAGATTGCGCATACACCACGCGGTCGCCCTCTTTGATATGCGTAACCGCGCTGCCCACTTTGACCACCACGCCTGCCGCCTCGGTTCCCAGCCCGCTTGGCAGCGACGGAGGCGGATACAGTCCACCGCGAATATAGGTGTCGATGTAGTTAATCCCGATGGCTTTGTTTTCAACCTGGATCTCGTTTTCGCCAGGCGCAGCGGGGGAAAACTCCACTGCTTTGAGTACGTCAGGGCCACCATGCTTGTGAAATTCAATACGTGTTGCCATGCTTCCTCCAGAAGAAAATGTGGTAATCTTTCGACCCACTCTTTATCTCGGTAACTCCATTCACTATGGCAGGAAACAAACCCTTCAACAAACAGACTGAACCCCGTGAACGTGATTATCAGGTCGCCGGGTTAAAGGTCCCGCCGCACTCGATTGAAGCGGAACAGTCGGTGTTGGGCGGTTTAATGCTGGACAACGAACGCTGGGACGATGTCGCCGAACGCGTCGTTGCCGAAGATTTCTATACCCGCCCGCACCGCCATATCTTTACCGAAATGGCGCGCTTGCAGGAGTCCGGCAGCCCGATTGACCTGATCACGCTCGCGGAATCGCTGGAGCGTCTGGGTCAGCTGGACAGCGTCGGTGGATTTGCCTATCTGGCAGAATTATCGAAAAACACGCCAAGTGCGGCGAACATCAGCGCCTACGCCGATATCGTGCGCGAACGCGCGGTGGTGCGTGAGATGATCTCGGTGGCGAACGAAATCGCCGAAGCCGGTTTCGATCCGCAGGGGCGCACCAGCGAAGACCTGCTCGATCTCGCCGAATCCCGCGTGTTTAAAATCGCCGAAAGCCGCGCGAATAAAGACGAAGGGCCAAAAAATATCGCCGATGTGCTCGACGCCACCGTCGCGCGTATCGAACAGCTTTTCCAGCAGCCGCACGACGGCGTGACGGGTGTGAATACCGGCTATGACGATCTCAACAAGAAAACGGCGGGTCTCCAGCCGTCGGACCTGATCATCGTCGCCGCGCGTCCGTCGATGGGTAAAACGACATTTGCGATGAACCTCGTCGAAAATGCAGCGATGTTGCAGGATAAACCGGTATTGATTTTCAGTCTTGAGATGCCCTCCGAGCAGATCATGATGCGTACTCTGGCGTCGCTTTCCCGCGTGGATCAGACCCGCATTCGTACCGGCCAGCTGGATGACGAGGACTGGGCGCGTATCTCCGGCACCATGGGCATTCTGCTGGAAAAACGTAACATCTATATCGATGACTCGTCCGGCCTGACGCCAACGGAAGTGCGCTCCCGCGCGCGCCGTATCGCCCGTGAACATGGCGGCATCGGCCTGATTATGATCGACTACCTCCAGCTGATGCGCGTGCCGTCGCTCTCCGACAACCGTACCCTGGAGATCGCTGAAATTTCCCGCTCGCTCAAGGCGTTAGCCAAAGAGCTACAGGTGCCGGTGGTGGCGCTGTCGCAGCTTAACCGCTCTCTGGAACAACGTGCGGACAAACGCCCGGTCAACTCCGACCTGCGTGAATCCGGCTCCATCGAGCAGGATGCCGACTTAATCATGTTCATCTACCGTGATGAGGTTTATCACGAGAACAGCGACCTGAAAGGGATCGCTGAAATCATTATTGGTAAGCAACGTAACGGCCCGATCGGGACGGTGCGTCTGACCTTTAACGGACAGTGGTCGCGCTTTGATAACTATGCGGGCCCGCAGTACGACGACGAATAAGGATTTTTTTACATGCAAGCGGCAACAGTAGTCATTAACCGCCGCGCTCTGCGTCACAACCTGCAACGTCTGCGTGAACTGGCGCCCGCCAGTAAGCTCGTTGCAGTCGTGAAAGCGAACGCTTACGGACACGGTCTTCTCGAGACCGCGCGAACGCTCCCCGATGCCGACGCGTTTGGCGTCGCCCGTCTTGAAGAGGCTCTGCATCTGCGGGCTGGCGGCATTACGCAGCCCATCCTGCTGCTTGAAGGCTTTTTTGAGGCCGCCGATCTGCCGACGATTGCCGACCAGCATCTGCACACGGCGGTGCATAACGAAGAGCAGCTCGCTGCGCTCGAAACTGCTGAACTCAGCGAGCCGGTGACCGTCTGGATGAAGCTCGATACCGGAATGCACCGCCTGGGCGTGCGCCCGGAGAAGGCCGACGCCTTTTATCAGCGTCTGAGCCAGTGCAAAAACGTGCGCCAGCCGGTCAATATCGTGAGCCACTTTGCCCGCGCCGATGAGCCGGAGTGTGGCGCGACGGAGCAGCAGCTCGCTATTTTCAACACCTTCTGCGAAGGCAAGCCGGGAATGCGCTCCATCGCGGCTTCCGGCGGCATTTTGCTCTGGCCGCAGTCGCACTTTGACTGGGCGCGTCCGGGCATCATTCTTTACGGCGTATCGCCGCTGGAGAACAAACCCTGGGGGCCGGATTTTGGCTTTAAGCCGGTAATGTCGCTGGTCTCGAACCTGATTGCCGTGCGCGAGCACAAAGCGGGTGAGCCGGTGGGCTACGGCGGTACCTGGGTCAGCGAGCGCGACACCCGTCTGGGCGTGGTGGCGATGGGCTACGGCGATGGCTATCCGCGCGCGGCACCGTCCGGTACGCCGGTGCTGGTGAACGGTCGTGAAGCGAAGATTGTCGGTCGCGTGGCGATGGACATGATTTGCGTCGACCTGGGGCCAGAAGCCCAGGACAAAGCGGGTGATGCGGTGGTGATGTGGGGCGAAGGGCTGCCCGTCGAACGCATCGCGGAAATCACAAAAGTAAGTGCTTACGAACTTATCACGCGCCTGACCTCGCGGGTGGCGATGAAGTATATCGACTGACCTCTTTCTGGAGTGAGATCGTGATTCTCACTCCAGTTCAGTAACATCCCTCGATCTTCTCCCATATCCGGTTTATTGTGGATTTCCCTGCCTCATCGATATCCGGAGAACCATCGCGTGTTTCAGAAAGTTGACGCCTACGCCGGCGACCCCATTCTCTCCTTAATGGAGCGTTTCAAAGAAGATCCCCGCAGCGACAAAGTGAACCTGAGCATTGGCCTTTATTACAATGAGGAGAGCATCATTCCTCAGCTACAGGCCGTTGCCGAAGCCGAAGCGCGCCTCAACGCGACGCCGCACGGTGCTTCGCTGTATCTGCCGATGGAAGGATTAAATACCTACCGCAACACCATCGCGCCGCTGCTGTTTGGTGTCGATCACCCGGTGCTCGCGCAGAAACGCGTGGCGACAATTCAGACGCTTGGCGGCTCGGGCGCGCTGAAGGTCGGCGCAGACTTCCTGAAAAAATACTTCCCGGATTCCGGCGTGTGGGTCAGCGACCCGACGTGGGAAAACCACATCGCCATCTTCGAAGGCGCGGGCTTTACGGTCGGCACTTACCCGTGGTTTGACGGTGAAACCAACGGCGTGCGCGTTGAGGCGCTGCTGGAAAAACTGAACACCCTGCCGGAGCGCAGCATCGTGCTGCTGCACCCTTGCTGCCACAACCCGACCGGGGCAGACCTGACCAATCCTCAGTGGGATGCGGTGATTGAGGTGCTTAAAGCGCGCAACCTGATCCCGTTCCTCGACATCGCCTATCAGGGCTTTGGCGCAGGCATGGAACAAGACGCTTACGCCATTCGCGCAATTGCCAGCGCCGGGCTGCCTGCGCTGGTCAGCAACTCCTTCTCGAAAATCTTCTCGCTCTACGGCGAGCGCGTGGGCGGCCTGTCCGTGGTGTGCGAAGACGCCGACGCCGCCAGCCGCGTGCTGGGCCAGCTGAAAGCCACGGTGCGCCGCATCTACTCCAGCCCGCCAGCCTTTGGTGCGCAGGTGGTGGCAACCGTTCTGGGCGATGAGCAGCTTAAGGCGACCTGGCTTGCCGAAGTGGACGCCATGCGTACGCGCATTCAGACGATGCGTCAGCAGCTGGTAAACGTGCTGAAAGAGGCGGTGCCGGGGCACAGCTTCGACTATCTGCTTAAGCAGCGCGGAATGTTCAGCTATACCGGACTGAGCGCGGCGCAGGTCGATCGTCTGCGCGACGAGTTCGGTATTTACCTGATTGCCAGCGGCCGTATGTGCGTGGCGGGCCTGAACGCAGGCAACGTCCAGCGCGTGGCACAGGCGTTTGCAGCTGTAATGTAAGTACTCACTATCCTTTCTTCCGCCCTCTCCCTGCGGGAGAGGGCTGGAGTGAGGGCTGGGTGTTCTCCCTCTCCCTGTGGGAGAGGGCCGGAGTGAGGGCTGGGTGTTCTCCCTCTCCCTGTGGGAGAGGGCTGGGGTGAGGGCATCAGGCTGCTCAGCTCGATATCTATGCTTTGTGATCTTCTTCTTTTTATTCAACTCCATAAGAAAAAACTCCTTTCATTCGAATCCCCCAGGGGGTATGGTCAGGTAGTTTTTTGACCATCCGCTCAAAATAAAACGATAACAAACTGAATATTCAGGGGAAAATATGCGCAAGATCACACTGGCGCTCAGCGCCGCCTGCTTATTGTTCTCGCTTAACAGTGCCGTCGTTGCGCGCGCGTCCGCGCCCACGCCGATTTACACCGGAACCACCGCCGCCATTCTCGCCGAGCAGGCGCCCATTCACTGGGTCTCCGTGGCACAAATTGAAAACAGCCTGATGGGACGTCCGCCGATGGCGGTGGGCTTTGATATCGACGATACCGTCCTCTTCTCCAGCCCTGGCTTCTGGCGCGGCAAAAAAACGTATTCACCGGACAGCGAAGACTATCTGAAGAACCCGGAATTCTGGGAAAAGATGAACAACGGCTGGGACGAGTTCAGCATTCCGAAAGAGGTCGCCCGCGCGCTGATCGCGATGCACGTTAAGCGCGGCGACAGCATCTACTTCGTCACCGGACGCAGCCAGACCAAAACCGAAACGGTCTCCAGAACCTTGCAGGATGATTTCCTGATCCCTGCCGCCAATATGAATCCGGTGATTTTCGCGGGCGACAAGCCCGGCCAGAACACCAAAACCCAGTGGCTCGAACAGAAAAATATCAAAGTCTTTTACGGCGATTCGGATAACGATATCACCGCCGCCCGCGACGTTGGGGCCAGAGGGATCAGGGTATTACGCGCCTCAAACTCGACCTATCGACCGCTGCCGATGGCCGGGGCGTTTGGCGAAGAGGTGATTGTGAACTCAGAATACTGAGAACGGCTGATTTTTTGCACAAATACCGCCTGCCGGGTTTACCTTTTGTCGTCTTGCTGCACACTTAAAGGGGCAGGCAATCAGGTCGCGTTCAACCCACTCAAGGGGAGCTAAGATGACAATCTCGGAGATACTGCAATACTGCATGAGTAAACCTGGCGCGGAGCAAAGCGTCCACAGTGACTGGAAAGCCACGCAGATAAAGGTCGGTGACGTGTTGTTTGCGATGGTGAAAGAGGTGGAAGGGCGTCCGGCGGCGTCGCTCAAAACCAGCCCGGAGCTGGCCGACTTACTGCGTCAGCAGCACGATGACGTCAGGCCGAGCAAGCATCTCAACAAAGCCCACTGGAGCACCGTCTGGCTCGACGGCTCGCTGCCTGGCTCGCAAATTTACTATCTGGTGGATGCCTCTTATCAGCAGGCGGTTGAGCTGCTGCCGGAAACAACCCGACAGCAGCTCTCCGTGTAACGATTACAGCAACGGCTTAAGGAAGCGTGCGGTGTGTGAGGCTTCGCACTCTGCAACGGTTTCTGGCGTGCCGGAAACGAGAATTTCACCGCCGCCGCTGCCGCCTTCCGGGCCGAGATCCACAATCCAGTCCGCGGTTTTAATCACGTCGAGGTTGTGTTCAATCACCACGATGGTGTTGCCCTGATCGCGCAGCTGGTGCAGCACCTCAAGCAGCTGCTGAATATCCGCAAAGTGCAGACCGGTGGTCGGCTCGTCGAGGATGTACAGCGTCTGGCCGGTGCCGCGCTTGGACAGCTCGCGCGCCAGCTTCACGCGCTGGGCTTCACCGCCGGACAGCGTGGTCGCTGACTGGCCCAGACGGATATAGGTCAGCCCCACATCCATCAGCGTTTGCAGCTTACGCGCCAGGGCCGGAACCGCATCAAAGAACTCACGCGCCTCTTCGATGGTCATATCCAGCACTTCGTGGATGGTCTTGCCCTTGTATTTGATCTCCAGCGTTTCGCGGTTATAGCGCTTGCCTTTGCACTGGTCGCACGGCACGTAGATATCCGGCAGGAAGTGCATTTCAACCTTGATGACGCCGTCGCCCTGACAGGCCTCACAGCGTCCGCCGCGCACGTTAAAGCTGAAACGTCCTGGCGTATACCCGCGCGAACGCGATTCCGGTACGCCGGCAAAGAGTTCACGTACAGGCGTGAAGACGCCGGTATAGGTCGCCGGGTTGGAGCGCGGGGTGCGTCCAATCGGGCTTTGGTCGATATCGATAACCTTGTCGAAATGCTCCAGACCCTGAATGTCGCGGTACGGCGCGGGCTCGGCGAGCGTGGCCCCGTTCAGCGCGGTCTGCGCAATCGGGAACAGCGTGTCGTTAATCAGCGTCGATTTACCGGAACCGGATACCCCGGTGACGCAGGTAAACAGGCCGACAGGCAGCGTCAGGGTCACGTCTTTCAGGTTGTTGCCGCGCGCTCCGGTCAGCTTGAGCACTTTTTCCGGGTCCGCCGCCACGCGCTGTTTCGGCACCTCAATCTTGCGTTTGCCGCTCATGAACTGCCCGGTCAGTGACTCTGGCACCGCCATGATATCTTTCAGCGTCCCTTCTGCGACCACCTGGCCGCCGTGAACGCCCGCCCCCGGACCGATGTCGATGACGTGGTCGGCCGCGCGAATCGCGTCTTCATCGTGCTCAACCACAATCACGGTGTTACCGAGGTTACGCAGGTGAACCAGCGTGCCGAGCAGGCGCTCGTTATCGCGCTGGTGCAGGCCGATAGACGGTTCATCCAGCACGTACATCACGCCCACTAAACCCGCGCCGATCTGGCTCGCCAGACGGATACGCTGGGCTTCACCGCCGGAGAGGGTCTCTGCCGAGCGGGAGAGCGTCAGGTAGTTCAGGCCGACGTTCACGAGGAACTTCAGGCGATCGCCGATCTCTTTCAGAACTTTCTCAGCAATCTTCGCACGCTGGCCGGAGAGCTTCAGGTTGTTGAAGAAGTCCATCGCGTGGCCGATGCTCATGTCTGAGATGGTCGGCAGCGCGGTGTTCTCAACGAACACGTGGCGCGCTTCACGGCGTAGACGCGTGCCTTCACAGGTGGCGCAGGAGCGGTTGCTGATGAACTTCGCCAGCTCTTCGCGTACCGCGCTGGATTCGGTCTCTTTGTAGCGGCGCTCCATGTTGTGCAGAACGCCTTCGAACGGATGGCGGCGCACGGAGGTATCGCCGCGATCGTTCATGTATTTGAACTCGATGTTCTCTTTGCCGGAACCGGAGAGGATGACTTTGTGCACGTTTGCGCTCAGGCTGGCCCACGGGGCTTCCACGTCGAACTTGTAGTGCTCCGCCAGCGATTTCAGCATCTGGAAGTAGTAGAAGTTGCGCTTGTCCCAGCCGCGGATCGCACCGCCCGCCAGCGACAGTTCCGGATTCTGGATCACCCGGTCCGGGTCGAAATACTGCTGCACGCCCAGGCCATCGCAGGTCGGGCACGCGCCCGCCGGGTTGTTGAACGAGAACAGGCGCGGTTCCAGCTCGCGCATGCTGTAGCCGCAAATCGGGCAGGCAAAGTTGGCGGAGAAGAGCAGCTCTTCCGCTTTCGGGTCGTCCATGTCGGAGACCACCGCCGTGCCGCCAGACAGCTCCAGCGCGGTTTCAAAGGATTCCGCCAGACGGGTCGCCAGGTCTTCACGCACTTTGAAACGGTCAATCACCACTTCGATAGTGTGTTTCTTTTGCAGCTCCAGCTTTGGCGGGTCGGAGAGATCGCACACTTCGCCGTCGATACGGGCGCGGATATAGCCCTGGCTTGCCAGGTTTTCCAGCGTTTTGGTGTGCTCGCCCTTGCGCTCTTTGATGATGGGCGCAAGCAGCATCAGGCGCTTACCTTCCGGCTGCGACAGCACGTTATCGACCATCTGGCTCACGGTTTGTGCCGCCAGCGGGACGTCGTGGTCCGGGCAGCGCGGCTCGCCCACGCGGGCATACAGCAGACGCAGGTAGTCGTGAATTTCGGTAATAGTACCGACCGTCGATCGCGGGTTGTGCGATGTCGATTTCTGCTCAATGGAGATGGCCGGCGATAACCCTTCGATGTGGTCAACGTCCGGTTTTTCCATCAGCGACAGAAACTGCCGCGCATAGGCAGAGAGTGATTCAACGTAACGACGCTGTCCTTCGGCGTAGAGCGTGTCGAAAGCCAGTGAGGATTTGCCGGACCCCGAAAGCCCGGTCACGACAATGAGTTTGTCGCGAGGGATTATCAGGTTGATATTCTTGAGATTGTGGGTGCGGGCGCCCCGTACTTCGATCTTATCCATTCACCTTTCCCGGTAGGAAGACTGTTTGGCTGGTTTGTTTGAAGGACAAACGCCTGTCAGAAACGGCTAATTATGACACAAAATGACCTGTTTGAATATACAGTATTGGAATGCATTTTCTGATTGTCTGTGTAACAATGTCGAGTTCGCGAGAGATTTCTGAACGCGCCACGCAACTATGCAAATTGCGACGTGGAAATGGTACACTCGCGCGTTTACACTATTAAGAAACGTATTCAGGAGACACGAACATGGCCAGCAGAGGCGTAAACAAGGTGATTCTCGTCGGTAATCTGGGCCAGGACCCGGAAGTACGCTATATGCCGAGTGGTGGCGCAGTTGCCAACATTACGCTGGCTACTTCCGAATCCTGGCGTGATAAAGCGACCGGCGAAATGAAAGAGCAGACCGAATGGCACCGCGTTGTGCTGTTTGGCAAACTGGCGGAAGTGGCGGGCGAGTACCTGCGTAAAGGCTCTCAGGTCTACATTGAAGGCCAGCTGCGTACCCGTAAATGGACCGATCAGTCCGGCGCTGAAAAATACACGACTGAAGTCGTGGTAAACGTCGGCGGCACCATGCAGATGCTGGGTGGCCGTCAGGGCGGCGGCGCGGCACCAGCAGGTGGCGGCCAGCAGCAGCAGGGCGGTTGGGGTCAGCCTCAGCAGCCTCAGGGCGGCAACCAGTTCAGCGGCGGCGCGCAGTCTCGTCCACAGCAGCAGTCTGCTCCGGCACCGTCTAACGAACCGCCAATGGACTTTGACGACGACATCCCGTTCTAAGTCTTACCGCATGATAAAAAAGCCCCTTTCGGGGCTTTTTGTTTTTTCAGCCCGCGTAGCGCTGAATGAATCCGGTGAATTCGCTAAAGCAGAGCGGCTTCGAGAAGAAATAGCCCTGCAAGCAGTCAATGTGGTTCTCTTTCAGGTAGTCAACCTGATAGCCATGCTCCACCCCCTCAGCCGTCGTGAGGATGTTCATCCGTCTGGCCATATCAATCACGCAGTCAATCAGCGGCGTTGACGCATCTTCTGATATCTGGCGAATAAACATCCGGTCGATCTTGATGCTGTCAGGGTTCAGATTGGCGATAAAGGCGAGATTCGAAAAGCCCGTGCCGAAATCATCCAGCGCAATCTTGATCCCCCTGCGCTTGATGTGCGCGATTTTCCCCGCGATATCTTCGTTGATATCGATGTTATCCCGCTCGGTGATCTCAAAGACCAGCGTGATGCCCAGCGCATCGAAGACCAGCGCCCAGTAATCCACGAACAGATGGAAACTGTCGTCCACCACGTGCGCATGGCTGATGTTCAGGTTGAGCTTAAACCCCGGCGGGAAGGCGGCGATGCCCTGTTTGAGATCGTGCGCCACCTGTTCCAGCAGGCTTTCCGTCAGGCTGATAATAAGCCCGGTGCTCTCCGCCACCGGGATAAACACATCCGGCGGCACAAAGCCCAGCTCGTCGTGCTGCCAGCGGGCCAGCACCTCCGCCCCGGAAACGGTATTGCTTTGCGCGCAGATGAGCGGCTGGTAATGGGGATGAATACGGTGCTGGCGGATGGCGCGCGCCAGCTGGGAATAGAGCGAATGACGCCGGGTTGCCAGCAGCCAGGTGACGATGGCCGCGACCAGCGGAACGAGAACGATCAGGCTGATGCCCATCAGCGTCGTGAGCCTGACGAGCGTGCTGGCGCTCATCTCCCGCAGCCGCCAGGCGAGCAGAGAGGTCGCCGCCAGGCTGACGACAAACACCAGTACCACGGCGGCGATCCGGTTATGCTTTTTGCGCAGAAGGTGCTTCCGATACATGTTCGATAAGCCTTACGCGCGCGCGGGCTGTAAATACTGCTGGTGAAAGGCTTCTTTGCTGACCGGGCGTGAGAAGAGGAATCCTTGCCCATACTGCACGCCGTGGCGCAGCATGGTCGATACGTGGGTGTAGTTCTCGATGCCTTCGATAATCACGTCGATATCCCACGGCTTCAGGTGCTCCAGCATGGCGAAGGTCTCGTCGAGCCTGTCGGCGGTGAGGCAGCTGCGGTCCAGCTTGACGTAATCCGGCACGTGGAGCGCCAGCCGCGACTGGAGTTTTTCTATGCCGTCGATGCCGTCCCAGGCAAGGTTAATCCCGGCGTCGCTCAGGGCGCTCAGGTTCTGGCTCACCGCATCGGTCGGTTCATCGCTGTCGGTTATCTCAAACACGATATGGCGCGGCGAGAGGGCAAACCTCTCCAGCAGGGCTAAGGCGCGCGTCGCAAAACCGCCGTCCTGTAGCTGTACCCAGGAGATGTTAAAGGTGAAAAGCTGGTTCACACGCGCTTCCGGCGTCTGGCTGGCGATATAGCGAAACGCCTGCGCCATGATGTAATCGCCCATCGAGACTATCCCGCCGGTTTTTTCCAGCTCGCTGATAAACAGCTGCGGCGGAACCACATGGCGGCGATGGGTGCCGCGTACCAGCACTTCACCGCCGATGCAGACGAAGCGCGAGAGATCGAAAATAGGTTGAATAACAAAATCGATGCCCGCATCGAGTTTATTTTTTTCGACACACTGCATCACAAAATGGGTACTTTTTTCCATGCCAGCCTCGTAGCCATAACTCTACAACCTAAAGCGACACAGCCGCCGCCAGACTTAAGCGGGCGGCAGACATGAGGCGCGCTAATCAGCTGGCGATGACTTTGTTCTTTCCGGTTTTCTTGGCCTGATAGAGCAGCTTATCCGCCCGGGCAATCACCTCAGGCAGCGACGCGCCCCCCATTTTCGCCAGGCCTGCGCTAAAGGACACTTTCAGATTATTTTCCCTGAAATTGCGGGTATTCACCGTTATTCGCCACTTTTCGAGATAGCTTTTCGCCTTTTCAGCGGAAATGCCGTCAAACAGAACGGCGATCTCCTCGCCGCCGTAACGGTACAGCGTGATGTTCTCCAGCCCCCGCAGGCGCAGCCCCAGCTCGGCGATGGTTCGCAGCACCATATCCCCGACCGGGTGCCCCCAGGTATCGTTAATCGATTTGAAATTATCGATATCAATCATGGCGAGATGGGTCAGCGGTTTACCGTTGAAACGGGAGGCGTCCGCATCAAACGCGCGGCGGTTCTTCAGCCCGGTCAGACCGTCAGTCAGGGCTTCATGGGCGATTTTTTCATGTCGCTGCTGCGAGCTGTGGATCTCCTCAAAAATCAGTTCCTCCACGGCGGCGGGTTTAATGGTTCCCGCCCTGATGCTGGTGGCGATGCGCATAAAGATGGTGTTCATGGCCGCGCGGGTGGACCACCAGCAGAAAAACATCACCACCAGCGTAAAGAGCACACCCCAAATGACGTTCAGGCTCCGGTTCAGGATCAGATCGTTGAGGTACGCCTCATCCACCTCATGGATAACCAGCCAGGACTGGGAGGCGACGGCACGATAGGCGTAGTAATGTCCATCCATGGAAAAATCGCCCCGATACTCCCGCGCAAGGTGGGCCAGCGCCTTCAGCTTTGCCGGTTCGATCGGATAACCGGGATTAATGACCATCTCGCCTTCGCGGGTCATGACAAAGGTTCTGCTTTTCATCGGCGGCAGTGCGTCGTTGAGGATCTCAACGCTTTTGTCGATATCCAGGTTCAGCGCCAGCACCCCGTTGTTTGAGCCATCCGTCCCGTTGATAAGCGGCCGGGAGATGGTGATCACCCGCTCCTTATTGGCGAAGGGATCTTTGCTGACGCTGAAATGCGCTTCGTCGGAATCTTCTATCGAAATGGTAAACCAGGGCTCTTTGGTAGGGTCCCAGACGAACGTGCTGTCGACATAGGGCAAGCGAATAAAATGGCCATGATGATCGGCATGAATAATGGAAATACCGTCCGGCATAATACGCAGGCGCTCGATAAGCCAGGTGCGCAGCGCGAGATTACTTTCGCCCGTATCATCAAATTTATGCTGGTCGGCGGCGATGCGCGCCATTTCCCCCATGCTGTTTTCATATCCATCCAGATATTTATCCAGGGTGGAGGCCACATTATTGATATAGAGGCGATTTTGTTTTCTGTAGAGATCCTGGGCGATGCTCCATTGCGAATGGACAATCAGAAGACCCACAAGAACAATGGTTAAGGCTAATACCGCGAAACAAATATTCAGCGGTTTTCGGAAGTTTAAACTTTCGATCACAGATGACTCCGGAACTCCAGGCTGTACCACTTCGGGGGTAATAAATTACGTGTCTATGCGGCGTGTATTGAAGAAATGTTAAAAATGAAAATAATATGCGTTAATTATTATGAAAATTAAGGTGTTTATATAAGTAAAACCTTAGCGAAATAAGAGTCTATCGCCCCCTTTTTTGATTGTCAAAGTCGATCGAATGATTGTTATTGATCGTTATAATCAATCTCAGGAAATAGCATAACCAACGCTTTGTTATAACGATCAATAGCTTAATATTGATTGGCGAAAACGATCTGTATTGGTACGGGAAAAAATTAAATGAATATAAATCAGCTTATTAAAACTGAATGGCTATAAAGTGAGGATATTGTTCAGGACGTTATTTTCGAAGAAAGATGACAAGAATGGCTGAGAGGTTAAAGGGAAATAGTATTTCCGCGAGCGGGTGGAAATAGTATTTCCCGAGGGGAAAGACGCTTTCACTTATTCATTTTTTATATCGTACTCCACCAGGATCCAGCTCACCGGATAGCCGTTTTGCCAGGGCAGCGTTTCGCCTTTTTTGACGTTTACGATGTTCTTTATCATCGGATTGGATATTTGCCAGTAGCCGCTTTGCGGACAAATATTTCCGCTGCTGCGTCGGATACCCAATGGGCTGCGGCTGGATTCAGTTTGCGAGGCGTAGGCAGACGCCGTGGCGACGGTCAAATTGCTGCTATCAATTTTCATTTCATGCATCCATTTCAATACACTCCTGTATTTATCGCGACAAAATAAGCACATTACTTAACATTTTATTTATATTATTCACTTATATAGCCCTTATTTAGGGTTTATATTGCAATGGTCAGTTTCATTCGCCACAATAGCCGCCCCCTGGATAAAAGTTGAACAAAATGACGCGTAGTATTATTAGCAGCCTGTTTTTATTGACCCTGTTTTTCAGCGGCAGCGCGCTGGCGGTGAACTGTCAGCGCGCGGTGACGCCGCTGGAGAACACCATCTGCAATAACGACAATCTTCACTGGCTGGATAGCACCCTGTCGGTGGTCTATCACCAGGCGCTTCAGCACGAAGGCGTGGAAGGCAGCAATAAAAAATACGACGAGTGGGAAAAGCTGCTGGAGAAATGCACCTCCGACGCCTGTATCGAGCGCGCGTACTACGCGGGCATCAGCGCCCTGTCTGACACCAACCGCGATTTCAAGTGGGACGGCAAATGGTGGAACATGCTCGCACCGAACATGAGCGGCGGCGTCATTCAGTTCAGCCGTAACGCCCAGTGGAGCACTACCCTGGACATCCGCGCCTGGGCAGGGCTGAACAAAGATGAATACACCGCTGAAGCGCGCCGCCTGTACGGAATGCTGGTCGTGGACGGGGTCTCTGATACCAGCAACTGCAAGCTGCTGCTGATCCCCAAACACGACGGTCTGTTGCAGGTTTACAGCAATTCAGAATGGGGCTGCCGCCTCTCCATGCCGGCGGGCGTGTTCCTGGACGGGGCCTATAAGCTCGCGGAAACCGATCCGCGACCGAAGCCGACGCTGCTGTCGCTAGGCATCTTCCCGAGCGCGGAGATGGACGACAAATTTCGTCAGCTGGTGGGCGAGGATTATCAGAACTTCGTGAACAGCGCGAACGTCTATATCTACCAGGACGACATCGACAATATGGGCGCGCGCGTCCTGTCGATGTGGGTGCAGGGGGCGGCAAACAGCAGAACGGCGATCGTGATGTATACCCCAAACGGCAACATCTGGGCGGGGCGGATCTCCCCGGCGAAGGGCGGCGGGCTGGAGCTGCATTACTTCAGCACCGACGGCAGCGACCAGCGCAAAATGCCGCGCACGCTGGTCGCCTGGAAGCTACGCTTTTTAGATAATTAGGCCAGCGTTCCCACGATGGTCAAATCGCTGTCGTCCGGCACTTCGTTATAGGACAACACGTGAAGGTTGCTGGCAAACAGACGCCCGTAGCGTGAAATCAGCGGCCGCAGCTGCGGCGTCACCAGCAGCAGCGGCGGCATCCCTTTCGCTTTCATCTGCTCCTGAATCACCGGCATGGTGTTTTGCAGCTGGGTCAGGATGTTTGGATCCACCGCAAAGCTGTCCAGCGCCACTTTCCCCGCCTGCTGGGACTGATTCAGCGCCCCCAGCAGAATATTTTCAAGCGCGTTATCGATGGTATAGGCGGCCAGCTTCTGGCGGTCGCCGTTGATGGCATGAATGATCGCCCGGCGCAGGGCGTAGCGCACGTCGGCGGTCAGCAGGATCGGATCTTTGGTCACCGCCGAGCTTTCCAGCAGCGTGGAGGCGATGGTGACGATATCTTTCAGCGACACCTGCTCCAGCAGCAGCTGGCGATAGATGCGCAGCAGCAGGCTGAAGCTGAGCGCGTTGGTCAGATCTTCCGCCAGCTTCGGCGCCTGGGAGGCCAGCCGGGCGTGAAGATGGGTGATGTCGTCGTAGTTAAACAGCTCGGGCAGGTTTTCCCGGGCGATCTTGTTTACGTGGGTGGCGACAACGCTGGCGCAGTCCACCACCTGATACCCCAGATTCAGCGCGTTGGCCTTTTGTTCCGGGTCGATCCAGACGATCGCCATGCCGTAGGCGGGATCGGTATCCAGCACGCCGTCGATCTCACCGTAGAGTTCCGCGCCGGGGATCGCCATCAGTTTTTCGGCGTAGACTTCGCCGAGCGCGGTGCGAATGCCGTTGATGTAAATCGCGTACTGGGCAGGCTTCAGGCGGAAGTTTTCACGAATGCGGATCTCCGGCAGCAGCACGCCGCACTGCTCGGAGACCACCTGCCGCACCCCCCGGATACGCTGCGAGAGCGGGCTGCCTTTCGCCGAATCGATCAGCGTGACCAGCTTGTAGCCCAGATTCAGCCCGATCGGCTCTACCAACGGAATACTGTCCCAGCCGATGGTGGGTGCGGTATCCGTGGAGAGCGCCTCGCTGATGGCGTCGTAATCCGTCTCTTCTTCCGCCGGTTTGACCACCTTGCTCTGACGCCAGGCGGCAAACAGCAGCAGCGCGGTGAAGCACAGGAAGGCGATGTGCGGCATGCCGGGCACAATCGCCAGGATAAACATGACGAACGCGGCGGTATAGAGCACCTGCGGCTTCGCCAGCAGCTGGGTTTTGATCTCATCGCTGACGTCGTCGCCGTCGCTGACGCGGGTCACGATAATCGCCGCCGCCGTTGCTAACAGCAGGGACGGGATCTGCGCCGCCAGACCGTCACCGATGGTGAGCAGCACGTACTGCTGGAAGGCGTGGCTGGCGTCGAGATTGTATTTAAAGATACCGATACAGATCCCGCCGATGACGTTGATCACCAGCACCATGATCCCGGCGATGGCGTCCCCGCGCACGAACTTGGAGGCCCCGTCCATCGCGCCGTAGAAGTCGGCCTCTTTCGACACCTCTTTACGCCGATCTCGCGCCTGGTTCTGGTTAATCAGCCCGGCGTTAAGATCCGCGTCAATCGCCATCTGTTTACCCGGCAACGCGTCCAGCGTGAAGCGTGCGGAGACCTCCGAAATACGCTCGGCCCCCTTAGTAACCACCACAAAGTTGATGATCATCAGGATGATAAAGACCACGAAGCCGACGACGAAATCCCCACCGATCACCACCTGGCCGAACGCTTCAATCACCTTACCGGCCGCGCCTTCCCCTTCATGACCGTGCAGCAACACCACGCGGGTGGAGGCCACGTTCAGGGTGAGGCGCATCAGCGTGGTGATCAGCAGCAGCGTCGGGAAGACGGCAAAATCCAGCGGACGCTGCATGTTCACCGCCACCAGCAACACCACCACCGACAGCACGATGTTGAAGGTAAAGAGAATATCGAGCATCAGCGGCGACAGGGGCAACATCACCATCGCCAGTACGCTCAGGAGCAATATCGGTACGCCCACGTGTCCTTTACGGAGTATGGCAAGCGTCTGCTGTAACTTACTGTTCGCCATCGGCTTTTAAGACCTCTTTCGGAATGGTTATCTGCCTGTTCAGGCGGGGTTTCTGTTCAAGCTGGCCGGTACGCCAGGATTTAAGCTGCATGACATAGGTCAGCACGTGCGCAATGGCGCGAAAAAGCTGGGCGGGAATTTGCTGGTTCACCCGCGTGGTGTGGTACACCGCGCGCGCCAGCGGCGGAAATTCCACAATTTCAATCTGATGGTGACGGGCCACGTCGCGGATGTGCAGGGCAATGTCGTCCATCCCTTTGGCGACGATGTAGGGCGCTTCGGCTTTTTTCGGATCGTATTTCAGCGCCACCGCATAGTGCGTGGGGTTGGTAATAATCACGTCGGCATCGGGCACGGTGCGGTTGATCTGCCCCATCGCCATCTGGCGCTGAAGCTGGCGAATACGGCCCTTGATCTGCGGATTCCCGTCGTTGTTCTTGTACTCCTCTTTCACCTCCTGCTTGGTCATGCGCATTTTTTTGGTGAACATGAACTTGGTCAGCGGCACGTCGAGCAGGGCAAAAATCACAATCACGGAGATAAAGTAGATCAGCACGTGATGCAGAATGCCAAACCCCTGGTGGATCGCCTGGTTCAGGCTGAGGCGTTGCAGGTGCAGGAGCGGGTTCAGCGAGCTATGCACCATGCTGTAGAGCACCGCGAGGATAATCCCGCACTTGAGCATCATTTTGCCGACGTCAACGTAGTGGCTGCTGGAGAACATGCGCTTTACGCCGCTGATGGGGCTGAGTTTTTTAAAGTCCGGCTTCAGCTTCGATACCGTAAAAATCCAGCCGCCGGGCACCAGGCTGGCAATGATGCAGGCGAGGGGGATCGGCGCCAGCGTGGCGATAAAGCGGATAATCACCCACACGTTGAGCATCAAAAACTGGCTCAGCGCCCCGTTGTCATCCAGCCGTCCGGCCATCATCCCCACCGAGGTAAAGGACTCGCTTACCAGCTGTTTGTAGTAGGGGAAAAAGGTCCCCATGGTGATAAACGACGCCAGCAGGCCAACGGCCATCGTGAGATCTTTCGATCGCGGTAAGTCCCCTTTTTCGCGCGCCTTGCGCAGCTTTTGCGCCGTGGGTTTTTCGCTTTTATCGCCGCTGGAGGACATTACCGGCTCCTCACGGCGTCAAGCCTGGCCAGAATTTCATTGGTCAGGTTGAGATAGTGATCGGGAATATTGGTCATCATCATCGAAATACAGAGCAGGCCAAACAGCATGCTGATAGGGAAGCCCAGCGAGAACAGGTTCAGGGTCGGGGACACGCGGTTCAGCAGCCCGAAACCGCCCTGCACAATCAGCATCACAAAGGTGGTGGGAATGGCAATCAGCGTTGCCGACGACATGATCCAGCCCAGACTCTGCACCACCAGCAGCAGCGTCGGCTGGTTGATCGCCTGGCCGATGGGCCACCAGGTAAAGCCTTTGTAGAGAATAGTCACCACCAGCAGGTGCCCGTCCATCACAAAAAAGAGCAGGCCGCAGAAGGTGTAGATCATCTGGGAAATCACGGTGGTCGACGAGCCGTTCACCGGGTCGTTCATCATCGCCATCCCCAGCCCCATATTCATCGACAGGATGTGTCCCGCGGTTTGCAGGGCGACAAACACCAGCTGCATGGCAATGCCGAACAGTAATCCCCACAGCAGCTGTTCCCCGATAAGCAGGAGCGTGCGCATGGACATCAGCTCGCTAATCAGCACCTTTTCCGGCAGCATCGGCGTGATGATGACCGCCAGCGCCAGGGCGAGCACGGTTTTGATCCGGCGGCTAAAGGCACGGTTATCCAGCACCGGGCAAAAGTGCAGAAACGCCAGAATGCGAAAGAAGGGGAAGACCAACGCCAGCAGCGGGTTAATCAGCGTATGAATATCAATGCCCATTGCCCGCTAACCTACCAGTGCCGCCGCCTGCTGAAAGATATTGACGGTGAAATCCACCAGCTGGGTCAGCATCCATTTACCGCCAATAATCAGGACCGCCAGCGTCACCAGCAGGCGGGGCAGGAAGCTCAGGGTTTGTTCGTTAATCTGCGTCGTGGCCTGGAAGATACTGACGCACAGGCCAACAATCAGGCTCGGGACAATCGCGACGGCGGAGATCACCAGCACCAGCTTGATGCCGGTCGCCATGATGTCTCCGGCGATATCCATCGTAACCATGCTATAGCCCCTGCACGCTTGAGGTGAGCGTCCCGACGATCAGCGTCCAGCCGTCGCACAGCACAAATAGCATCAGCTTGAAGGGCAGCGAGACAATCAGCGGCGACAGCATCATCATCCCCATCGCCATCAAAATACTGGCGACAATCAGGTCAATCACCAGGAAGGGGATGTAGATCATAAAGCCTATCTGGAACGCGGTTTTCAGCTCGCTCAGCAGATACGCCGGGGTTACGACGGTCAAATCCTGCTCTTTTGGCTCACCCGTCACGCCCGCGATGGTCATCATCTGCGACATCGCTTTGTTGCTGGTTTGCGCCAGCATAAAGTGCTTGAGCGGGGTTTCCGCCTTGCCAAACGCCTGCTTCATGGTGATTTCGTCATTCTGAAACGGCACGATGGCATCCTGATAGATGGTGGTCCACACCGGGCGCATCACCAGCAGGGTGAGCGCCAGCGCAATGCCGGTCAGGATTTTGTTCGGCGGGCTTTGTTGCAGCCCCAGCGCCTGGCGCAGAATCGCCAGCACGATAATGAAGCGCGTAAAGCAGGTCATCATCATCAGCATCACCGGCAGCAGACCCAGCAGGGTCATCAGGATCAGGATCTCAATTTTGACGTTGTAATCCTGCCCGCCCTCGGTGGTGGCGGAGCTAAACAGCGTGATGTCGCCGTTGGCGGCCAGCAGCTGCGGAGAGACAAGCAGGCCGCCGAGCAGAAGCCAGGGCAGCGCGGTGCGAAGGCGGGAGATCATGGCGTCAGCTCGCCCAGCTCTTTGCTGTTGAACTCCAGAATGCGCAGGCCGTACTTATCGTTCAGCACCACCGCTTCCGCTTTGCCAAACAGAATGCCGTTGACCTTGATGTCCAGCGGCTCGCCGGCCATTTTGTCCAGCTCAATCACGGAGTCGTGCCCCACGTTAAGCAGGTCCGCCAGCGACACCTCAACGGAGGCCACCTCCAGCGTCAGCGTCACCGGGATGCGGCTAAACAGCGCCATTTTGCGCAGGTCGTCAATACCCGTAGAGGTTTCAGGCTCCGCCTGCAAATCCAGACGGATATTGCCCTCAACGGTCTCTTCACGCGGCATTTCGCCGAGATTCAGGTCGCCAAAATCCAGGGACTGGCTCAGGTCTTGTTGCTGATCACTCATAAGGCTTCTCGATTGTTCTGTCATTAAATTCACAGAGTAATAATTTGCCGCGATCTTCTGCGATTCTGGCGTCAAAAATCTGTTCTTTACCGATATAAACCGGAATGCTTTCGTTAATATTGACCGGGATAATGTCGCCGGGGCGGATCTTCGCGAGCTGGGCGACGGTCAAATTCAGGCTGGCGACATGGCCGCTGAACTTCAGCGGCATGCTGTAAAACAGGCGTTCAATCTGCGGCGGCGTGGGCGACGCCTGACGGCTGGCCTGCGGGTTGCTTTCGGGCGAGCGCAGCGTGGCGAGCATCTGGTCGACGTGGGCGTTATCAAAAAGCAGGGTAAAACTGCCCTCGTCATAGCCTTCCAGCATGAAGGTCACGCACCATGACCACTGGTTAATCACCGTGGTGTTATCGCTTTTGATCTCAACGTCCTGACCAAATATCGCTTTATCAATCAGCAGTCGGGTCAGATCCAGACCAATTTTATTTTTCAGGCGGTCTTCGGTTTTGGTGATCGGCTGATCCACATCCAGCGACTTATTACGGCTCTCTTTTCCCAGCCCGTAATAATCGTGGAGGATCTGTAATAGCAGCGCGCGTTCAATGCTAAAGGCGATTGAACCAAAGGGGGTTGAAAACAGCTGCGTATTTTTATAGTTCTGATCGATGGCAAACGACATCGATTTTAAAGAAACGTTAACGCGAAGTTTTTTAATGAAATAAATACTTAGCCTTGCGTCAAATATATCAAAGCTGTCGTTCATTAATTTAGGCAGCTTATGCCAGGGGCGCCCGAGCTTGCTCACGTCGAGCTTTACCATATCGGGGAGTGCCTGACGCTGGTAGATTTTTATTCTCTGAGGAGCTGCTGACATAGGGTCTTCCGCATAACGATCGCCTCCGGGCAAATTCCATCAGTAATAAGAAATTTAGCGCAGGGGCAAAAAAATATTTAAGTTCTGTTTAACCGTGTCGCTTTGCAAGTGAGTTGGTTTACCTGTTCACATCGCCCCGATGCCGGGGACTTTATCAGGGACAGGAATTAGACGCTGTTTAACGCGCGTAATCAATACGCAGGGGATTATTAATTCGTTATTTCAGGACGATTAATCATCATTAATATTTTCCGTAAGCTACTGATATATATGGCTTAAGATTTTAATACCCATTAAAAACAAGACAATTCTTAAGGGCTGGCTATAATGCGCGAAAGTCATGAATTTCCGCGCCATTAAGACGCGCCGTTAATTCAACTATTCCATATCGAATACGTGCCGCTATATATGCGCCAGCAATGGCGTATCGGGCCTGTATGCGCTTCAGCTAACAATTAGCTTAAATGTTGGTGAGTTGTTATGAGTATTGTTATTGAACATGAAGTCCGTAATGAAAATGGATTTGTTGCCAATGCGCCAGAAAGCGTAAATGTATTTTCATTAGCTCGCCGTGTTGCTAAATATAATGTATCGGTACTTATTACAGGTGAGACAGGTACAGGCAAAGAGTGTGTGTCGCGTTACATCCACGAAAATGCATTAGGGAGCGATGCGCCCTATGTCGGGGTGAACTGTGCCGCCATTCCGGAAAGTATGCTGGAGGCCGTATTATTCGGTTATGAAAAGGGCGCATTTACCGGGGCAGTTACCGGCGTTGCCGGAAAGTTTGAGCAGGCGAACGGCGGGACGCTGTTATTAGATGAAATTGGCGATATGCCTCTCGCCTTGCAGGCGAAATTATTACGCGTCTTGCAGGAGCAGGAAGTCGAACGCCTGGGCAGCCATAAAAAAATCCCGCTGGATATTCGCCTGGTGGCCTCCACCAATAAAGATTTGCAGCAGGAGATTGCCGAAGGGCGATTCCGTCAGGATCTGTTTTACCGTATTTCCGTGGTGCCTATTCATATTACCCCGCTGCGTGAGCGTCGCGCGGATATTATCCCGATGGCGCTGCGCTTTATCGCTAAATATAAAGCCTTCCATAAAGGCAATATCCGCTTAAGCGACGAGGCTCGCCACGCGCTGCTGGCCTACGACTGGCCCGGCAACGTGCGCGAGCTGGAAAACGTCATCCAGCGCGGCATGATTTTGAGCAACGGGGAAGAGATCGCCGCGAAGGACTTTGGTCTGCCCGTTTCTACCCCGCTGCCGCCGGTGGCGGCGGTCGATCTGATGCCCGCCTACCGCGAACATCAGGCCACGCCGTCGGCGATTGATAACGTCAAACACCACGGCCGGATGGCGGAGTACCAGTACATCATCGAGCTGCTGAAGCGCCACAACGGCAATAAGTCCAAAACGGCCGCTTTCCTGGGGATCACACCGCGTGCTTTACGCTACCGACTCGCCTCAATGCGCGAGGAAGGTATCGATATCGAATGCTACTCGTAACGCACGTCAGAGAATAACGCTATGGATAACATTACCGCCATCGGGTTGCAGGCCAGCCAGCAGGCCATGCTGGACCGACTGCACAACACGGCTGCCGCTGCCTCGTCCGGCACGCTGAACACCATCGCACCGGGAAGCGCCTTTGCAGGCGTCAGCGGGGCGAATCAACCCTCTTTTTCGCAGGTCCTGAATTCTGCTATCGACAACGTTGATGCGATGCAGCACGCCGCAGGGGCAAAACAACGGGCCATTGAGCTGGGCCAGAGTGACGATCTGGCCGGGGCGATGATTGAATCGCAAAAAGCCAGCGTGGCCTTTTCCGCGATGATGCAGGTGCGTAACAAACTCACCACCGCGCTCGACGAAGTGATGAATACTCCGCTGTAAGGTTTCCCTCGTGCTGACAAAGTTAAAAGATAAGTTTTCCGCGTTACCCCTGCCGCAGGGTCGACTGAAACCGCAGTGGCTGATTGCGGCCGGTGCGGTGCTGCTGACCGGGGCCATTGTGTTCTCTCTCTGGCGCAGCAATCAGGGCTACGTGGCGCTGTACGGCAGCCAGGAGAAGCTCCCCGTGGCGCAGGTGGTTGAGGTGCTGGGGGCAGAGTCTATCGCCTATCGCATCAACCCGGACAACGGCCAGATCCTCATTCCCGAAGACAAGCTCGCCCGGGCGCGCATGGCGCTGGCGGCAAAAGGCATTACCGCCGTGATGCCGGACGGCTACGAGCTGATGGACAAAGAGGAGATGCTCGGCAGCAGCCAGTTCGTCCAGAACGTGCGCTACAAGCGCAGCCTGGAAGGAGAGCTGGCGCGCAGCATTATGGCGCTGGATCCGGTAGAGAACGCGCGCGTTCACCTGGGCTTGAGCGAGTCCAGCTCCTTTGTGATGACCAACAAACCGCAAAGCAGCGCCTCGGTGATGCTGCAACTGCACTACGGCAAGCACCTCGACGAGCAGCAGGTGGCGGCCATCGTGCAGCTGGTGGCGGGCAGCGTGCCCGGCCTTCAGGCGGCGAGCGTGCGGGTGGTGGATCAGGCCGGAAATCTGCTGTCGGAAAACGGCCAGCAGGGCGGCAGCAACATGGCGAGCATCCGTCAGGGACGCGACGTTATCGAGCGCATCAAGAATGAAACCATCAGCAACGTTGCCGGGCTGCTTACGCCGCTGTTCGGCAGCGAGAACTTCCGCATCAGCGTGACCCCAAGCGTCGACATGAGCAGCGTGGAAGAGACGCAGGAGCGGCTCGGCAAAGCGCCGCAGATCAGCGATGAAAACATCTCGCGCGAGAACACCACCAACGAGCTGGCGATTGGTATTCCCGGCTCGCTGAGCAACCGCCCGGTTAACCAGCCTGTGCAGCCGGTGGCCCCGCCGATGGCGGCGAACCCGCAGGCGGCGCAGACCCAGACGCAGACGCAAACCAGCAATCCATCGTCGCTCTCCAGCCGCAGCCAGGAGCAGCGTAAATACGCCTTTGACCGGGATATCCGCCATATCCGTCACCCTGGTTACAAGCTGGAAAAACTGCGCGTGGCGGTGGCCTTAAACCAGGCGGCGCCCGCGCTGGCGAACATGACCCCCGAGCAGCTCACCGCCCTGACCCGGCTGGTGGAAGATGCCGCGGGCATTGAAAAAACGCGCGGCGATTCGCTGACCCTCGACAGGCTCGCCTTCGTCGAAAGAACCGTGGACGGCCTGCCGGAGCTGAAGTGGTGGCAAGACCCGAACATTCAGTACTGGGGGCAAAACGGCGGTATCGGCATGTTGATTCTGCTCACGCTGCTGTTTGGTCTGCGGCCGCTGGCCCAGCGCTACGGGCGTCGTGAACCGGCGGAGCTGG
The DNA here is from genome assembly GCF_021440515.1 of Enterobacter asburiae. Taxonomy (GTDB): domain Bacteria; phylum Pseudomonadota; class Gammaproteobacteria; order Enterobacterales; family Enterobacteriaceae; genus Enterobacter; species Enterobacter asburiae_E. The sequence goes on along the minus strand of NZ_JAKCMV010000040.1, from coordinate 36,563 downwards.
TCGCCATCGAAGATACCCACGCGATTGAGAGCGATCTGGTGGCAACCGAAGCCGGGCTGACCGGGCTGCCGGGACCTGCGTTTAAAGAGGATCAGGAGCTGCCGCCGCAAAGTTCTGGTCTGGAAACCAAGGTGGAATACCTGCAAATGCTGGCCGAAAACGAAACTGAACGTATGGCCGAAGTACTGAAACAATGGATCAACAGCAATGAGCGAACTGACAGCAAATCATAGCAGTAAAGGTAGCGTGAAAACGGGGCGCAGCCGACTGGAACAGGCTGCCATTCTGTTGCTCAGCGTGGGCGAAGAGGCCGCGGCGAAGGTGATGCAGAAGATGAACCGCGACGAGGTGATCCTGCTGAGCGACACCATGGCGCGTCTGCACGGCATTAAGGTCGATCACGCCCGTCACGCGATGAACAACTTCTTCGATGATTACCGCGAACAGAGCGGGATCAACGGCGCGTCGCGCAGCTACCTGCGCGGCATCCTTGAGAAGGCGCTCGGCGGTGAAATCGCCAGCAGCGTGATTAACGGTATCTACGGGGACGAGATCCGCCACCGCATGGCGCGCCTGCAATGGGTGGACGTCCCGCAGCTCGCCGCCCTGATTGAACAGGAGCACCTTCAGCTTCAGGCGGTCTTTCTGGCCTTCCTGCCGCCGGACGTGGCGGCTGGCGTGCTCAGCGCGCTTTCCCAGGAGCGTCAGGATGAAATCGTCTGGCGCATCGCGCGTCTGGATGACGTGAACCGCGACGTGATTGACGAGCTGGATCGGCTGATCGAGCGCGGCGTGGCGGTGCTCTCAGAGCACGGCTCGAAGGTTATCGGCATTAAACACGCGGCCAACATCGTCAACCGTATTCCGGGCAATCAGCAGCAGCTGCTGGAGCAGCTTCGCGAGCGCGATGCCGACGTGGTGGACGAGCTGGAGCAGGAGATGTACGAGTTCTTCATCCTCAGCCGCCAGACTCCGGCGACCCTGCAACGTCTGATGGAAGAGATCGCCATTGAAGAGTGGGCGATTGCGCTGAAAGGGACCGAGCCGGTGCTGCGTCAGGCCATTTTCAACGTGATGCCAAAACGTCAGGTCACCCTGCTGCAATCCACCACCACGCGCCTCGGCCCTGTGCCGGTGAGCCGTGTGGATCACGTGCGTAAAGAGATCATGGCCACGGTGCGCCAGCTGGCGGAGGAGGGCGAAATTCAGGTTCAGCTCTTCGCCGAGCAGACCATGGAGTAACCCATGTACACGAAAAAAAGCGTGCCCCTGAGCGCGCTGACCTCCAACCGACAGGCGGTGATCAAACCCCGCCTGCACAAGTTCCCGCCGCTGCGCAAGCGCCATCAGCCGCAGCACCGGGCCGATGATGCCGTGGCGGTCATGGACGACGCGGCGCTTCAGGCGCAGTTTCAGCAGGGCTTTCAGGACGGGCTGAACAGCGGTTTTGCTCAAGGTCTGGAAGAGGGCAAAAGCGAAGGATATCAGGAAGGGCTACGCCTCGGCTTTGACGAAGGGGTGCGCACCGGGCGGTCCGAAGGCAAGGTGCAGGCGCGCCAGCAGTTTCTGGACGCCGCGCATCCGCTGGACAGCATTATCGCCTCGATGGAATCCTTCATGGCGAACTATGAACAGCGCCGCCGCGAGGAGCTGTTGCAGCTGGTCGAGAAGGTCACGCGCCAGGTGATCCGCTGCGAGCTGACCCTGCATCCCACGCAGCTTCTCACGCTGGTGGAAGAGGCGCTCAGCGCCCTGCCGCAGCAGCCGGAGCAGGTCAAAGTCCTGCTGAACAGCGATGAGCATCGCCGCATCAGCGAGGCGGAGCCGGAAAAAGCGATCCACTGGGGCTTAACCGCCGATCCGGATCTGCCGCCCGGCGAGTGCCGGGTGATCACCAACACCACCGAGATGGACGTGGGCTGCCAGCACCGCCTCGATCAGTGTATGGACGCCCTGAAGGCCAACCTTCTGCCGGGAACTCACGATGAGTGATACCGACTTCGAGCAGGTTCTGCGCTCGCTGGAAAACATTAACCTTGCGCGCGTCGCCGGGCGGCTGGTACGCGTGACGGGGATCCTGCTTGAGTGCGTCGGCTGTCGGCTGGCGGTCGGGCAGCTCTGCCAGGTGGAAGGGGGCGAGGGCGAACTGATTGAGGCGCAGGTGGTTGGATTCGATCGCGATGTGACCTTTTTAATGCCCTTCAAGCAGCCTGCCGGACTGATGGCGGGGGCCCGCGTCTTCCCGATGGACAAGCAGAGCGGCGTCCTGATTGGCGACCAGTGGCTCGGGCGCGTGGTGAACGGCCTGGGCGAGCCGATTGACGATCAGGGCAAGCTGACCGGCGACACGGTGCTGCCCCAGCAGCTGCCGCAGGTGCATCCCCTTAAACGCCAGCCCGTGGAATCGCCGCTGGACGTGGGCGTTCGGGCGATTAACGGCCTGCTGACCATCGGCAAAGGGCAGCGCGTGGGGCTGATGGCGGGGAGCGGCGTGGGCAAAAGCGTCCTGCTCGGAATGATCACCCGCTACACCCAGGCGGAAGTGGTGGTGGTTGGCCTGATTGGCGAGCGCGGGCGCGAAGTGAAAGAGTTTATCGACCACTCGCTGGGCGAGGCCGGACGGCGTAAATCGGTAATTGTCGCCGCGCCCGCCGACGAATCCCCGCTGATGCGCATCAAGGCCACCGAACTCTGCCACACCATCGCCAGCTACTATCGCGACAAGGGCAAAGACGTGCTGCTGCTGGTGGACTCCCTGACCCGTTACGCGATGGCCCAGCGCGAAATCGCCCTGTCGCTGGGCGAACCGCCCGCCACCAAAGGCTACCCGCCGTCGGCGTTTGGGCTGATCCCGAAGCTGGTCGAGAGCGCGGGCAACAGCGAGAGCCAGGGATCGATGACCGCCATTTACACCGTGCTGGCAGAAGGTGACGACCAGCAGGACCCCATCGTGGACTGCGCCCGTGCGGTGCTGGACGGACACATCGTGTTGTCCCGCCATCTGGCGGAGGCCGGGCACTATCCGGCCATCGACATCGGCCAGTCCATCAGCCGCTGCATGAGCCAGGTGACGGGGCGCGATCACCAGCGCGCCGCCCGCACCCTCAAGCAGCTTTACGCTGAATATCAAAGTATTAAACCGCTGATCCCGCTGGGCGGCTACGTGGCGGGCGCCGATCCGCTGGCGGATAAAGCGGTCAACCTTTCTCCGGCGATTACCCGCTTTTTGCAGCAGGAAGTGCAGGATGCGGCGCCGCTCGATAAAACCATTGCCGACCTGAACGCACTGGCTCAGGCAGGATGATGAACGATGAAAAAAATCATTAATACCCTCGAGCACCTTCACCAGATGCGCAACCGCGCGGTGAAGGATCTCAGCGCCCGGCTGGCCTCCCAGCAGCAGCTGTGCCAGCGCCTCGAAAAAAATATTCACGCCCTGACCAGCCTGGTCTCCGGCCCGGTTGAGGCGCTGCCGGGCGGGGCGACGATGCTCTGCAACCAGTCGGTCTATAAGCGCCAGATCCAGCGCGTGATCGACTGGCAAAAGCAGGAGCAGGCGCTGGCGAGCGTCGAGGCGCAGAAGCTTCAGGGCAACCTGCTGGCGGAGTCGCGCAAGGAGAAAAGCCTGGAGCAGGTGCTGACGGACCGCCGGGACGCGCTGCGCCTGGCGGACGCGCGTCGCGATCAAAAAACCACGGATGCGATGTCGGCCCAGTGCTGGCTTCGCCAGCAGCAGGCGCAGCGGCAGCGATAAAATGACGACGAATCTGATGCAGACGCTGCTCAAACGCCAGCAGCAGAAAAAAACGCACGCGACCCCGTTTGTCAGCGTGGTGTGCCCCACCTGGAACCGCCGGGCGTTTCTGCCCTATCTGCTCTATATCTTCCAGTATCAGGACTACCCGGCGGACAAGCGCGAGCTGATTATTCTGGATGACTCCGCGTCCAGCAACGAAGACCTGATCGCCATGATGGTCGATCCGGCGGTCTGTACGGTGCGCTATGTTCACAGCCCGGAACGGCTGGATTTGGGCAAAAAGCGCAACATGCTCAACGAGATGGCGAAAGGGGAGTACATCATCTGCTTCGACGATGATGATTACTATCCGCCGAACAAAATCAGCATGCAGGTGGCGGCGATGCAGGGCAACAACGCCCTGTTTTCCGGCAGCGATACGATTTATATCTGGTACAGCCATCTGGATAAAATCTACCAGACCCATTCGTTTGGCGAGCGCCACGCGCTGAACGGCACCTTCGGCTACCACCGCAACGTCCTCAAAAACCACCGCTATGAAGACACGGCGACGCTGGCGGAAGAGCAGGCGTTTTTAAATAACTTCACGACGCCCATCCAGCAGATCGATCCGCGTCAGGCGATCCTGTGTATCTCCCACAGCGCCAATACCTACGACAAAGATTTCGTGCTCGGCTCCTCGACGCCCGTCGATCTGACGCTGGAGGATTTCGTCACGGACCGGAACCTGCTGAACCACTACCGGCGCTTAAGCCAGGCGCCGCTGAGCGCCGCCGTGGAGTGGCAGGTCTTTGACAGGGTGGCGGTGCTGTACGACCCGGAGCGTGAAGACGCGCTGGCCGCACAGACCCAGGCGCTGACCGCGCTGGGGCTTGCGCAGAACCAGCTGGTGCCTGTTGCAACCAATCCAGATCACAGCGAGGCGCGGAGGCACTGTGAGGTGCTTGAACGGGCGCTGCGCGAGGGGTGGGGCAGCGTCGTCATCCTTGATGCGTCCGTGAAGTTCGTGCGCAAAGAGATCTCGCTCAAAACGGTCAACCAGCTGCTGACGCGCCTGCCGCACATCGACTGGCAGGTGGTCCTGCTGGGTGCGCGCTATCACAGCATTGTGCCACTGAACTCGCTGCCCGGCGTGGTGCGCGTGCTGGAGGGCGCCTGCGCCTGCGCCTATGCGGTCAACGGGGATTATATCCCCACGCTGCTGGCGCACTATCGGCAGGCCGACGCGCCGGACGCCTGCTGGCCCGCGCAGATGCAGACCCACTGCTGGCTGGGCCTACAGCCGAGCTTCGCCTTTTTACCTGAAATAAAAGACCCGACGAGTGGCGCGACGACAGACTGTACCCACTGGTTTTTCCGTAAAAATTTTCAATGATGAACGCCGCCATTGCAGCGGCTGGAGCGCTTTGAATGGAAATGATTGAACATTACCAACCTGAATTTGTTGTCCGCTTCCGCGCCCGCGAAGCCGCCTGCACCTGTCCGGGCTGCCAGTCCGGCACCGCGAACTGGCCGCATACCAGCATGTCGCTCGGCAATCAGCAGCGCGACAGCCTGAACGCCGCCTGTGAAAGCGCCGCGCGTGAAATCCTGCTTAACCCGGAAGCCTTTGTGCTGCACGCCGGGGACGCGGCCTCTGACGAGGCGCGCGGAGCCGATCTGTGGAATGAAACCCTTAATCAGCAGTGCATCAACCTGGCCGTTCACCCGGCGCTGACCCTGCAAAGCAGCCTCTACGCCATCGGTGTACTGCTGAGCAAAGCCCAGCGCGATGTGGATGAAAAGGCGTGCGAAGCGCAGCATCTGGTGGCGATGGGTGAGCAGCTTTCGCAGCTTGCCGACGGTGGGATTTTAAACGAGCAGTTTTCCCTGCTGCCGCCGATTGAGGTGAACCGCGTTCACGCGCTGGGCGAGATGGGCACGATGCGCCTGAACCTGAACCTTCCTCCGATGCAGAAGATGATGTTCATGCTCAAGCTGAGTGAGCTGGCGGTGATGCAGCCTGCACGATTGCAGGATCGCCTGCGCGAGCTGGAGGCGAAATCCGTCCCGCTGCTGGAGGAACAGCCTCATATCTTGCGTAACCTGCTGATTTATCGCCTGTACAGCGAGGGCTTCCCGGGCACGGCGTTTGCGCACTACGGCGACGCGCTGAAGTCGCTCACGGGGCTGTTCTTCCAGCTGAGAATGCTGTGCGCGATATGGCTGGAGGATAACGGCCAGATGAGCGAAGAGGATTTTATTATATTATTCAGCGCGTTATACGGGTGGGAGGGGCCGCAGCGTGCGGAGAGCAACGAGGCAACGACGGCGGATTACACGCTGTTATGTGGGTTATCGTTGATTTAAAGCTTTTGAAGCAGAAGGGGGTACATTCGGCTGTTGTGGTCGTTCCGTTCACCTCACGTTCCTTGCTTCTCTGTCATCACACCACTTGTGAACGTGCCATGGGGGCTCGCCGCCGCCCCCCTGGCAACCCGGGCTCCCGGCAAGAAAATCGCCGCTTCGCGGTGACCCTCAGCTTATTCCTTCAGGCTATCGGGTCGGGCACCAGCCTGCATCCATGCAGGCTATGCCCTCTCGGCGCGTCCATGCGCCTCGCCCCGGCCTTACGGAAACGCTTCGGCGATTTACAGCCGGACCAGGGTGTCGCTGTACGTTATTTACTGATTTTAAATGATTTTATCGCTTCCGGATAAAAATTGTTCGGTGTAACGCCTGTTTACACGATGCCCTCAAGAGGCTTAAAAAATAACGGCCTGTAATCCACACAGGTCCCCTCAATATCACTCTTATCCATCACCTGATAGCCCGCACAGGGATAAAGCCCCAGCCAGCAATCCTTCATCATCAGCTGCCACCAGTGAACATCAAGCGCAAAGCGTTGGGGCTCGCCACCGCTCTCAAGCGCAAACAAACTCTGGCGAAGGTTGTGTAACAGGTGCGGGTAGTAATGGCGCTTTACCCGGTAGGCGCATGAGCACCACGCCTGATTCACCCGCACAAGATAATCGACGCTTTTTAGCGGCGTGACGTGATGGTAATTGGCGGCCAGAAATGCCACGTCCCAGTTAATGGTCGCGAGCGTGCGCAGCCACCGATTCAGCCTCGCGATGCTCTCTTCATTCGCCATAAAGACGAAGTCATCTTCCAGGATCAGCACCTCTTCCCAGCCGTTCTCCATCGCCATTTCCAGTACCGCGATATGCGACTTCACGCAGCCGATGGTGCCGGGCGTGGCCTGGATCGCATCAAAGCGCATCACCTGGTCTTTCGGCGCGTGAAGCTCGCGCAGATGGCGCTTCATCCGCAGGTTACGATCCCGCCGATGGGCCAGATTGATATAAACAATATGCGGGAGAGCCTCCCAGTGAATGCGTTCCATAGATTTTAATGCCGCAAAAAGGCGCGGGCGGTCTGTTCAGAGATGGGGGTATCCGCTCTGACTTCGACGCCGGTAAAAAGATAGTGGTGTAAATATTTCTTCAGCCGCGTATGGTCAAAATGCTGATAAAAAGCGCGTCCAAGCAGCTCCACCGGCTTGTGGTACAGCTTCGCCTCCATACCGACCGTCGAGTTAATGGTGATAACGCGGGACGAGGCGTTAATAAGCGACAGCGTGTTTTCCTGAGAAATCAAAAAACCGTGCTGGCGCTGGAGCCGCGCGATGTTCAGCAGGTCGTCCGGTGCGGTTTCGGCCGGGTGAATTTTAACGACTAACTGGCGTTTCTCGTGGCGGGCGGCGCGGCAGGCGTGAAGGATCGCCTCCTGATTACGCAGGTCGGCATTCAGCCAGAGCTGGGTATCGTAAGAGACCTGTAGCGGCAGAAAAATAAACCCTTTTTTGCCGGGCAGCACCCTGTCCTGGGATATTTCATCAATCAGCGGCGTACAGGGGTTATTGCGCGCCTGAAGCGGGGGCTGGCGTTTTTCCGCTTCGTAATAGGCCATCCAGTCCGCGTGAAACGCATCGGATACCTCGGGCAGTAAATCGAGGCATTCCGGCCGTTCGGCGAGTACCGACCGGGCGTTAGTGCCTTTGGGGTCGATGAACACCTTATTCGGGAAATTGGCCAGTTCGGTATAGCGCGTGGCGATGCCTTTTTGCTGGCAGAACAGCGCCGCAGGCTTTTCCGCCAGACCATTACCCGAACAGAGGATCGTCCGGGTGAGCCTCTCCAGTTCCGGCTGATTCATCAGCTGGATCAGCAGGTACAGGTAGAGATCCCAGCAGCGCCGGAAGGGCAGCTTCTGGATCAAATATTCGCGTGAGCAGTAGATATCCTGTTCGATGCGGGAATAGAGGGCGGGCTTTTGTTCGCGGAACGCGTTGGGTGTCGGGAGGCTGATTTCCTCACTCAGCGTCAAAACAGGCGCATGAGGGAGAAGCTGACGGAGCTCATCGGTAATTTCCTGCCAGGGCGAGATGGCGATAATGTTTTGCTGCTCGCTGACGGGTAGCCCATTGATGATCCGGCAGTAAAACCGACTGTTCTCAATGGTTTCCATGTAAAAACCGATCATGGCTACACCTGCTCGTAAAGCCAGTTCTCCGGCTCGCTAATATTGAGAAGGTTTTGCAGGATCTCCTGCTGCATCGACAGCACCGCAATGTTGCTGTCGTTGAGCGCGTTGCATTCGGCCGCAATCTGTTCAAGGCCGTCCCAGAGGGAATTCAGCTGTTTTTGATGCTGTTCCGGAAGGCGTGAAAAAAGGGTGCGCAGGCCGGGCGCGCCGACGGGGATACCGAGCTGGGTCAGCAGCTGGTAACGGGTTTTGCTGTTGTGGGACAGCTTCTCATACAGGGCCATTAGCTGCGGGTTGAGCACATCAAGCCGTGCGGCATCACGGGCGATCAGCCACTGGCGCTGATCGGCAAGCAGGTTTTTCAGGGCCGTATAGGTGTCACGATCTTCTACCATGCCCTGAACCAGCATTTTTACGCACTGTGCGGCGTTACTCATTGTTACCTCTGATAATATTTCTCGATTGCGCCGGCCAGCGAGTCGATATCGACGCTGATTTTGCCGTTCGCAATCGCCTCTTTCATGCTGTTCACGCGGGCCATGTCGACGTCCGGCAGCGCGGCCAGTTGGGTCTGCGCATCGCCAAGAACGGGGTCGATGGCGGCGGTGCGGGTGGTTTTCATCTCGTCAGCGTCTGCCACGCGCGCAGGGGGCGTGGAAGCGGCCTGATTCACTGCGCTGGTCATTGCATACTGGGTGGACGTCACTTTCATCGCGCTACTCCCTCTTCGGATTTTTATTGGTTGTTTTCGCCAGGCGATATCAAGCGGAAAACCGCTTTCCTGACGCCTTACCAGGGTAAAGCGGCGCATCGCAGGCAAAACTTAAGCGCTGCCGCATTTTTTATCTGGCGGAGGTGTAGCCGGTTCTGACCACGCCCATGTCCACCACCATCGCGGTCACTTCACGCTCGCTGCTCTCGTTTTTCACCTTAATCATCTCGCCTTTGCGCCCTTTTTTACTGGCGATACCCATCGTTCGCGCCTCCACGCCGTCCTGAACGGCCACCATCAGCACCCGCTGACCGCGCTCAACCATCACCGGGGAATCAAGCTGGCTCTGGCTGATGGGCTGAAGCTCGCGCACCCGGCGCTTGAGGGTGAGCCCCACCACGTCGTCAGGGCGGGTGATATAGCCGCTGCGCAGGTTGCTGATATTGAATTTTCGGCGCGTCAGATCGCTCGCCGCCAGCACGTGGCCGCGCTCCAGGGTCTCTTTCGCCATCAGCACCTGCAAATAGATATCGGGTTTCACCGTGACCGCCACCTCCCAGCCGCTGCCGGCGTCGCAGCGCACGTCGAAACGCAGGCGGCGTAAATCGAGGCGTTCACCGCCCGGCATACTCACGGCGAGCGGCGCGGGACACGGCGCGTACTGGGAAATCTCAGAGGGGATAAACAGGTTCAGCTTCGCCTGGTAATCCTCCCAGCGCTGGCGCACCGCCTCCTGACGGATCGCCTCCGTCGCCTGCTGCTGCACCCGGGCAGAGACCTGCTTGCGCGCGGTGGAAGGGGCGGGCTGGGCGAGCGCGGGCAGCGCAAAAACGGCCATCAGCAGCGCTGGAACGCGTATGCGGAAAAAACCTTTCCCTTTCAGGCAGGGAAATAGTGAAAAGCTAATTGAATTCATGATGTTACAAACCTGGCACGATAGTTGCTTTAAAAGTCGCAGCAACACGGACTATCGCAGGTGTCCAGCATCAGAAAGGAGTGAGTGGTGAGTATTACTTTTGATAAGGCATTGGGCGTTCATCCGCAGGCTGTAGCACTTCGACTTTCCAGGGCGGAACTGCTTTCAGCAAATCTGGCTAACGTCGATACCCCCAATTTCCAGGCTAAAGATATTGATTTTGCCGCGGAGATGCAACGTTCGCAGCGGGATTTCTTTCCCGACGCGGCGCCGCAGGAGATGTATCGCGTGCCGTACCAACCCTCCTCGGACGGTAACACCGTCGCGCTGGATGTGGAGCAGGCGGAGTTTTCAAAAAATGTGCAGGACTACCAGATGAGCCTGGCATTTTTAAACATGAAATTTACCGGCCTGAAAAAAGCGATTGAAGGTAAGTAATTGAATCAGGTGATGAAAAATGGCTCTTAGCGATATTTACCGCGTTTCGGGTTCGGCGATGACGGCGCAAACCGTCCGGCTGAACACCATCGCCAGTAACCTCGCCAATGCCGAAACCCCGGCGGTGGATGAGGGGAATGTCTATAAAGCGCGCCGCCCGGTGTTTGCGGCGGTGTATCAAAACGACCAGCTGATGAGCGACAAGGCGCTGACCGGCGGCGCGTGCAGGTGCTGGACGTGGTCTCAACGGGCAGCGCCGTGCAGCGCTATGAGCCCCACCACCCGATGGCGAACGCCGACGGTTACGTCTGGTATCCGGACGTCAACGTGGTGGAAGAGATGGCCGACATGATGTCCGCGTCGCGTAACTTCGAGACCAACGTGGACGTTCTTAACAATGTGAAAAGTATGCAGCAGAGCCTGCTGCGTCTGGGAGAAGCGTAATTCATGAGCGTGAATGGCGTAGCGAATCAAACCGGTACTACGACTTACGACAGCAGCAGCGTATCGGCCAATGACAACACCGCAGCGGGCATGAATAACCTGTTTATGCAGCTTCTGGTGGCGCAGATCCAGAACCAGGATCCGCTCAACCCGACCGACGGCACCGAGTACGTCGGCCAGCTCGCGCAGCTGACCCAGGTGCAGTCGATGGAAACCATGTCAAAGCTGATGGCGAACAACGCCGTGCTGATGGACAACCTCCAGACCCTCTCTACGGGCAACCTGGTAGGGCAAAAAGTGATGGTCCAGACCGACACGGTGAAAACCGACGGCAGCACCACCATTGACGGGCGTCTGACGCTGGATCACGCCGCCAACACCGTCACCGTGGTGGTGAAAGACGAAAGCGGCACGGAAACCAAAATCGACCTCGGCAAACAGGAAAAAGGGACGGTGGATTTCAACATCGACCCGGAAGCGCTGGGGCTGAAAGAGGGCACCTACACCCTGTCGGTGGTCACCGATACCGAAGAGAGCTCGGTGCCCGTTGAGGTCGGCGGCGTGGTGAGCAACGTGCGTATCCCGCTCGACGGCAGCGCGACGGTGCTGAACATCACCGGCATCGGGGAAGTGGCTTACAACAATATTACGCAGTTTGGGCAGTCGAGTAACAACACCCCTAAGGGACTAATGAGTTAATCAGGAATCACTATGAGCTTTGATATTGCAATTTCGGGCTTGAATGCCATTAACCAGCAGCTGGGCGCGATCTCTAACAACATTGCGAACTCCGGTACCGTGGGCTTTAAGTCCGGCCGCGCCGAGTTTGCGTCCATGTATGCAGAAGGCCAGCCGCTGGGCGTGGGCGTTACCGGCGTCGCCCAGAGTATTTCCAAAAGCGGAAGTATCTTTTCCTCTGCCAACAGCCTCGATCTGGCGATCAACGGCGACGGCTTTTTCGTGATGCGTGACAGCACCGGCACCACCGCCTATACCCGTGCGGGCTACATGAAGACCGACAGCCTTGGCAACCTGATTAACAATCAGGGTATGTATCTGCAAGGCTATCCGGTGGGGCCAAACGGCACCATTCAGAGCGGGACGGTGGGCAACCTGACCATCAGCAGCGGCTCTATTCCTGCGAAAGCGACCAGCACGCTCGACTTCGCGGCGAACCTCAACGCCAACGAAGCGCTGCCGAAGACCACCACCTTCGATCCACAGGACGAATCCTCCTACAACCACACCGACGCCACCCAGGTGTATGACTCTCTGGGCCGTGAACATACCCTGAAGCAGTACTTCGTTAAAACCGCCGATAACGAGTGGGAAGTCCATTACTACATGGACGATCAGAAGCTGAACACCACCCAGAAGATGACCTTTACCGAGCAGGGCGTGTTGCAGGAGCCTAACGGCGCCATCAACCTGTCCGCAGATATCACGGGCGCGGAATCCATCGATATCGCCCTGAACTACAGCGGCACCACCCAGTTTGGCTCTGATTTTTCCGTCAGCAAGAAAAACGGCAACGGCTATGCCTCCGGGGAACGTACCGGCCAGACCATCGATAAAGACGGCAGCGTGTACGCCACCTTCTCTAACGGCGAGCGTCTGTTGCAGGGCCAGGTGGTTCTCGCGACCTTCGCTAACCCGAACGGTCTCTCGTCGGAAAACGGCACCACCTGGACGCAAACCGCCAGCTCCGGCGCGCCGCTGACCGGGACGCCGGGCACCGGTCTGCTGGGTGCGCTCAGCTCCAATACGCTTGAAGGCTCTAACGTAGACCTGACCGCCGAGCTGGTCGGGCTGATGACCGCCCAGCGTAACTATCAGGCCAACACTAAAGTCATCAGCACCAACGACAGCATGATGACGGCGCTGTTCCAGGCGGTCTGATGGATCACTTGATTTATACTGCCGTGAGCGGCGCGGCGCGCAGCCTCTCGCAGCAGCAGATCCACGCTAACAACCTGGCAAACGTGAACACCCAGGGGTTCCGTCACGATCTGGATAACGCCCTGTCGCAGCAAGTTTCGGGGGAGGGTTACGCCTCCCGTTTTCTGGTGCAGCAGCAGCAGGGCGGCGTGGACCTCACGCCGGGCGCAACGCGCGATACCGGGCGCGATCTGGACGTGGCGATCAAAGGCAGCGGCCTGATTGCGCTGGTGAGCGGCAACCGCGAGGTCTACACCCGTAACGGGCAGATTGAGGTGGGGCCAGAGGGCGATTTGACCATCGACGGCCTTCCGGTCGCCGGGGATAACGGCCCTATCGTCCTGCCGCCGTTTTCGTCCATCACCATTGCCGATGACGGGGTGATCTCCATCGTGCCGGACGACGGCAACGTGGCGGCGCCGATGGACGTCGATCGCATCAAGCTGGTCGACATTCCCGCCTCCCAGCTCAGCAAAAACAGCGCCGGGTTCATGATAACGAATGCTAACGTGAACCCGCGTACCGAAGAGGTTGAGCTGGTGTCGGGGCATCTTGAAAGCTCCAACGTATCCGCCATCAACGAAATGGTGGCGAGCATCGCGCTGAACCGCCAGTTTGAGGCGCAGATCAAGATGATGAAGGCGGCGGAAGATCTCGCCACGGCGGGCAACCGCCTGCTGCGCAATACCTGATTGAGTAAGGAATAACGATGAATCCCGCTTTATGGATCAGTAAAACCGGCCTTGCCGCGCAAGACGCGAAGATGAGCGCCATCTCCAACAACCTGGCGAACGTTAACACCACCGGGTTCAAGCGCGACCGCGTGATGTTCGCGGATCTGTTCTATCAGAATCAGCGTACGCCGGGCGGTCAGCTTGACCAGAACAACACCTCGCCGACCGGCATTCAGTTCGGGACCGGGGTGAAAATTGTCGGCACGCAGAAAGAGTTCTCTACCGGAAACATCCAGAACACCGGGCAGAAGCTCGACGTGGCGATCACCGGACAGGGCTTCTTCCAGGTGGAAACCAGCGACGGGGATATTGCCTACACCCGCGCGGGGAATTTCCAGAAGAACCCGGACGGCCTGCTGACCAACGCCCAGGGGCTGCCGCTGGTGCCGCAGATTGAGCTGCCGGACAACGTGAAGGATATCCAGATCGGCAAAGACGGCACCGTGACCGCCACCGTAGCCGGGGAGACCGAGCCGGTTGAGCTGGGGCAGATCACCCTGGTGAATTTCGTCAATCCGGCCGGGCTGGAAGCCATCGGCGGCAACCTGTATCGCGAAACCGCTGCCAGCGGCGAAGCGGTAGAGGGCGTCGCGGGTGAAGAGGCTTTCGGTCAGCTTGAGCAGGGGTCGCTGGAAGGCTCCAACGTTCAGGTGGTGGAAGAGATGGTGGATATGATTACCGTCCAGCGCGCCTATGAGATGAACGCCAAAATGGTCTCAGCCGCGGACGACATGATGAAGTTTGTCACGCAGCAGATGTGATGCGTGAAGTGAAGTGAACAGAAAATGAAAAAGCAGTGTGTTATCGGCTTAGTTGTACTGCTGCTGGCCGGGTGTGAAAGCCCGGCGCTGCTGGTACATAAAGACGACGCGGCCTATGCGCCGCCGGAAGATTTTGCGATGCCGCCCGCCCAGGTGCAGGGCGGCGGTCTGTATAACGCCAACTATAACTGGTCCCTGACCCAGGATCGCCGCGCCTACCGGGTGGGCGACATTCTGACCGTCAAGCTGGATGAGTCCACCCAGGCGAGCAAACAGGCGCGCACCAATTTCGGTAAGAAAAACGACGTGTCTATCGGCATTCCGGAGGCCTTCGGCCATTCCGTGGACAAGCTGGCGGGCTCCATCGACGGCAACCGCAACTTCAACGGTAATGCCACCTCGCAGCAGCAGAACAGCCTGCGTGGTGCCATCACCGTTGCGGTCTATAAGGTGCTGCCGAACGGCGTGCTGGCCGTGCGCGGCGAGAAGTGGCTGACCCTCAACCAGGGCGACGAGTACATGCGCGTCACCGGGCTGGTGCGTGCCGAAGATATTGAGCGTGACAACTCCATCTCTTCCCAGCGCATCGCCAACGCGCGTATCTCCTACGCGGGACGCGGCGCGCTGAGCGATGCCAACTCCGCAGGCTGGCTGACCCGCTTCTTCAACCATCCGCTGTTCCCGATTTAATGGAGTCTGTCATGCGAAAAATCACGCTATTTCTGATGCTCCTGTGGACCAGCGGGGCGATGGCGGAACGTCTGGGGAACGTGGTGGATATCCAGGGCGTTCGCGGTAATCAGCTGGTGGGCTACAGCCTCGTCGTGGGCCTTGACGGCACCGGCGATAAAAACCAGGTGAAATTCACCAGCCAGTCCGTCACCAACATGCTGCGCCAGTTTGGCGTCCAGCTGCCGACCAAAATCGATCCGAAGGTGAAGAACGTGGCGGCCGTCGCCATCAGCGCCACCCTGCCGCCGGGCTACGCGCGCGGACAGGCGATTGACGTCACCGTGTCGTCCATCGGCGATGCGAAAAGCCTGCGCGGCGGCACCCTGCTGCTGACGCAGCTGCGCGGGGCAGACGGCGAGGTCTACGCGCTGGCGCAGGGGAACGTGGTGGTCGGCGGCGTGAAGGCCGAAGGCAACAGCGGCTCCAGCGTCACCATTAACACCCCGACCGTGGGCCGCGTGCCGAACGGCGGCTCGGTCGAGCGCGAAATTCCGACCGACTTCCAGCAGAACAGCCAGGTGATTTTAAACCTCAAGCGCCCGAGCTTTAAAACCGCGAACAGCGTGGCCGTGGCGCTCAACAACGCGTTCGGCTACGGCACCGCCACGGCGCAAAACGCCACCAACGTGGTGGTGAATGCCCCGCAGTCCGCCGGGGAGCGGGTGGCGTTTATGTCGATGCTGGAAGACGTGCAGATCAACGCCGGGAAGCAGCCGCCGCGCGTGGTGTTTAACGCCCGTACCGGGACGGTGGTGATTGGCGACGGCGTGGTGGTTCACGCGGCGGCGGTGTCTCACGGCAACCTGACGGTGACCATTCGTGAATCCTCCAACGTCAGCCAGCCGGGCGCGTTCAGCCAGGGGCGTACCGTGGTCACGCCGGAGAGCGACGTGAGCGTGGATCGCGGTCGCGGTCAGATGGTGACGGTAGCCGCCGGAACCAGCCTGCGCAGCATTGTGAATACGCTGAACAGCCTCGGCGCGTCGCCGGATGACACCATGGCTATCCTTCAGGCGCTGCACGAAGCCGGGGCGCTGGATGCCGAACTGGTGGTGATTTAAGGAGCCGCGATGTTAGACGCTATTATGTCAAGAATGGCCACCCTGCCCGGCGACATGACCGGGCAGGTGAAGCCGCAAAATCTGGAGCAGGCCGCCGAGCAGTTTGAAGCCATGTTCCTGCGCTCGCTGATGAAAGAGATGCGTAAAGCCTCGCAGGCGCTGGTGGACGATAACCCGTTCGACAGCAAGCAGCAGCGCATGATGCAGGAGTTTTACGACGACAAGCTCACCTCGCAGCTCGCCTCCCAGCGCAGCACCGGGATTGCGCAGATGATTATCACCCAGCTTGGCCCGCAGGATAGCCCGGCGCTTAAGAATACGCAGGGTTTGGTCGCTTTACAGGAACAACCTCAGCAATTAACGCCCCCCGTCGTGCCGGTGATGCGCCGTGGGCAGGAGTAAACGATGAACATGATCAACATTGCCTGGAGCGGCCTACAGGCGGCGCAGTTCGGGATGAGCGTGACCTCCATGAACATCTCGAACGTGCTGACGCCGGGCTATAGCCGTCAGGGCATTATTCAAAGCTCGGTAGTGACGATGGGCAGCGGCGGGATGTCGGCAGGGGCCGGGGTTCAGGTCGACAGCATCCGCCGCATCTCCGATCAGTATCTGACCAACCAGGTGTGGCAGAGCAACAGCAAAGCCAACTATTACGGCATCAATAACCAGTATCTCGGCTCGCTGGAAAAAGTGATCGGCACCGATTCCACCAGCCTCGGCACCGGGCTGGATGATTTCTTCTCGGCGCTCAGCGCCCTGACGAAAGAGCCGGAAAGCGAAGCCAACCGCCAGCAGCTGCTGAACCAGGCCGACTCTCTGGCGACCCGCTTCAACAGCATGAACGACTTTATTAACACCCAGAAAAACGCCATTTCCAATCAGCGCGACACCATGGTGGGGCAGATCAACAGCCTGACCGCCGGGATCGCCGACTACAATAAGAAAATCATGGAGATGGATTCCACGGGCGGTAACAGCAACGTGCTGCGCGACCAGCGCGATGAGCTGGTGAAACAGCTCAGCACCTATACCGACGTGAAGGTGACGGAAGACAGCACCGGCAGCTACTCCGTGTCGATGAAAAACGGTCAGCCGCTGGTCAGCGGCAAAGTGGCGGGCGAGCTAAGCAGCAGCCTGGACGGCAGCGGCAACCCGGTGCTGAGCCTGAACTTCTCCAACACCACCTTCTCCCTGAACCCGTCCACGGGCGGGCAGCTGGGGGCGCTGTACGACTACGAAACCGGCGATCTGGCCGAGATGCAGGCCTCCGTCCAGGGAATGGCGGAAGCGGTCGCTAACCTGTTCAACGACCAGCTGGCGCAGGGCTTTGACAAGAACGGCAATAGCGGCAAGCCGCTGTTCACCTTCGACCTGACCAACCCGAACGGGATCTTGCAGGTCAACGATCTCAAGCCGGACGAGCTGGCGCTTTCTGGCGCTAAAGACGAGCAGGGCAACGGCGACAACCTGGAGCTGCTGATCGCGCTGAAAAACAAGAAGGTCGATATCGGCGGCATGGGCAATATGAGCCTCAACGAAGGGGCGGCGGCGATCATCTCCAACGTGGGGATCGCCAGCAAAAAATCCCAGAGCGAGCTGGAGGCGGCGCAGGGGGTGTTCGACCAGGCCCAGCTTCAGCGCAACAACCTCAGCTCCGTCAACCAGGACGAAGAGGCGATCAATTTGCAGGTCTACATGCAGGCCTATCAGTCCAACGTGAAGGTCATTGCGACCGGCAACCAGATTTTCAACGACCTGTTAGGCCTGTTTTAACCGGCGTTAAGGAACGAACTTATGCGAATCAGCAGTTTATATAATTCCGATGCCATGATGGCGCAGCTTGGGGCGAACGGGACGCGCATCAGCAAGCTGATGGAGCAAATGGCGACCCAAAAGCGGATCAACGTCCCCTCCGACGACCCGGTCGCGGCGACCCGACTGGTGCAGCTTAACCGCGAACAGTCGGCCATCAAGCAGTACCAGAGCAACATCTCCGGGCTGAGCGGCTCGCTCTCCAGCCAGGAAGCGCACGTCACCGCCATGAGCAACCAGCTTCTTGCCCTGAACGATAAGCTGCTGTCGGCGGCGAACGGCGGGGCGCTGAGCGATGCCGATATGGACGGCTTCGGCGCGGAGCTCTCTTCTATGCTCGACTCGCTGGTGGCGTCGATGAACGCCCAGAACGAAAGCGGCGGCTATCTCTTCTCCGGCACCAAAACCGACACCAAACCGGTTGTCTGGGACGAGGCGCAGGGGAAATATGTCTATCAGGGCAACAACGGCACCCGTGAAACCACGGTGGCAAACGGCGTGAACGTGACCGAAAACACCAGCGTGGTCGGGGCGTTTTCCGGCAGCGGTGACGATCTGGAGATGCTGAACAAGCTCAAGGCCCTGAGCGACAAAATGCAGGACCCGACCCTGTCGGCCAACGACATTCAGGATGATATCAACGAGATGCTGGATCTCTCCGGCAAGGCGCGCGATAACGTGGCCGGGCTGTTGACCGATCTGGGCGGTCGTCAGAATCGCCTGACCATGCTGGATGATGCCCACACGGACGTCAGCATGGCGAACGATCAGGTGGTGCGCGACCTGTCGGATACCGACTGGGCCACCACCAGCATTAACCTTCAGCTCTACACCAACTCGGTGCAGATCACCAACAAAGCGTACAGCATGATTAGCCAGCTCTCGCTCTTCAGCATGTTGTGATCCCTATGCAAGTCGGCTTAAAAACAACCTCGTTAACCACAACGCCCACCCCGGTCAGAACCACGCCGGGGGCGGCGTCGGCCGTTACGCGCACCGGATCTGCGGAGTCGGTACGCCGCAGCTCGCCGCTCTTCCCGGAGTCGGCGCTGCTCTCCCGCCGTCCGCTGCGCTACAACGTCCAGCTGAACCAGCAGCTGACGTCGGTGCAAAAGGCGGAGAACTACCTTTCTGAAACGGAAAATCAGCTGCTGACGCTGCGCCACCAGGCGATGCGCGGCGGCAGCGAGCGCCCGTCTGCGGCGGTGAATACCCTGCTGCAACAGCGCAATACCCTGTCGGGCGGCACGGTCGATCGTAATTTCAACGTCACGCTACAGCAAAAAAGTCAGGTGAGCTTTACCCTGCCGGGGATGGAAAAGGTGCTGGAGCAGACGCCGGGTGAAACCCTGGTGTTTGCCCTGGGCGGCAGCAAGCGCAAGCTGGCGGCGGTGGCGATCCCGGCGCAGGCCACGCCGCGTCAGGCGCTTATGCACCTCAACGTCGGGCTGGGGCGGCTGGGCATTCACGCGTCGTTAGGCAGTGACGGCAGCGCTGTTTTTCAGGTTGATGAGGCCCGCTGGGGGCAGGTCAGCCAGCACCTGAGCGTGCGGGGCGAAGGCCAGCAGTTTCCGGCGGACGCCTTTACCCTGCTGGCGCCTCAGGCGGAAACGAGCCGCGAAGATGAAATTAGCCAGCTGAGCAGCCACTGGGAGCGCGGAGCCAGCGGCAAACTCCAGCAGACGCTGGAGCAAATCACCCGCGAGCGCAGCAAGCTGCATCAGCACCAGGAGCGCGTGTCGGCGCGTATTCAGGATATGGCGACGGCCTATAGCCCGCGTGAGGCGCTGGAGACCTCCCGCGCGCTGGGGGATGCGCTGGCAAACAGCGGCTCGCAGTTCGGCCTGCTGTCGAAGGCCCTGTCGGCGCAGGGGAATATTTCGCTGACGACGGTGAAGAATCTGCTGGGATAAGCGTGTGCCCGCGCGGGAACGGCGGGCGACACGGCGCTATTTACGCAGCGGGTAGAGGAAAATGGCCCCGCTTTGCCCCACCACCAGCGGCTGGTTATCGACAAAGACCGGCTGCATCCAGAAATCCACGTGCATCAGCATATCCACCAGCCCGTCAATCATCAGCCCTTTCTGCGGCGTGCTGTAGTAGATAGGCGTGTAGGAGAAGAAGCGCCTGCCGTCCTGATCGCCGATCTCGGTGAATTTGCCTTTCACCACAAACCGGTTGTCGTTCGGGTTGGTGATCATCGTCAAAATGGCGTGATTCACGGTCTGCATGTGGGAGTCGTAAATCTCTTTACGTCGGGACATGAGATCGTAAAACCCCAGCTGTAAAAAGCCTTCAATCTGCGCCTGCTGCTGGGCGGCGGGTGTTAATAGCCGCACCCCGGAAAAAACCGTGACGGCAACCAGAAGGTAGGACAAGAGCCATTTCCAGTTAAGAGCAGACTTCCATCTCACTGATTTTCCTCCTCGTTTCTCGCAGGATCAGATTATTTAAGAGCGTCGGGTTGATGCGCCAGTGGTAGATCGCCATCACCAGCTGTTTTTTGTCGCACGGGTTTTTCAGCGCGAAGGTGTAATTCAGCGTCTGGTCCACGCTCTGGTAATAGACCGTCATGGTGGTGGACTGGGACTTCATCTGCTGATTCACGGCGTACAGCGTGTCTTTGATCTTGCTGTAGAAATCTTCTTTGTTCATCGCCAGGCGGCTGGCTTCTGAGATCTCATAGATGCGGATATTGCTGTAGACGCCGGCCTCCTGCTCGGTAGCAACCAGCCGTGATCCCCGCGAATTGGCGTAATGCCAGCCCGCGACCGCGCTGGCGATGACTACCGCAAGCAGCATCAGCAGGGCAATCAGCCGCTGGGGGAAGCGCGCCCGGTTAACAGGCCGGGGCATATCGTCGGGCGCAACGCAGGGTTCAGCCGCCACGTATTCCACAACGGGCTGCTCCGCAGGCAGAACGGCGATTTCCGCAATGGCCGTTTCTTCCTCCGCCACGGCTATGCTGGCGGGCGGGTCAATCTCATCGCTTTCGCGCTCGACGGAGCAACACCATGCCTGCTCCAGCAGGTAGCCCTTTTTCGGGATCGTTTTGATAATTTTCTGTTTTTTACCGTCATCTTCCAGCGCGGTACGCAGCGCGTGGATCGCGTTCGGCAAACTATTATTGCCGATCACCCGGCGTTCCCAGACGAGGGTGGTCAATTCTTCGCGGGTGAGTATTTTTCCGGCATTTGCGGCAAGGACGTCGAGTAATTTTAATTGATACTCGCCGAGCCGTTTACGTTCACCCGAAACAAGGTTGATAATCGAACCCGAGGGTAAATCAATTAACCAGTTATTGACCGCATAATAGATTTTATTCATGGCAAGTGATGGTGGCTACCCACTCCTGATGCATTTAATTCGCCCGGCATTGCGCGTTTGCTGCGCGAAATGCTTAACGTAAATTAATGATTAAATCCGTTTAAAATTCATAGAGAATTGCCGCTTGCCTGCGGAGATGATGCAACGAAAAGGAAATTCCAGGGGGGTGAAACGCTAAAAACCTGCAAGATGCAGAGGAAGTTTTACCCGGCAAACCAGGCCTTTCCTTAGGCATTTTTAGGAAGTTTCTCTTCCGTGGCACATTTTTACGCGATAAAAGTGTGATATGCAACAAATTATTAAACGAATAATTTGGATGAGTATTACAGGCCGTCATTAAAAGTTAAATGTACTCGCGTGTTGATCCTTTTAATAACAATTAATGTATTCATGTAAAAAAAATGTTTTATGGCGATCTCCTGCGAATGAGATTCTTTTCATTGCTGAGATAAAAGCGTAAGAAAATGTAATATCCACTTAAGTATCACGCGCGTTGTGTCGCTTTATATTCCCCTCTTTTTTTTAGTGTTATTTCCCCTCTGTTTACTGACGTCTGAATATTCCGCCAGGAACGCCGTTTTCACTGGGGAAATAATTTTTTTTAATTTTCGATTTAATTCCCCAGCGCGGTGTGTCGTTTTACCTGAGTACCAGAGAGAAGAACCTGACAGACAGGTTCAAAAGGAGAATTCTAAAATGGCACTTTCTATTTTTACCAACGCCTCTTCCATGGCTTCCGTTAACGCCCTGAACAAATCTAACAGCATGTTATCCACCGCGATGGAGCGTCTGGGTACCGGCAAGCGCATCAACTCTGCGGCTGACGATGCGGCAGGCCTGCAAATCGCAACCCGTCTTCAGGGTCAGACCAACGGTATGGCGGTTGCACAGCGCAACATCTCTGACGCGACTGCACTGCTCCAGACTGCGGAAGGCGCGTTCGACGAAGTGAGCAACATCATGTACCGCATGAAAGACCTCGCAACGCAGGCAGCGAACGACACCAACGGCCCGGAAGATCGCGAAGCGCTGCAATCCGAAATGGACGAGCTGAACAGCGAACTGAACAACATCATGGGTAACACCAAATATGCGGGTGAGAGCCTGTTCGCAAGCGGCGGTAAATTCACTAAAGCAATGAACTTCCAGATCGGTGCATCTGAAGGTGAAAGCCTGACCGTTAACGTGAGCACTGACCTGACTGCGGTGAAAGGCGCAAGCGGTCTGGGTGCGCTGACGGCTTCCGGCGCGCTGACCACCGTGTCTGGCGCTCAGGCGATGATCAGCAAAGTTGAAGGTGCTATTTCTCAGGTAGGTACGCTGCGCTCCAAGCTGGGTGCGAACATCAACCGTCTGGGCCACACCTCTGCTAACCTGGCGAACATGAAAGACAACACCGACCTGGCGCTGGGCAACATCCGTGATGCGGACTTCGCGTCTGAAGCATCCAGCATGACCCGTAACCAGATGCTGGCGCAAACCAGCATGTCCATGCTGAAACAGTCCAACAGCATGTCCGGTATGGTGATGTCCCTGCTGGGCTAATCCACCGCATCGTTAAAAAAACACCGCTGTAAGGCGGTGTTTTTGTTTGCGGCTTTCCCCTTCCTGTATTTCCCCTTCAGGGGAAGGTTGCCTTCCTTCATTAATTTAACCTGTTGATTTTAAATCATATAAAAATTGGCACGCAGTTTGCTTAATAGGGTCATGGTTTAGCAACAGGGGCGAACGGAGAACACAACAATGGCCGATTTTAGCAGTATCGATCCGCAGGCTTATGCGCAGCAGCTGGCGACGTATGACATCGCCTCATTGCAAAACCAGCTGAAGACCAAAACGACGACGATGGACGCGCAAAAGAAGGCGCTCGACGCGCTGAAAACCGCGCTGACCGATTTCCGCACCGCCATGAGCGGGCTGAATAAAACCAACGAAGGGATGCTGAAGAACCTGGTCAGCATGAACCGGGAAGGGATCGCCAACGTCACCGCCAATTCGAACGCGCTGAAAGGGACCTACAACATTGACGTGAAGGCCCTGGCCTCTGCGCACCAGATTGGTTTTAGCCAGATGTCCGATGAGGCGATTAAAAACGCGTCCGGGACGATGGATATCACGCTGGGCACCGGCGCGGATGCTGAAACCATTACCGTCGATCTGACGGATATGGAGAGCCTGAGCGATCTGACCAAGGCGATTAACGGCAATGAAGATAACCCTGGCGTGACGGCGTCGCTGATCCGTACCGACGGCGAAGTGACCCTGATGCTGAGCAGCGATGAGAGCGGCGCAAAAAACACCATCTCGGTGACCAGCCCGAACGGGTTAGATCTGTCAAAACCGCAGACTATCTCCGAGGCCGCTGACTCGGTCATCAAGATGGGTGAGATGACCTTCACCAACAGCTCGAACACGCTGGATAAGCTGATCGACGGGGTGACCATTGAGCTGACGTCGGTAACGGAAGAGAAGAAGCCGCTGACCCTCTCGGTGGGGACGGACAGCGCGGGGACCAAAGAGCAGCTGCAAACCTTTGTGGATGCCTACAACACCCTGCAAGACACCCTGAGCAAACTGACCAAAAGCGGCAACGGCGATGATGAGAGCCGCGGCGCGTTTGCCGGAGATGCCACCATGTCGTCGCTCGATCGCGAGCTGAACGACGTGATGCGCCAGGTGTTCGGTGAAAAGCGCATGTCCGATTTTGGCATTACCGCCGACCGTGAAGGCAAGCTGCAAATTGACAGCAAAAAGCTCGACGACGCCATCAAAGCGGATCCGCAGAAGTTAAACGATCTGTTCAACGGTAAAGAGGGCATGTTGTCGGCGATGGATAAATCCCTCGACCGTTATCTCAACTCCACCAACGGCCTGCTGAAGGGCCGCCAGGATGTGCTGACCCGCCAGCAGAACGACATCGATACCAAAACCGAGGCGATGAATACGCGCTACGAGTCTTCGTATAACCGCTATCTGAAGCAGTTTACCCAGCTGCAAAAGGCGATGGCGCAGATGAACAACACCATGAGTATGTTTGGTATAGCTTAAGGAAATCACCGCGTTTATGTACGGGAACGAACAGCAGGGCTACGGCCACTATCAGCAGTCCGATCTGGCTATTCAGGCCGCTGCTGCCAATCCGCATCAGCTGGTACTGATGCTGTTTAACGGCCTGATGGACGAACTGGTCCGCGCGAAAAGCCATATCGCAGCGCGTCGTTACGACCGCAAGGTGCAGAGCATCAATAAGTGCATCGATATTCTGAACGCGCTGACCAGCTCGCTGGACTTTGAGAAGGGCGGCGAGCTGGCGTTAAGCCTCGCCAACCTTTACGACTACTGCGTTTATCGTCTTTACGATGCCAGCCACAAGCTCTCGGTCACCAGCGTCGAAGAGGTGGAGGTGATCCTCCGCAATCTTCAGGACGGCTGGGAGAAGATGGGGCAGCAGAATGGATGATATTCAGGTCATGCGTTTTCTGGCGCGTTCCCTGGAGCAGGCGGCCAGCCAGCACGACTGGCCGCTATTGCAGGACGTGGATGCCCGGATTGCCGCGATGCTGACCGCCCTCAAAGGCCAGACGCTGACGGCAGAAAAACGCGATGCCCTCGCGGCGCTTAAGCAGGTTCACGCCCGCGTCAGCCAGTTCTGCCAGACCCGGAGCGACGCGCTGGAAAAGCAGCTCGCGCGCAACCGCCGCAATCAGGAGGGGGCCACCGCCTACGCCAGATTTGCCGGGGCAGAGGAGTTTGACCGATGAACCTGGTGCTTTCTCAGCTAACCCAGCTGCCCATTGCCAGCGATACCGCCGACGCGCCGCTGGCGCTGCCTGCGACGGGCGCAACGCCTGCGGACGTGGACGACAGCGCGCAGGCAACGCCCGCGTTCAACGATGCGCTGCTCGGCATGATCAACGCGCTGATGGGCGGCGAGCAGCAGCGCGATACCGCGATGGTGCTGGCGGATGTTCGCGCCGCGGACGATGACGATCGCGACGCGCCGCAGACCAAAGCCAGCCCGCGCGTTGAAGATTTGATTGGCTCGCCGCAGCAGCTGCTGGACGCGCTGCTGACGGCAAGCCAGATGCCGGTAAAAACGCTCAATGCGACCAGCAGCAGCACGCCGCTGGCGGGTGATGCGCTCCAGATGCAGAACATCACGGCGGGGCAGCCGGGCCAGACAATGCCGCTTAACGCGCAGACGCCGTCCGCCGTTGCGAACGTTTCCCCCGAGCCCGTCACGGAGGCGGTGAAACCCCTTGCGACTGAGGTCGCTAAGCCGCTGATAAGCGTGCTCCCGACGGTCGGCCAGCCCGCCGCGACACAGACCTTTACCCACGCGGTGGAGAAACAGACCGTGAATCTGCCGCCTCTCAAGATGGACGCCGACGAGGCGAAGTGGGCGCAGCAGCTGCACGGCGCGCTTAACGACCGTCTGCAAATTCAGGTCAGAAATCAGGTGCAGCACGCGACCATTCGTCTGGATCCGCCGGAGATGGGCAAAGTGGACATCTCGTTGCAGATCGAAAACGGGCGTATGCAGGTGCATATCAGCGCCAGCAACGGTGAAACCTATCGCGCGCTGTCGCAAATCAGCAATGAGCTGCGCCAGAGCCTGACGGAGCAGAATTTCGTTCAGGTCAACGTGCAGGTTTCGTCCCAGTCAGGGCAATCGCAGCAGGGACGCGGGGAGCAGCAGATGTTTGCCCCCGAGCGCGGCCCGGCGGCGGGTGCAGAGATAGCCGATGAGGCCTCTCAGTCGACCGTCAATCAAGACGATTCAGTATTACTTACGGTGTAAACCACGATGACCATTAAGACATTTTCATTAGGGCTGGTAATTGCCCTTATTGCCGCCATTTTTGCCGCCGTGCTGACCGTTCTCGGCACGCATTTGCTGAGTCAGGACGAGGGAAAGCGGTCACTCATCAGCAGCCTGTTTTCATCTTCCGAAGAGAGCTCGGTGGAGTTTGTGGAGATCAAAAACGTGGTGATCACGCTGAAAAGCCATCGCGATGCAGAACGTTATCTGCTGCTGGAGCTGGCGCTGACCGCTAACTCGGCGGGGGATGCCCGCCGCGCGGAAGAGCTGTCGCCCGCCATTCGCGGCGCCACGGTCAACCTGCTCTCCTCAATGGATTACGACGCGGTGCGCGGCATGGACGTGGCGCTGCTGCGCGACAAGCTGATGCAGGCCTACGCCGAACGCTTCGAGAGCCTCAAAACGCGGATGCCGTTCAATGACGTGATCATCAGCAAAATGGTCTTCCAGTAAGTCGCGGCAGTAGATGGACATGATGGATTTTATTGCTGACGACTCCCTGACCCCGGCGGATGAAGCGCGCTATATCAACGCGTATCTGCCGCTGGTGCATCGGATTGTGAAACAGCTGGCGTGGCAGACGAGCAGCGTGATGGGCAAAGAGGACATGGAGCAAATTGCGCTCATGGGCCTCTTAACCTCGCTGCGCCGTTACGGCCATCCCGACGAACAGTTTGGCGCGTATGCGGCGCAACGCATTCGCGGTGCCGTGCTCGACGAACTGCGCGAGCTGGACTGGCGCCCGCGTCGGCTGCGCCAGAAAAGTCACAAAATCAACGACGCCATTCGGGAGCTGACGCGCAGGCTGGGCAGAACGCCGGACTTTGACGATCTCAGCGAGCATCTCTCCATCACCGCCGAGGAGTACCACGAGTATCTGCTGCTGGACTGCGCGAAGACGCTGGAAAGTCTCGATGACTTATTGGGCGGAGATGCCCTGAACGGCACCCTGAATAGCCGCTCGCTGGAGGACGAAATGGTCACCAGCGGGACGTTAAGGGCTGCGCTGGCAAGCCTTGATGAGCGTGAACAGATGATTCTGACGCTCTATTACCAGCAGGAAATGAGCTTAAAAGAGATTGCGTTAGTCCTCGATCTTACCGAGGCGCGCGTCTGTCAGCTCAATAAAAAGATCGCTCAGAAGATCCAGTGTTTTTTCCAGA
This sequence comes from Enterobacter asburiae, assembly GCF_021440515.1. Classification (GTDB taxonomy): domain Bacteria; phylum Pseudomonadota; class Gammaproteobacteria; order Enterobacterales; family Enterobacteriaceae; genus Enterobacter; species Enterobacter asburiae_E. The sequence goes on along the minus strand of NZ_JAKCMV010000040.1, from coordinate 9,416 downwards.
AGTGAAAGGTATATGCAAAAGTTTCTCGGTATTTTCATTATTTTCGCCTGCGTTGTAGGCGGTTTTCTCATGTCCGGCGGGCGTCTGGCGTCGTTCTGGCAGCCCGGTGAAATCATCATTATTCTCGGCGCGGGCCTGGGGGCGATGGTGCTCGCCAACCCGAAACCGGTGCTGGCGGAAATGTACCGCCAGTTTCGCGGCATTATGCGCAAAAACGAATATACCGATGAGTATCAGCGCCAGCTGCTGATGCTGCTGTATGAACTGCTTGAGCTGGTGCAGGACGGCGGCCTGAAGGTGCTGGACGAACATATCGAAGTGCCGGAGAGCAGCCCGCTGTTCCAGAAGTACCCGCTGATCCTGCAAAACAAAGCCATCATCACCTTTATTGCGGATAACTTCCGCCTGATGGCGATGGGCAAAATCAACGAGCACGAGCTGGAAGGGATCCTGGAGCAGGAGCTGGTGGCGATGGAAGAGAACCTGCTTCAGCCATCGCGCTCTCTGCAACGTACCGCAGAGGCGATGCCGGGCTTTGGGATCTGCGCGGCGGTGCTCGGGATCATCATCACCATGCAGTCGATCGACGGCTCCATTGCGGTGATCGGCGTCAAGGTGGCGGCGGCGCTGGTCGGTACTTTCCTCGGCGTCTTCTTCTGCTACTGCCTGATGGATCCGGTGGCGAACGCCATGGAGCAGCGCACCAAAAAGCTGATGGCGGTGATCGAATGCGTGCGCACCGTGCTGGTGAACCACGTGGCCGGAAAGCCAACCCTGCTGGCGGTAGATGCCGGGCGCAAAATGCTGCCGCTCGATTCGAAGCCGACCTTTGCCACGCTCGATGGCTGGGTTAACGAGATGACGGGTGGATCCTGATGCGGGGCAGTCGCGGAAAAGAACATACCACGATCATCAAACGCTCCTCGCGCAAAAGCCATGACGCGTTTCATGGCGGCGCGTGGAAGGTGGCGTTCGCCGACTTTACGCTGGCAATGATGGCGCTGTTTATGGTGCTGTGGATCATGGGATCGGTAACCGAAGAGGAGCGTAAAGAGATTGTCTCCCAGCTCAACGGTCAGTCGATTTTTGACGGGCAAACCTTGTCACCCATCACCCAGCCCCACGGCGTGGGCGGCAAAATTGCGGTGACGGAAAAACGCGATACCGACAGCCACAAGAAACCGCAGACGGAGGCCGACACGGCGGCGGCGCTGGCGAAAAGCCAGAGTCTGGATGACGTGAAGACGCGTTCGCAGAACGAGATTGAAGATCTCGCCCGCATCATCATGAAAATCACCTCAGCCTATGATGCACAGTCAAACCTGAAAATTGAGATTGTGCCGCAAGGGTTGCGCATCCTGATCACCGACGATCAAAAGCGAGAGATGTTCCAGCGCAGCAGCGCCATCCTGACGCCGTTTTTCAAGCGGCTGCTGACGGAGTTCGCCCCGGCGCTCAATAAGATCGACAACAAGATCATTATCACCGGGCATACGGATTCGACCCGTTTTCGCGATCAGGATCTCTACAACAACTGGAACCTGTCGGGGGAGCGCGCCATGCAGGCGCGCAAGGTGCTGACGAACGCCGGGCTGGATCAAAGCAAGGTGTTGCAGGTGAGCGGAATGGCCGATCAGATGCTGATCGATCCCGAGCACCCGCTGAGCTCGTCGAATCGACGCATTGAGATCATGGTGCTCACCCAGTCGGCCAGCGAATCCCTGTATCAGTTCTTTGGTCAGCACGGTGAGAAAGTGATCAAGCCGATCGTCGACCGACTCTCGCAGCAGCATTAATGGTTTAACGATGTTCACCTTTATTCATATCCAGAAACTGGCCTGTCTGGCGCTGATCGTCGGTATGGGGATGGGGTTTAGCGCGCCGCTTGAGGCCGCCCCCCGCAGCCCGGCAAAGACCAGCGCGGAAAAGGAAAAATCGGCCAAGGCCAGGATGCGTAACAAGGCGCTGCTGCTGAAAAAGACGAAGCAGCGCGTCAGCGTGGTGGCCCTGACGCCCGAGCAGAAGCGGCGCGAAAGCGAAAAGCGCCGTCTGGAGCGGGCGGAAAACCGCGAATGGCTGGCGATGCACAAGCGCTGGGAGCCGGGACGCCTGTCCACCGACATGATCTGGGAGCCGCTGCCGGGCGAGAAGATCAGCCCGCAGCTTCAGGCCTCGTTAAAGCAGGTGATCCTCCAGCTGAAAAAGCAGCTCGGCAAGCCGTACGTCTGGGGCGGCCAGACCCCCGAGCAGGGGTTTGACTGTAGCGGGCTGGTCTTTTACGCCTTCAACCCGGTGTTAAGCCGCAACCTGCCGCGCACCGCCAACGGCATGTTCCAGGATCGGACGTTACGCCCCGTGCGCCAGGAAAAACTGCGCCGCGGTGACCTGGTCTTTTTCAACATTAACCAGCGCCCGGGTGCCGACCACGTGGGCGTTTACATCGGTGACGGCGAGTTTATCGAAGCGCCGCGCACCGGACTGAACATTCGCGTCAGCCAGCTTTCTGACGCCTTCTGGCAGGACCACTACCTCGGTGCCCGCCGGATATTAACCGAAGAGGCCGTGATGTAACGGCCTGACGCCAGATACCCCCTCAAGGTATGCGCCGCCAGGGATGGCCCCTTATTTCAAGATTGACTGAGAACCCGTTCATGAACCCGATACGCAAAAAATTCGCCATCGACGATGGCTCTACCAACGTAAAAATCAGCTGGATTGAAAACGGCACGCTGAAAACCGTGGTCTCTCCGAACTCCTTCCGCAAAGACTGGAAGAGCGCCGCGCTGCTGCGCGGCCAGGCGGTGCATAACTACACCATCGGCACCACCAAATACACCTACGACGCCACCTCGGACAAGGCGCTGTCGACGACGCATATCGACTACCAGTATGACGACTTAAACCTGCTGGCGGTGCATCACGCGCTGCTGCAAACCGGCGTTGCGCCGTGCGACGTGGAGGTGATCGTCACCTTACCGATCACCCAGTTCTATAACCCGGACGACTGCCAGCGCAACGAAGAGCGCATCGAGGCCAAGCGCAAAAACCTGATGCGTGACATCACCCTGAACAAGGGCGAGCTGTTCCGCATCGTGGACGTGCAGGTGATGCCCGAAAGCCTGCCGGCGGCGCTGTCGCACCTGCTTAATTCGAACGTCAACGAGTTCACCAAATCGCTGGTGATCGACTGCGGCGGCACCACGCTGGACATGGGCGTGATCGTGGGCGAGTTTGATGACGTGTCGGCGATTTACGGCAACAACGAAATCGGCGTGGCGATGGTCACCGATGCCACCCGCAAGCTGCTGGCGGCGGCGGACAGCGATTCCAGCTACCTGGTGGCGAACGAGCTGATCAAACGCCGTCACGACATGGACTTCGTGAAAAGCGTCATTAACGACGAATCCCGCATCGACGAGATCCTGGAAAAAATCGCCATCAAAATTCAGGAGCTGGGGGATCAGGTGGCGTATGAGGCGAAGAAGTTCGCCAAGAACCCGAACCGCGTCTACCTGGTAGGCGGGGGCGCGCACCTGATCGAGGGGGCAATCCGTGAGATCTACGCGACGCTCGGCGATCGCGTGGTCAGCATCGACAATCCGCAAAGCGCCCTGTCCCGCGAGATTTGCCTTTACCATTCCGACGCGGGTGCCGACAGCGTGGAAGAGCCGTTAATGGCAGAGGTGGGCGAGGATGCGTAACGGGCCGATCCGCCGCGTTAATCTCTCCCTGCACCTGACGCCGGAGCAGTCGCACGCGGATTTGCGTGCGATGCAGCAGCTCCAGCAGTGGCACCAGGCGGTGGGCCAGTCCGCCAGCGTGGATGATTCGAACATGACCATCCGCGCCTTTCACCGCGATGTCTACCTGGCAGGGTTACAGCTGTTTTTGCTCGATCCCGCGCTGTGTCATCACGTCGCGGAGTCGCTGGGGCGCGAAAATCTTACGCTGGAGGCGCTGCTCGGGGAGCTACAGCCTCAGGCTCAGCCTGATGAATCCTCTCTGCCGCTCGCCGAGTTGCAGAAAATCCGCGACGAGATCGCGGCGCTCAGGCCGCTGATGGAGCAGCAGAAGATCGCCTTACAGCAGCTACGTATGAGTGCGAAGAGCAGCAGCGCGGCAGCGCCGGAGCGCGATAACGTTGAGGTGAGTCAGGTTGATGCGCCGGTAGAAAAAATGAAGAAGGTGCGGCAAAAGGGGATTTTCTAAGGGGAGTCGCAGGCCGGGTCAGGCAGAACGCCGCCCGGCGCGTGGGCTGGTGGATCAGGTAATCACCATCGGCCAGTCTGGCGGGGTATGGCTCATCGCTTCAATCATCACCGTTTTCACGTTTTCCCAGACGGCGGCCATATCCAGCAGAGTAATACCCAGCAAACCCGTGGCGAACCAACACGCTGCGCCAAGCCCGAGCACGGTGCTGATGACTGCCAGACCCGCGTAGTCGGATTTACGAAACTGAATATTCAGCGTGCTGGCTAAAAACATCAGCACCGCACTCAATAACGGCCAGCGCAGGAGAACCATGCTGGTGGTAATGGTTGCCATGAAACCTATCCTCGAAAAGGCAGATGAACTGCAATGAAACAGAGTTTTGCGTTACAGAATATGTGTGAACTATATCACATTTGTTCTTTTATTCGCCAGTGCCCGGCTGATGAAAAGAGGTGGATTATTGACCTGGGATATGCTTTTGAAGGGTAATTGAAAATATATCTTTCACTTCTGACGTCGTTATTTCTCCCACATCGTAATAAATTCATTGAGATACTAAAACCTCTGCAATATTTCAAAGTTGTATAATATTTACAGTATAAAACCTATGGATTATGCTTGAGTGGACTCATAAATGTACTCGTAGCGAATAATTCAGGTTATTGAATTTATAGCTTTTTTTGTTTATTTGTATCGTTTTTATTACACGCGCAATCTTATTTTAATTCCTCTGAAGCGTTATTCAGTGGTCATTAACTGCCTGAACTTGAATTAATGCTGCGTTCGATTTTTCATTTAACATTCTGCGAAAAATGATGAAAGAAAAACAACGCGAGATCGGCAATGACAGTATGCAGGCGCTGCAATCACTGGCGAAACTGATGCCGCTGCTGAATTCGCAGTGTGCGTTATCCGACGTGCTGGAAACCATCAACAGGGTTCTCGGCGCAAGCCTTGCCTGGGTCAGCGTGAATGACGATGAGGGTGTGCAGCGCGTGGTCTGCGCGGGCGGCGTCGCCTGCCACACCTTTGAGGTAACGGATTTTCTTGCCAGCACCCTGCTACAGCGCCACAACCGCGCCTGGCGCGTGGTCTACTGGAAAGAGAAGATCGGCCACGCGCTTTTCCCCCCACAGCATCCCGGCTACAGCCAGCTGCAAAGCGGCGTGTTATGCAAGCTGGCCTCCCGTGACTTGCGCTGTAGCGGCTATTTCTTTCTGGCGTTTGACGAACGACGCCACTCGCTGCCGGTGCTAAAGAATATGGTGGTGATCCTGGTTGAGCGGCTCAAAGACTATTTCGAAGAGATCATCGCCCGGGAAAAAACGGCGCACGAGATGCAGCGGGTCGTCGCCCAGTACAAAACCCTGTTTGAACGCGCCCCGGTGCTGATGAACGCGTTCGACAAGCACAACCGCTGCGTGCTGTGGAATGCGGAGTGTGAAAAGGTCTTCGGCTGGAGCATGGCCGAGATCATCGCCCATGCCGATCCGCTGGTGCTGTTTTATCCGGACCCGGAAGAGCGCCGACGGGTGCAGGAGTCCGTTCATCGCACTCCGCTAAAAGATATGTACGAATGGCATCCGGTGCGTAAAGACGGGGTCCCGCTGACGATCCTGTGGTCAAACATTCTGCTGCCCGACGGCTCCGTGCTTAATATTGGCCTCGACATCACCGAGCGCAAAAAGGCGGAGCAGCAGCTGGCGGTGAAGGCCACGACGGACGACCTCACCGGCTGCTTCAACCGCTCGGCGATTTTGCAGCAGCTGAAGTCGGCGCTGGCCGCCAGCTCGCGCCACGATGCGAACAGCCACTTCTGCGTGCTGATGTTCGATCTGGACTATTTCAAGCAGATTAACGACGAGTGGGGACATCAAACGGGTGACGCCGCGCTTATCCACTTTTGCGACCTGATTCGCGAGGTCAGCCCGGATAATGCCGCGCTGGGGCGGGTCGGCGGCGAGGAGTTTCTGCTGCTGCTGGCGCAAAGCAACGGCGACGCCGCCACGCGGCTCTGCATCCGGCTGCGTGATGCGCTGAGAACAAAGCCGCTGCTGGTGGGCGATAAAAAGCTGGAGCTGGCGTTTAGCGCAGGGGTCGTGGAAGTCTGCCGGGGCCAGCGCGATACCTCGGCGTTACTGACGCGGGCGGATAAAGCCTTATATGACGCGAAGCGAACCGGAAGAGGAAAAACCGTCGTGGTATCTGATTATTTATAAATCAATTGAGATTTTACTCATGTGTAAATGGCATAAATCTCATGTTCCAGTTGTACTTTTTTCATGCTGCCAATAGTTTGACTTAATCACCGATCCTCTGTTTTGTTATCTTAAATCTCCTGCCCTGGCTGGATAATTATTTCCCTTAATTGAAACGGAACGAATACCTTCAGTTTGCCTTACGGAAAAATATTATCGTCATAACCTAAATTAAGATTTTTAATACCAAAAGTCAGTTGCTAACTTCGCATGATTCATGCAACGTAATCACCTGTTTATCAAAGCATCCGGCCTTCATAATTACAGCCGTACAACATGCAGGGATATAGGGCGGGAAATGAATCGTAGCGCGCAGCGCAAGATGCTGAGGGTGGTAGGGATCATCATGGTAGTTTTACTGCCGGTGATGCTTGCGCTATGGTTTGCCCAGTTACGCGCCGTAACCGAAACAAGCAGTCAGCTACGCACCTTTGCCGAGCTGGCGTTAGACAAAACAGAGCTTGTGATTCAACAGGTTGATTTAGCTCGCGACAGCGCAGAAAAATACCACGGCGAACTCTGCTCCCCGGCACACCGGCAATATATGCTGAACGTCATGCGCGGGCGCCTGTTCGTCGCCGATGTCATTTACGCCCGCGGCCAGCAGTTTCTCTGCTCGACGGTGCTGGCACCAGAACAACCCTACGTTATCCCTACCGCCAATTACACCCGAAAACCTGACGTTGCTATCTATTATTATCGCGATACGCCCTTTTTCTCCGGTTATAAAATGACGTATATGCAGCGCGGCAATTATGTCGTGGTGGTCAATCCACTTTCCTACAGCGAGGTTATGTCGGCCGATCGTTCGCTGGCGTGGGGCGTATATGACACCGTGACCAACGCTTTTTTTTCAGTCAGCACTCAGGCCAATATCGCTTTATTTAATTCGATGATTCGACATAAGGAATCGACTTTTCAAAAAGATGATCGTTTTTATACGATTGTGAATTCTGATAAACGTCCGATTGCCGCCATCGTATCGACCTCAAATAAACGTTTTTATGAAACCCTTTATCACCAGGCAACCTTAACGCTACCGCTCGGAATGATTTGCAGCATCATTATTTTGCTGGTCTGGTCGCGTACCCATCGTGAATTCAATTCACCGGGAAGATTGCTCCACAGGGCGTTAAATAAGCGCCAGCTGTGCGTCCACTATCAGCCGATTATCGATATCAAAAATAACCGGTGCGTGGGCGCCGAGGCGCTGCTGCGCTGGCCGGGTTTTAACGGGCAGGCGGTGATGAGCCCGGTGGAGTTTATTCCGCTGGCGGAAAAAGAGGGCATGATCGAGCGCATCACCGATTACGTGGTGGAAGAGGTGTTTAAGGATCTGGGCACCTTCCTGGCAAGCCATCCGCATCTTTATATCTCAATTAACCTGTCGGCGGCCGACTTCCACTCGTCGCGCCTGATTGCCCTGATTTCCGATAAGGCCCGGTTCCACTCCGTTCGCGCGCAGCAGATTAAAATCGAAGTGACCGAGCGCGGGTTTATCGACGTGCCGAAAACCACGCCGGTGATCCAGGCCTTCCGCCAGGCGGGGTATGAAGTGGCTATCGATGACTTTGGTACGGGCTACTCGAACCTGCACAACCTCTACTCCCTGAACGTCGATATCCTGAAAATCGATAAATCCTTTATTGATACCCTCACCACCAACAGCACCAGCCATCTGATTGCCGAGCACATCATTGAGATGGCGCAAAGCCTGCGCCTGAAAACCATCGCGGAAGGGGTTGAAACGGCGGAGCAGGTAAGCTGGCTGTTGAAGCGCGGCGTGGAGTTTTGCCAGGGGTGGCACTTCGCGAAAGCGATGCCGCCGCAGGACTTTATGACCTGGCAGCAGCAGCCTCTGCGGGATCCGCATTAATTCAACTGGTGGCGATAATCGCTTGGCGTGCGGTCGAACTCGCGGCGGAATACGCGGGAGAAGGTCTGTTGCGACACATAACCCAGATCCATCGCGATATCAAAAATCGGCCGCTGCGTGGAGCGTAGCGCCTGGGCTGCCAGCAGCAGGCGGCGCTGACGAATGTAATCACCCAGCGTCTGGTGCATGACGGTGCGGAACATTCTCTGTAGATACCATTTCGAATAGCCCGACTTCTTAGCGACCACATCAATGTTCAACGGTTGGTCGATATGTTCATCAATCCATTCAATAAGCGTCTGAATAATTTGCTGATGCGACATAAGGTTGCCCCTCTGTAGATACAACTATCTCTGTTGATTCGTCGTTTTCACTGCGGGGGAGTATAATTCCTCAAGTTAACTTGAGGTAAAGAGGTTTTATGGAAAAGAGATTACCGCGCATCAAGGCCCTCTTAACCCCGGGCGAAGTGGCGAAGCGAAGCGGCGTGGCGGTGTCTGCGCTCCACTTTTATGAAAGCAAAGGGTTAATTAAGAGCATTCGCAACGCGGGGAACCAGCGGCGTTACACCCGCGACGTGCTGCGCTATGTGGCGATTATCAAAATTGCGCAACGCATCGGCATTCCTCTCGCCACCATCGGCGACGCGTTTGGCGTTTTGCCGGAAGGCCATTCCCTGAGCGCGAAGGAGTGGAAAGAGCTGTCGTCCCAGTGGCGCGACGAGCTCGATCGTCGCATTCATACCCTGGTGGCGCTGCGCGACGAGCTGGACGGCTGTATCGGCTGTGGATGTTTGTCGCGAAGCGATTGCCCGTTGCGAAACCCCGGCGACCGGCTCGGCGAGCAGGGAACAGGCGCGCGGCTGCTGGAGGAGGATTGAGTATGTGCGGCCGGTTTGCCGGATGGCGGCTGCGCCTTACCCGGCCTACAAAACCGAGAACGTAGGCCGGGTAAGCGAAGCGTCACCCGGCAAAAAAACCGCACCGCACGAACGTAGGCCGGGTAAGCGCAGCGTCACCCGGCAAAAAAACCGCACCGCACAAACGTAGGCCCGGTAAGCGCAGCGCCAC
>NZ_JAKCMV010000004.1 GCF_021440515.1 Enterobacter asburiae | reverse complement strand
ATGTGATAACAGGAGTAAGAGTGATGCTTACATTTATTGGTAATGCTGCCAACTTACTGATTTAGTGTATGATGGTGATTTTAAGGTGCTTGCGTGGCTTCCATTTCCATCAGATGTCCCACTTGTTCAGCTACCGAAGGCGTCGTGCGTAACGGTAAAAGCACTGCCGGACATCAGCGCTATCTCTGCTCTCACTGCCGTAAAACATGGCAAATCAGCTTCACTTACACCGCCTCTCAACCCGGTACACATCAGAAAATCATTGATATGGCTATGAATGGGGTTGGGTGCCGTGCCAGTGCCCGCATTATGGGCGTTGGCCTCAACACGATTTTACGGCACTTAAAAAACTCAGGCCGGAGCCGGTAACATCGCGCATACAACCGGGCAGTGACGTCATTGTCTGCGCGGAAATGGACGAACAGTGGGGCTACGTCGGGGCTAAATCACGTCAGCGCTGGTTATTTTACGCCTATGACAGGATGCGCAGGACGGTGGTGGCACACGTCTTTGGTGAGCGTACTCTGGCCACACTGGAGCGTCTTCTGGAGCTGCTGTCGGTCTTTGATGTGGTGGTATGGATGACGGATGGCTGGCCGCTTTATGAATCACGCCTGAAGGGAAAGCTGCACGTTATCAGCAAGCGTTACACTCAGCGCATTGAGCGACATAACCTGAATCTGAGACAACATCTGGCAAGGCTGGGACGGAAGTCACTGTCGTTCTCAAAATCGGTGGAGCTGCATGACAAGGTCATCGGGCATTATCTGAACATAAAACACTATCAGTAAGTTGGAGTCATTACCTAAATTAACAATAAACCCCATTAATAGTCACAATCAGAAAAATAAAAAGCCGTTTATTCCCTACGGTATAAACGGCTTTTTTGGAACATGACTCACTCAATGGAGCACGGTCACCGCATCCTTAAGGCGTCCGGCGCGGTGCTTCACCATGGCCGAAATGCGCGCGCTCTCCTCGACCAGATCGGCGTTTTTCTGCGTGATGCTGTCGAGTTCAGCTACCGCACGGGTTAGCTCTGATAAGCCGGTTGCCTGCTCGGAGGTCGCGTGGCTGATCTGGGCGATAAGCTGGGTCACGTTTTTCACCTGCACAACGATATCATCCATCGTACGGCCCGCGGCGTAAACCTGCTCAGAGCCGGACTGCACCTTGCTGGCGCTGGCATCAATGAGTTTACGAATATCGTTAGCCGCACTGGCGCTGCGGCTGGCAAGATGGCGTACTTCGCCCGCGACCACGGCAAACCCTTTGCCCTGCTCCCCTGCCCTTGCCGCTTCAACCGCCGCGTTCAGCGCCAGAATATTGGTCTGGAACGCGATATCGTTAATCAGAGAGGTAATCGAGCCAATGCGCTGCGTGCTGTCGGCAATATCATCCATCGTTTTAACCACGGTCTGCATCGCATTGCCCCCTTTCGTTGCCGCGCTGCTCGCGGCCACGGAGAGTTTGTCCACCTCGGCGGCGGTCTCGGAGTTACTCTGAACGGACGCGGCCATCTGGTTCATTGTCGCGACGGTCTGCTGCACGTTCGCGACGGTCTGACGGGTCCGATCGTTCAGATCTTCATTTCCCTGCGCCAGCCTGTCGCTCCCGTCACGGACGCTCACCACCTGGCTCGACACGTCATTGATCAACCAGCGGCACATCAGGCCAAGTTGTCCTACCGCGCGCAGCGTCAGGCCCAGCTCATCGCTGCGGTTAAGATGCTGCACGCTGTTGCGCTCGCCGGTGGCGACCTTCAGCGCCTGTCGCGCCACATTCTCTATCGGGCGGACAATCTGTTGCTCAAACAGCAGCGTTCCCATCAGCATCACCACCGCAGCGGCGGCAAGCGGTAACCAGCCTGCGGAGGTGGCGGCCAGCGTGGCGGCGAGTCCGGCAAAGAGCACCGCCATCACGCTGCGCACGCGCCAGCGCAGCGGCATGGCCGGGAGTTTACCCAGCCAGCCCTTTCCCACCACCAGCCCTTTGTGAATACGTTTTTTACAGCGCCCGTCGTTCAGCGCCCGGTAGAGCGGCTCCACGGCGGCGATCTCTTCCGCTGTGGCTCTGGTGCGAATCGACATATAGCCCGTCACCTGCCCGCGACGCACCATCGGCACCGCGTTAGCACGCACCCAGTAGTGGTCACCGTTTTTGCGCCGGTTTTTGACAATCCCGCTCCACGGCTCGCCCTGCTGCAGCGTGTACCACATATCGGCAAACGCAGCTTTTGGCATATCGGGATGGCGCACCATATTGTGCGGCTGGCCCGTCAGCTCATCGAGCTGATAGCCGCTCACCTGAACAAAGGTGTCGTTGGCGTGGGTGATGTAGCTGTGGACGTCTGTGGTAGACATTAAGGTGGTGTCATCGTCCAGAGGATATTCATTCTGGGTGACATAGGTTGGAGAGGACATCGTGAGCATCCCTTGCAGGTTATTTGAAAGTTAATTTTGTGGGGCAATGTTTTTTCGGCGGTAAACAATTTATCTTTAGGGAAGGTGCGAATAATCAGGTCATTTCTTCCCAAGCTGACTCGCTGATTAAAATTTCGCGGATCTGGGCCGATTTTTTTCCCGCAAACACATCGAATCAGCCTATTTAGGCTATTTTTTCCACCATTTCTGGCGTTATTTCAGGTTTTTACTGAGATCTCTCCCTCTGACGTATCATTTGGTCCACCCGAAACAGGTTGGCCAGGGTGAATAACATCGCCAGTTGGTTATCGTTTTTCAGCAGCCCCTTGTATCTGGCTTTCACGAAGCCGAACTGCCGCTTGATGATGCGAAACGGGTGCTCCACCCTGGCACGGATGCTGGCTTTCATGTATTCGATGTTGATGGCCGTTTTGTTCTTGCGCGGATGCTGCTTCAAGGTTTTTACCCTGCCGGGACGCTCGGCGATCAGCCAGTCCACATCCACCTCGGCCAGCTCCTCGCGCTGTGGCGCTCCTTGGTAGCCGGCATCGGCTGAGACAAATTGCTCCTCTCCATGAAGCAGATTAGCCAGCTGATTGAGGTCATGCTCGTTGGCCGCGGTGGTGACTAGGCTGTGGGTCAGGCCACTCTTGGCATCGACACCAATGTGGGCCTTCATGCCAAAGTGCCACTGATTGCCTTTCTTGGTCTGATGCATCTCCGGATCGCGTTGCTGCTCTTTGTTCTTGGTAGAGCTGGGTGCCTCAATGATGGTGGCATCCACCAAAGTGCCTTGGGTCATCATGACGCCTGCTTCGGCCAGCCAGCGATTGATGGTCTTGAACAATTGACAGGCCAGTTGATGCTGCTCGAGCAGGTGGCGGAAATTCATGATGGTGGTGCGATCCGGGAGGGCGCTATCCAGGGATAATCGGGCAAACAGGCGCATGGAGGCGATTTCGTACAGGGCATCTTCCATGGCACCGTCGCTCAGGTTGTACCAATGCTGCATGCAGTGAATACGCAGCATGGTCTCCAGCGGATAGGGCCGTCGGCCATTGCCCGCCTTGGGATAAAACGGCTCGATGACAGCGGTCATATTCTGCCATGGCAGAATCTGCTCCATGCGGGAGAGGAAAATCTCTTTTCGGGTCTGACGGCGCTTAGTGCTGAATTCACTATCGGCGAAGGTGAGTTGATGGCTCATGATGTCCCTCTGGGATGCGCTCCGGATGAATATGATGATCTCATATCAGGAACTTGTTCGCGCCTTCCCTGAATATGGAGTACGGAAAGCGGAGGAACGATACCGTCGAAATCCATCAGCAGAAAATGAGGATCTGTTATGGAGAGCTAGAAGTCGTATAACTAAACGCAAGTAATGTTTCCTAAGTGTGTTGATAGGCAAACATGGTGGGAGTTACTACTCTCGGAGTTAATGATCTTCTTGTGATCCTGTCGTTTCAGTCGTAATCTCTTGCTCTGAAAACGAAAAAACCACCTGGGGAGGTGGTTTGATCGAAGGTTAAGTCAGTTGGGGAACTGCTTAACCAGGTAACTGGGTATACGAGACCGCAGATACCGAAACTGTTCTTTCAGTGTAGCCGCAGTCAGGCCCATACTTCAAGACCTCTGAATCTCTCTCTCGTATATCCCAGTTACCAGTGGCTGCTGCCAGTGGCGCTTTGTCGTGCTTTCTCGGGTTGGACTCAAGATGATAGTTACCGGGTAAGGCGCAGCAGTCGGACTGAACGGGGGGTTTGTGCATACAGTCCAGCTTGGAGCGAACTGCCTACCCGGAACTGAGTGTCAGGCGTGGAATGAGATAAACGCGGCCATAACAGCGGAATGACACCGGTAAACCGAAAGGCAGGAACAGGAGAGCGCACGAGGGAGCTACCAGGGGGAAACGCCTGGGATCTTTATAGTCCTGTCGGGTTTCGCCACCACTGATTTGAGCGTCAGATTTCGTGATGCTTGTCAGGGGGGCGGAGCCTATGGAAAAACGGCTTTGCGCGGCCTTATTGTTTCCCTGTTAAGTTTCTTCCTGGCATCCTCCAGGAAATCTCCGCCCCGTTCGTAAGCCATTTCCGCTCGCCGCAGTCGAACGACCGAGCGCAGCGAGTCAGTGAGCGAGGAAGCGGAATATATCCTGTCTCACATATTCTGCTGACGCGCCGGTGCCGCCTTTTTTCTCCTGCCACATGAAGCACTTCACTGATATTCGCATCCGTGCCAACATCGTAAGCCAGTATACACTCCGCTAGCGCTACATGACTGGTTCAGGGCTGCGCCCCGAAACCCGCGAAGGACCGTCTTTTTGTTTTTTTACTGCTAAACTGTCAATATTTTCTTTCGGCTGCCGTTAACTGAGGTTTCCTTGTTTGGTTTTTCCTCTGGAATCCTGATGAATATGAGTGATGCTGAACGGCAGCTGGCTGTGTCAGTGATTTCTGACTGCTTACGCCAGTCCGGGGGAGACTCCGGCAAAATGATGCTGGATGCTTACTATCTGGTCTTATCTGAGACAGATCCCCGGGTCAGGGAGTGCATGTTGGCGTTCCTTGAATCTGTTCGTATTCAATATGTCACCGCCTGAGTTTTTTTTCTGATTTTTGAACCATACTGTGTGTCAGGCGGCCGTCATGGATGATGGCCGTTGTGACATGTCCTATGTCACGGAAGATTGTTCCAATCTAACTTGACTTACCTTCCGGGCTAGCCGCCCGGTTTTTTTCCGTTCTTCTGACTGTACTCCAGAGCAGGTTTTGCCTTTTTTCTACTGCGCTTTCGGAGTATGACTAATTTTCTGTCAGGGCTGCGCCCCGACACCCCGCAAGCCCTTCACGGACTCGCAATAAATTTCGTGTCCGTTCACCGCTTCCAGTATGAGTTGCCGTGAGTTCAAATGCTGAATGGTATATCGGTCATGCTGTGGTTGAGTTGCTTGTACAGGAGCGTGTTGTCTCGATGTTCTCTGTTATTGATATCCTTGAGCGACGTCTGCAGAGCGGTGATTCTTCAAAAGACGAGTTTATGGAGATTCTGGAGGCGATCGAAAAGCTACTGGGTTATGTCTGAGTCCAGTCTTGCCTGGAGTTTCTGATAAAGTTTTTCTGCCTGTTCGTGTAATTTTTCACAGTCTGTCGCTTCGTCATCAAGGTCGAGCTGGTCGATTTTTTCCAGCAAAAGCAGCGTCTGGGCGCGGATAAATTTAGCCATGTTGAGAGCGGCAGATTCCTGACGGTTCACGTGTGTTTTTCCCTGTCTGGTTATCATTTCTAAGTGAAAACAGAATTCCGTCATTCTGGTGAATAGTCATGCATGGCGTTAAAATTTATCAGGCGCGTTTCTGGCGGGTTTTCGGGTGGTTTGTTGCCTGTTTTACCGGTTTCCCGTCAGAAACGCCCTGAGAGCCTCTCAGGCGGTGCGGGCAACGG
>NZ_JAKCMV010000039.1 GCF_021440515.1 Enterobacter asburiae | reverse complement strand
AATTGTTAAAGAGCAGTGCCGCTTCGTTTTTCGCTGCGGCGCGGGGTGTGCATATTACGCTTTCCCGCTACAGAGTCAAGCATTTATTTTCGCTTTTCTCTGCCGGTGTTCATCGCTGAACCCCGCTGACCCGGCGGCTTGCTTGCCGTTGTTCCGTGTCAGTGGAGGCGCATTATAGGGAGTTCTTCGGCGGTGACAAGCATAAAATTCAAAAAACTTTTCGTTCGCTCAATTTTCAAACTTAACGCTTATTTTACTCGCGATTTGTCCGTTAATTGGGCGATTTCACGGGCAAAACCGGCGACCTGGTTCCAGTCGGTATACACCACTTCTTTATGTGTATCCGTTTCGCCCCCCGTCATTTTCATAATCAGACGGATCATAAAGCGGTCATACCAGCGATAACGCGGATAACGAAGCGCCCCGGCGAAGACGGCACAGAGATCCGGTTGCCACGGCGAGTTCAGCAAAAACTTGCGGGTGTAGCTGTTGGTCTGCGGCGTGCGCTTCTCCGCTTTACGAGCAACAAGGTTCACAGAATAGAAAGCGCCGGGCAGTGCATTCAACGTGGCGGTATGCTTTTTCACAAAGCGATCCAGCGCCGGATGGAAATGGCCGTAACGAATAGACGCCCCGATAACGACGCGATCGTAATCCTGCCAGGTTATCTCTTCGGTACGGTTCAGGTTGACCACGTCAGCGTAAATCCCCAGCTCTTTTAATTCAGAAGCCAGATAAGAGGCAATCTCGCGCGTTTGCCCGTCCCGTGTAGAGAATAGAACTAATGTTTTCACTAATGACTTCCTTATTCGCGCCAGAATGTTGGGGTAAAGAGCACCAGCAGGGTAAAGACCTCAAGACGACCAAACAGCATATTGGCGATTAAGATCCATTTTGCCACCGGATTCATGCTGGCAAAGTTATCCGCCACCACACCCAGCCCAGGGCCGAGGTTGTTCAGCGTTGCTACGACGGACGCGAACGCGGAGAAATCATCCACCCCGGTCGCGATTATCGCCAGCATACTGACGATGAAGACCAGCGCGTAGGCAGAGAAGAAGCCCCACACTGCCTCAAGAATACGTTCCGGCAGCGCGCGGTTGCCAAGCTTAATACTGTAAACCGCGTTCGGGTGTACCAGACGCTTAAGCTCACGGTTGCCCTGTTTGAACAGCAGCAGGATACGGATCACCTTCAGGCCACCGCCCGTCGACCCGGCGCAGCCACCGATAAACGCAGAGCACAATAACAGCACCGGCAGGAACAGCGGCCAGCGCGCGATGCTGTCCGTGGTAAAGCCCGCGGTGGTCGCCATCGACACCACCTGGAAGAAGGCCTGATTTAAGGTGGTCAACGCGGAGTTATAGACATCGTGGAACCACAGCACCAGCGTACAGATGACCACCAGCGTCAGCTGGACGCCGATAAACATGCGAAATTCCGGGTCGCGCCAGTACACCTTCAGGCTGCGTCCGCTCAGTAAAGAGAAGTGCAGGCCGTAGTTACAGCCGGAGATCAGCAGGAAGATAGCAATAATAGTGTTGATGGTCGGGCTGTCGAAATAGCCGACGCTGGCATCATGGGTTGAGAACCCGCCGATAGCGATAGTGGCAAAGCTGTGTCCGATAGCGTCGAACGCGGGCATTCCGGCGAACCATAGCGCCAGCGCGCAGGCGACCGTCAGCAGAACATAAATCAGCCACAGGGTTTTCGCCGTTTCGGCAATACGCGGGCGCATCTTGTTATCTTTCAGCGGGCCAGGCATTTCCGCGCGATAGAGCTGCATCCCCCCGACGCCCAGAATAGGCAGAATGGCGACGGCTAATACGATGATCCCCATACCGCCGAACCATTGCAGCATCTGCCGGTAAAAGAGGATGGCGTGCGGTAAAGAGTCGAGCCCCACCAGCGTGGTGGCCCCGGTGGTGGTTAAGCCAGAGAAGGATTCAAAAAAGGCGTCGGTGATGGTCAGGTTGGGCTGTTCGGAGAAGATAAAGGGTAGCGCACCCACGCTGCCCAGCACCGTCCAGAACAGCACCACAATCAAAAACCCTTCCCGGGACTTCAGCTCACCTTTCTCACGACGGTTTGGCCACCACAGCAGCGAACCGATTACCAGCGCCACAAAGAAAGTCTGGGTAAAGGCACGCCCCGCGCCGTCCCGGTAGATAAGTGCTACCAGTCCTGGGAGAATCATGGTCCCGGAGAAGAGTATGACCAGCAGTCCAACGATTCGGGTAATGGCACGAAAATGCATCTCTGCCGCTTCCTTTGGTATTCAAAAAGTGAGGTGGGGATTATTCTTCAATCGGCAGCAATTGCAACGAACCACGGCTAAAATCAGCCAGCTTTGCTGAAAAAGCAGCCACTTCTGCCTGAGGAAGCGCCACGCGCAGCTGCACTGTTGCCAGGTACTCACTGTGCGAAATCACGCCGTTAAACTGCTTCAGCAGGGTTTCAATACCCGACAGCTGGGCGTAATCGCATAACAAAGTATATTCGGTGAGCGGCGTTTTGCGGGTGGTGCTCAGCAGATTTAGCGCCTGCTGCACGCCGCCGCCATAGGCTTTGACCAGCCCGCCCGTGCCCAGCAAAATGCCTCCGTAGTAGCGCACCACCACGGCGGTTATCTCTCCCACGCCGCTTCCCATTAACTGAGAAAGCATGGGTTTACCGGCCGTACCCGCTGGTTCACCGTCGTCAGAAAACCCCAGCTGCTGCGAGTCGTTCGGCGGCCCGGCAACCCAGGCGACACAGTGGTGGCGCGCGTCAGGGTGTTCGGCGCGAACGGACTCAACGAAGGCCTTCGCCGCCTCTACGCCGTCGGTGTGTGCCAGCAGCGTAATAAAGCGGCTTTTCTTGATTTCCTCAACGAAGGTGACCGGTTCAGCCGGTATCAGCCAGCTTTCCATCAGGCCAGTTTCAGATCCCGCGTCATGTTCTCAACGCTGTTTTCGTGGATAACGACGTTATCTTCAATACGAATGCCGCCAAACGGCTTCAGGGCATCAATTTTTTCCCAGTTGAAGTGTTTGCTGAACTGGCCTTCACGCCACGGCGCGAGTAGGGATTCGATAAAGTAGATGCCCGGTTCGATGGTCAGCACCATGCGCGGTTCAAGAATACGGGTGCAGCGCAGGTAGGGATATTTAGACGGCGCGGCCAGATGCGTGCCGGTATCATCCTGCATAAAGCCAGCCACGTCATGCACCTGCAAGCCCAGCGGGTGACCAATACCGTGCGGCATAAATGGCCCGGTCAGATCGTTTTCCACCATCGCTTCTTCGCTCATGTCTTTGACAATCTGATGCTTACGCAGCAGTTTGGCGATGCGCTGATGGAACTGGATGTGGTAATCCACGTAGCTTGTTCCCGCTTTCATGGTGCCGATCAGCGCCAGCTGCTCGTCGTTCACGTCTTTAATCAGCTGGGCAAAATCGGTATCCGCGTTGGCCGCCCAGGTGCGGGTCAGGTCAGCCGCATAGCCGTTGTACTCTGCCCCGGCGTCCAGCAGGAAGCTGCGCATTTCGGACGGAACATGGTGATCGAGTTTGGTGTAGTGCAGAACCGAGGCGTGTTCATTGAGCGCCACGATATTGCTGTACGGCACGTCGGTATCGCGGTGGCCGGTGGCGGTCAGGTACGCCTGGTTGATATCGAACTCGCTCATCCCGGACTGGAAGGCTTCATGCGCCGCGCGATGACCATTAACGGCGGTCTTCTGCGCTTCACGCATACAGTAAAGTTCATAGTCGGTTTTGTACGAGCGATAGTAGTGCAGGTAATCCAGCACCCCTTTCGGGTTGAGTTTGTCCGCCGCAATGTCCAGCCCCAGCGCGCGCTCCGGCTGCGGGCCAATATAGGCAATGTTGCCGCGCGCAGCGGGCAGCTGGCTACCGATACCGTCGGCTTTTGGCAGCGCAATTACCTCGACTTCTTCGGTCCAGAAGGAGGTCGGCAGCGGCTCGACGTTGTGCCAGTAATCCACGGGCAGATAGAACCACAGTTTCGGCTTGTTCACGCCGTCCACCAGCAGCCAGCAGTTTGGAACCTGTGTCACTGGCACCCAGGCTTTGAACTGCGGGTTAACCTTAAACGGATAGGCGTGGTCATCAAGGAAGGTATTCATCAGCTCGCCGGAGTGGATCAGCAGGGCATCCAGCTTAAAACGAGCCAGTACATCGCGGGTACGTTCCTGTAAGGTAACAATATGATTTTTATAGAGTGAAGCCAGTGAGTCCATTGTTCGTCCTTTCGTTTTTTTGCGCTCAAGTCTTCGCATCTTAGCACACCTGCCCCGGACTGCGTGATTTCCGCCGAGCGTGATCAATGCAGCAATTTCTTAATGAGTAATTTGCATTTTATTAACATAAATTCCACACTCCGTTTCATCTGGTATGACCAGATCCACTTGCTGGATTCAGGAGACTGACATGCTCTACAAAGGCGACACCCTGTACCTCAACTGGCTGGAAGATGGCATTGCCGAACTGGTGTTCGATGCCCCCGGCTCAGTGAATAAGCTTGATACCGCGACCGTGGCCAGCCTCGGCCATGCGCTGAACGTACTTGAAAAACAATCAGATTTAAAAGGGCTGCTGCTGCGTTCTGAAAAAGCGGCCTTTATTGTCGGCGCGGATATCACCGAATTTCTGTCGCTGTTCCTCGTGCCGGAAGAGCAGCTGAGCCAGTGGCTGCATTTCGCCAACAGCGTCTTTAACCGTCTGGAAGATCTGCCGGTTCCGACAATCTCCGCCGTGAACGGCTACGCGCTGGGCGGCGGCTGCGAGTGCGTGCTGGCGACCGATTATCGTCTGGCAACGCCTGACCTGCGCATTGGCCTGCCGGAAACCAAGCTGGGCATCATGCCGGGCTTTGGCGGCTCCGTGCGTATGCCGCGTATGCTGGGTGCCGATAGCGCGCTGGAAATCATTGCCGCGGGTAAAGACGTGGGCGCTGAACAGGCGCTGAAGATTGGCCTGGTCGACGGCGTGGTGAAACCTGAAAAACTGGTCGAGGGCGCTATCGGCATTCTGCGCCAGGCGATTAATGGCGATCTTGACTGGAAAGCGAAGCGTCAGCCGAAGCTCGAACCGTTAAAGCTCAGCAAGATTGAAGCCACCATGAGCTTCACCATTGCCAAAGGCATGGTGATGCAGACGGCGGGCAAACACTATCCGGCACCGATCACCGCCGTGAAGACCATTGAAGCGGCAGCACGTCTGGGCCGCGACGACGCGCTGAAACTCGAAAATCAAAGCTTTGTCCCGCTGGCGCACACGAACGAAGCCCGCGCGCTGGTCGGCATTTTCCTCAACGATCAGTACGTAAAAGGCAAAGCGAAGCAGCTGACCAAAAACGTTGAAACGCCAAAACACGCGGCCGTGCTGGGCGCAGGCATTATGGGCGGCGGCATCGCCTACCAGTCTGCGTGGAAAGGCGTGCCGGTGGTGATGAAAGACATCAACGACAAATCTCTGACGCTGGGGATGAACGAAGCGGCCAAGCTGCTGAATAAACAGCTTGAGCGCGGGAAGATCGACGGCCTGAAGCTTGCGGGCGTGATCTCTACAATTCAGCCCACGCTGGAATACAGCGGTTTCGATCGCGTGGACGTGGTGGTTGAAGCCGTTGTTGAGAACCCGAAAGTGAAAAAAGCGGTGCTGGCGGAAACTGAAGACAAGGTGCGACCGGACACGGTGCTCGCCTCTAACACCTCAACCATTCCGATTAGCGAACTGGCCAGCGTGCTGACGCGTCCGGAAAACTTCTGCGGGATGCACTTCTTTAACCCGGTACACCGTATGCCGCTGGTCGAAGTGATCCGTGGAGAGAAAACCTCTGACGCGACCATCGCCAAAGTGGTGGCGTGGGCAAGCAAGATGGGTAAAACACCGATTGTGGTGAATGACTGCCCGGGCTTCTTCGTGAACCGCGTGCTGTTCCCCTACTTCGCCGGATTCAGCCAGCTGCTGCGCGACGGCGCGGACTTCCGCAAAGTTGATAAAGTGATGGAAAAACAGTTCGGCTGGCCGATGGGCCCGGCGTATCTGCTGGACGTGGTCGGCATCGACACGGCGCATCACGCTCAGGCGGTAATGGCAGCGGGCTTCCCGCAGCGTATGCAGAAAGATTACCGCGACGCCATCGACGCGCTGTTTGAAGCGAACCGCTTCGGTCAGAAAAACGGTCTGGGCTTCTGGCGCTATAAAGAAGACAGCAAGGGCAAGCCGAAGAAAGAAGAAGACGCGGCGGTGGACGGCCTGTTAGCAGAGGTCAGCCAGGCGAAACGCGACTTTAGCGACGAAGAGATTATCGCCCGCATGATGATCCCGATGGTCAACGAAGTGGTGCGCTGCCTTGAAGAGGGCATTATCGCCAGCCCGGCAGAAGCCGACATGGCGCTGGTGTATGGCCTGGGCTTCCCTCCGTTCCACGGCGGCGCGTTCCGCTGGCTGGATACGCTCGGCAGTGCGAAATATCTCGATATGGCGCAGCAGTATCAGCACCTCGGGCCGCTCTACGACGTGCCGGAAGGTCTGCGCAGCAAAGCGCGCCATAACGAACCCTATTATCCAGCAGTTGAGCCAGCCCGTCCGGTTGGCGAGCTGAAAACGGCTTAAGGAGTCACAATGGAAAAGGTTGTCATTGTTGATGCGATTCGCACCCCGATGGGCCGTTCAAAGGGCGGTGCGTTCCGTAACGTCCGCGCGGAAGATCTCTCCGCGCTCCTGATGCGTAGCCTGCTGTCGCGTAACCCGGCGCTGGATCCGACGGCGCTCGACGATATCTACTGGGGCTGCGTGCAGCAGACGCTGGAGCAGGGCTTTAACATCGCCCGTAACGCCGCGCTGCTGGCGGAGATCCCGCACTCCGTTCCGGCGGTGACCGTAAACCGTCTGTGCGGCTCGTCCATGCAGGCGCTGCACGACGCGGCCCGTATGATCATGACCGGTGATGCGCAGGCGTGCATGATTGGCGGCGTGGAGCATATGGGCCATGTGCCGATGAGCCACGGCGTTGATTTCCACCCTGGCATGAGCCGTAACGTGGCGAAAGCCGCTGGCATGATGGGGCTGACCGCCGAGATGCTCTCTCGTCTGCACGGTATCAGCCGTGAAATGCAGGACGCCTTTGCCGCGCGCTCTCACGCACGGGCCTGGGCCGCCACGCAGTCCGGCGCGTTTAAGAATGAAATTATCCCCACCGGAGGTCACGACGCCGACGGGGTCCTGAAACAGTTTAATTACGATGAAGTGATCCGCCCGGAAACCACGGTGGAAGCGCTCTCCACGCTGCGTCCGGCATTCGATCCGGTGACCGGCACGGTGACCGCAGGCACCTCTTCTGCCCTTTCCGACGGTGCAGCGGCGATGCTGGTGATGAGCGAAAGCCGCGCCCGCGAGCTGGGCCTGACGTCACGCGCCCGAATCCGCTCGATGGCCGTTGTCGGTTGCGATCCGTCGATTATGGGTTACGGCCCGGTACCGGCGTCGAAGCTGGCGCTGAAGAAGGCCGGGCTGACCGCCAGCGATATCGATCTGTTTGAGATGAACGAGGCCTTTGCCGCGCAGATCCTGCCGTGCATTAAAGATCTGGGGCTGATGGAGCAGATTGACGAGAAGATTAACCTCAACGGCGGCGCGATCGCGCTGGGGCACCCGCTGGGCTGTTCCGGGGCGCGTATCAGCACCACGCTGATTAACCTGATGGAACGCAAAGATGCCCAGTTCGGTCTGGCAACGATGTGTATCGGGCTGGGTCAGGGGATCGCGACGGTATTTGAGAGAGTGTAAATCAGGAAAAGTATCGTAGGCCCGATAAGCATCGCGTCATCGGGCTGTTGCCGGGAGGCGCTGCGCTTTCCCGGCCTGCGAAAGGTATCTCGCCGTAATCACGAAGAGAAACGTTTTAGTTGCCGTTTTTCCCGCCTGTCAGGGGCGGGTTTTTTATTGGTTCAAATCTAGATAAACGCAAACGCATCGCCGAACAGACGGTCTTCACGCGCGCCGCGTTCATTGCAGAACAGGTCACGCGCAATCTTCGCCATCTCAAAACGTCCCGCAATATAGATATCGTGGTTCGCCAGCGTACCGTGATCCTGCAACACCGCCGTCAGTACCGTTCCGTTACGTCCGCGCCAGCCCTCTTCCGGCTGCTCGACAACCGGCTCAATGCGCAGGTTCGGGTGATTGACGCTCAGCGCT
Organism: Enterobacter asburiae; assembly: GCF_021440515.1. Taxonomy (GTDB): domain Bacteria; phylum Pseudomonadota; class Gammaproteobacteria; order Enterobacterales; family Enterobacteriaceae; genus Enterobacter; species Enterobacter asburiae_E. Next base: position 73,869 of record NZ_JAKCMV010000039.1, on the reverse strand, counting down.
TCCAGCTCGGAGAGATCGTACAGATGTTTCTCTTCGCGGCCGCCCCAGTAGATAGTGATGTCGCGGTTCGGGTTACGCGCCAGCGCGGTCAGCAGAATGGAACGCACGTAGGAGAAACCAGTGCCGCCCGCAATCAGGATCAGCGGACGCTCTTCGTCATCGCGCAGCCAGGCTTCACCGTGCGGGATATCGACCACGATTTCGCGCTCTTTCAGAATGCGATCCATCACAGCCATCGCGTACAGGTTGAGCTCAGACGCGCCGATGTGAAGCTCGATAAATTCTTGCTCGGCAGGCGTAGAGGCCATAGAGAAAGGACGCTTATCACGCTCATCCATCACGACCATCAGGTACTGACCAGCGCGGAAAGAGAACGCCGCTTCTGGCACTAAACGGACGCGATATACGGTGTCGGTGATGGCATCTACCGAGGTCACTTTACAGCTTAAGATTGTCATTCGCTCTCTCTGTCGGGAAGTCTATAGGGCTTAACGGTGCTGTTCTGGCTTACCGTTACTCATTATGGCCAGATCGTCCCAGATCGCGTCAATACGCGCGGTCACGTCAGGATCTTTTTTGATCGGGCGACCCCACTCGCGGTCGGTTTCGCCAGGCCATTTGTTCGTGGCATCCAGTCCCATTTTTGAGCCAAGCCCGGAAACCGGGGAGGCAAAATCCAGATAATCTATCGGCGTGTTTTCCACTAACACCGTGTCGCGAGCCGGATCCATACGCGTGGTAATGGCCCAGATCACGTCGTTCCAGTCGCGGGCGTTAACGTCATCATCGCAGACGATCACAAACTTGGTATACATAAACTGGCGCAGGAAAGACCATACGCCCATCATCACCCGCTTGGCGTGGCCCGCGTACTGCTTTTTCATGGTCACGACGGCCAGTCGATACGAACAGCCTTCAGGCGGCAGATAGAAATCAACGATTTCCGGGAACTGCTTTTGCAGGATCGGCACGAATACTTCATTCAGCGCTACGCCCAGCACCGCCGGTTCGTCCGGTGGACGGCCGGTGTAGGTCGAATGATAGATCGCATCTTCGCGCTGGGTAATGTGCGTAACGGTAAACACCGGGAAGTTATCGACTTCGTTGTAATAGCCCGTGTGGTCGCCGTATGGCCCTTCTGGTGCCAGTTCGCCCTGCTCAATGTAGCCTTCCAGAACGATCTCTGCACTCGCCGGAACTTCCAGGTCGTTGGAAATGCACTTCACCACTTCGGTTTTGGTGCCGCGCAGCAGGCCTGCAAACGCGTATTCAGAGAGCGTATCGGGAACCGGGGTCACCGCACCGAGAATGGTTGCCGGGTCAGCGCCCAGCGCTACCGACACCGGGAAACGCTCGCCCGGATGGGCCGCGCACCACTCCTGGAAATCCAGCGCGCCGCCGCGATGCGACAGCCAGCGCATAATGAGCTTGTTTTTGCCAATCAGCTGCTGGCGATAGATGCCCAGATTCTGACGCTCTTTATGCGGGCCACGCGTGACGGTCAGCCCCCAGGTAATGAGCGGAGCGGCATCTTCAGGCCAGCACTGCATGATAGGAATACGGGTCAGATCGACGGCATCGCCTTCCAGCACCTTCTGCTGACAGGGCGCACCGCGCAGACGTTTGGTCGGCATGTTCAGCACCTGCTTAAACTGCGGCAGTTTGTCGAACAGATCGCGGAAGCCCTTTGGTGGCTCCGGCTCTTTCAGAAAGGCCAGCAGTTTGCCCACTTCGCGCAGCGCGGTGACATCTTCTTGCCCCATCCCCATCGCCACGCGACGCGGTGTGCCAAACAGGTTGCACAGCACCGGCATGGAGTAGTCTTTAGGATTTTCAAATAGCAAAGCGGGGCCACCGGCACGCAGGGTGCGGTCGGCAATCTCTGTCATTTCCAGATAAGGATCAACAGGAAGTGTGATGCGTTTGAGTTCGCCCTGCTTTTCCAGTAGCGTCAGGAAGTCGCGTAGATCGTGGTATTTCATGCAGTTAGTCATGGCCTCTCTGTAAGCGCTTCATTATACGGCGTAAGCCTGCGTGATGCTGTAATTTTGTTAAATTAGCGTGAAGTTCCGCGTCTTACTCCACTTTTGGCCATTATAATCACCTTAGCGATCCCGCCAGGGTTTTGATATGCTTGCGCCCCGAACAATGGGAAGAGTGATTATGCAGGCCTGGTATTTACTGTATTGCAAACGCGGGCAACTTCAGCGCGCGCAAGAACATCTTGAACGTCAGTCTGTGAACTGTCTGATGCCCGTGCTCACGCTTGAGAAAATGCAGCGTGGAAAGCGCACGACGGTCAGCGAGCCTCTTTTCCCGAATTACCTGTTCGTTGAATTCGATCCGGAAGTGATCCACACCACCACCATCAGCGCCACGCGCGGCGTCAGCCATTTCGTCCGTTTTGGCTCGCACCCGGCAACGGTGCCGTCTGCGGTGATTCACCAGCTTTCGGTCTACCAACAGCCCGAAGACATTACCGATCCGGAAACGCCCTACTCCGGGGACCAGGTGGTGATCACCGAAGGGGCGTTCGAGGGGCTTCAGGCCATTTTCTCCGAGCCGGACGGGGAAGCCCGCTCCATGCTGCTGCTCAATCTGCTGAACAAGCAGGTGCTCCAGAGCGTGAAAAACACCGACTTCCGCAAGCTTTAAAACGCTACGCCAAACAGCCGGCGCACGTTGCTATCGGTCTGCTCTTCCAGCCACAGCGGATCTTCTCCGCGCCATTGCGCTACTCTCTCCAGAATATGCCCCAGATACGCCGGTTCGTTGCGCCGTGACGCCGGTTTTGGCCGCATGTCGCGCGGCAGCAGATAAGGCGCATCCGTTTCAATCAGCAGACGATCCGCAGGGATAACGGGCAGCAGCTCACGAAGCTCCAGCCCGCGGCGTTCATCGCAGACCCAGCCGGTGATCCCCAGATATAAGCCACGGTTCAGGCAATCCAGCGCCTCCTCGCGCGAGCCGGTGAAGCAGTGCAGCACCGCACCGGGCAGCTTATCGAGCCAGGGTTCAAGCAGGGTTAAAAAGCGCGCGTGGGCGTCGCGGCAGTGCATGAAGACCGGCATATCAAGCTCCGCCGCCAGCGCCAGCTGGGCGGTAAAGGCGCGCTCCTGCTCGGCGGGAGTGGAGAAGTTACGGTTGAAATCCAGCCCGCACTCGCCAATCGCCACCACCTCAGGGGTGCTTGCCAGAGCATGAAGCGCTCCGGCGCTCTGTTCATTCCAGCTGCTGCTGTCGTGCGGGTGTACGCCCGCCGTCGACCAGCAGCGGTCATAGCGCAGCGCCAGCTGCTGCGCCTGCTCGCTTTCGTGAAGATTGGTTCCGGTCAGCAGCAGACCCTTTACGCCTGCGGAAAAAGCGCGCGCCACCACATCATCTCTGTCTTTGGCAAACTGGGTGCTGGTGAGGTTCAGGCCGATATCAAACATGCGGTTTCCCATGTAAAAACCGCCCTGACGGGCGGCTGGTTTTATTCTTCGGTGGTCTTCTCAGACTCGTCTTCTTCGTCTTCCTGCGGGCGTCGTTTCCCCACGTAGAAGCGTGAGAAGAACACGCCGACTTCAAACAGGCAGTACATCGGTATCGCCAGCAGCGTTTGCGAGAAAACATCCGGCGGCGTCAGCAGCATGCCGACCACGAATGCCCCGACCAGAATATAGGGACGCTTTTTGCGCAGATCGTCAGGCGTAGTCACGCCAACCCAGCACAGCAGCACGATAGCGACCGGCACTTCGAACGCCACGCCAAAGGCCATAAACAGCGCCATGACGAAGCTAAGATAGCTGGCGATGTCGGTCGAGACCTGTACCCCTTCCGGCGCGGTGTGCGTCAGGAAGCCAAAGGCCAGCGGGAAGACGACAAAGTAGGCAAAGGCCATGCCGATGTAGAACAGCAGGGAGCTGGACACCAGCAGCGGGATCACCAGCTTGCGCTCATGCTTATACAGCGCCGGGGCGACGAAGGCCCACACCTGGTAGAGGATCACCGGCGCGGAGGCAATCAACGATACCCAGAAGGTCAGCTTGATAGGGGTGAAGAACGGCGAGGCAACGTCGGTTGCGATCATCGTTGCGCCCAGCGGCATTTGCTTAATCAGCGGCGCGGAGACCACCTGATAGATATCGTTCGCAAAATAGACCAGGCATAAAAAAATGAGGAAAACTGCAATGATGCAGTTTAACAGGCGCTTACGCAGCTCTATGAGGTGCGTAATGAGCGGTTGAGTATCATCTACTGCCATGTTTACGCTTTATCACTCGACGAGGGGGATGATTCGGAAACGGGCGCGGCGGGCTTAGGTTCAGCCGCTTTCACAACGGGTTCTTCCGGTTGCGCCTGTTTTTTCACTTCAGGCTCCTGCGGCGTCTGCTCCGGCGCGGCAGCCTGATGCTCAGCGGTCGCTGGCGTGATACCTTCACGCTGCTCTTCGCTGCCCTTCACCACCGGGTTATGGATGGTATTGGCTTCATCGCTCGCTTTTTCAGGATCGTTAACGCTGTAGGAGCGCTTCATGGATTCTGCCGCTTCGCGCAGTTCGTCCATCGAGGCTTTCAGTTCCGGCGTCAGGTTTTCCATGCTCGCCTTCTCAACCTTTTTCAGGCTGTCCTGAAACTCCTGGAGCTTAAGCTCCTGCGCCAGCTCGTTTTGTACCGTGGTCGCCAGCGATCGCAGCGCACGCACCCAACCAGCAACGGTTTTTACCGCCACCGGCAAACGCTGCGGCCCCAGCACGATCAGGCCGATGACAAAGACCAGCAGCAGCTCACCAAAACCGATATCAAACACGACTTACACCTGCTCTTTATCGTGGCGTTTAGCGTCTTCCTTTTTGGCTTCTTCTTGCTTGTCGGCAATGGATTTAGCAGTGAAATCAGCGTCCTGGCTGGATTTATCCTGCTTTGCTTCATCGTCGCTCATGGCCTTCTTGAAGCCTTTGATAGACGCGCCGAGGTCGGAACCGATTGAGCCGAGCTTTTTGGTGCCGAACAGCAGCACAACGATGACGGCAATGATGACCAATTGCCAGATACTGATACCACCCATACATGTTCCTCAGTGATAGATGATTAATTAATCAGGCCGCATTATACGTATGCAACCTGGCGATAGCGACGCAAATTCAGCGCGTCTTTCTCCAGCCAGCGAACCAGACAACCACCCCGGCAGCCATGAGCCATGCGGGCATCATCTCCCAGTCCGGGCGATTGATCAGCAAAAGCGTACCGCTCAGCAGCAGCGTTGCGCCAATCCCAAACAGATATCGGGACTGTCCCTGACGAACACGATTCGAGTGAAGTTCGTTGGCGATTTTATCCATGCTGTGCTGAAGGTTCTTGCTCTGACGCAAACTGTCGTAAACCAGTTCAGGGATTTCCGGCATTTTTTCTATCCAGAACGGCGCTTTCTCTTTAAGAGAGCGCACCAGCGCCGGAATGCCGACCTGATCCTTAATCCAGGATTCAAGGAAAGGTTTCGCTGTTTTCCACAAGTCTAACTGAGGATAGAGCTGACGACCTACGCCCTCAACGTAAAGTAATGTTTTCTGGAGTAAAACTAATTGCGGCTGCACTTCCATATTGAAGCGGCGCGCGGTGTTAAACAGATTCAGCAGCACGTGACCGAAGGAGATCTCCGAGAGCGGCTTTTCGAATATCGGCTCGCAGACGGTGCGGATAGCAAACTCGAACTCTTCGACGTTGGTGTCCGGCGGAACCCAGCCAGAATCAACGTGCAGCTCGGCCACCTTGCGGTAGTCGCGGTTAAAGAACGCAATGAAGTTCTCCGCGAGATAGCGCTTATCCTCTTTGTTTAGCGAGCCAACGATGCCGCAGTCGATACCGATGTATTTCGGGTTTTCCGGGTGTTCGTGGCTGACGAAGATGTTGCCCGGGTGCATGTCAGCGTGGAAGAAGCTGTCGCGGAAGACCTGGGTAAAGAAGACCTGCACGCCGCGTTCGGCCAGCAGCTTCATGTTGGTGCCCTGCTTTTCCAGCGCAACCACATCCGATACCGGAATACCGTAGATGCGCTCCATCACCATCATGTTCTGGCTGCAATAGTCGGAGTAGACCTCCGGCACGTAGAGCATCGGGCTGTCTTCGAAATTGCGGCGCAGCTGAATGGCGTTGGCCGATTCACGCAGGAGATTTAGTTCGTCAATCAGCGTTTTTTCGTACTCACGCACCACTTCCAGCGGGCGCAGACGACGTCCGTCCGGCAGCAGGCGTGGCACCCAGCGCGCAAGACGGTAGATCAGCTTCATGTCGGCTTTGATAATGGGCAGGATATCCGGGCGGATAACCTTAATAACCACCTCTTTGCCGTTCTCTTTCAGACGCGCGGTATGCACCTGCGCGATAGACGCGGAGGCCAGCGGCTGAATATCGAAATCATCAAACCAGGTTTCGACGGGGATATTGCCCATCGCTTCTTCGATCTGCTTTTTGGCTCGCGTGCCTTCAAAAGGCGCGACGCGATCCTGAAGCAGAGCCAGCTGATCGGCAATCTGCGGCGGGAAGAGGTCGCGACGGGTCGAGAGCATCTGCCCGAACTTGATCCACACCGGCCCCAGCTCCTGCAATGCCAGACGCAGGCGTTCGCCGAGTTCCTGATCCTTATGACGGTTTGGCATCCAGAACAACGTCCGGCGCCAGATACGAAGCGGCAGCGTGATCCGCATTCTAGGGATGAGTTCGTCCAGCCCGTAGCTTAGAAAGGTCTGGACAATGAAGTAGAGGCGCCGAATTTCACCAGGCGTCATTTGCCCTCCAGTTTTTCCAGCCGTTTGCTTAATGCGTCAACCGCACGTTCAACCGCCGCCGTTTCTTCGGCAAACCAGGCCACTTCCAGCGGGCCCGGCGCCATGCGCCACTCTTCGGTCATGACTTCTGCTGCATAGCGCTGCTGGCGCTGAACGGTTTTACGCAGAAACGCCGACCCGCCGCGAATGAATTTGCTCGCACCTTCCGCCGCGATATCGCCGATGTAAGGGGCAAGCAGTTCAGCCGGATCAAATTCCGCCAGATCGGTCAGCGCAACGAAGTTCTGCACCACCTGGATATCGCCTGCAACCTCCAGCTCGCCGCTGCGGATAAGCGCGGTAAGCTGCTGACGGTCGCGCAGCTTCGGCAGCACGCTCATACGCGTGATGACCGAGCAGTCGGCATCGCCTTCCCACTCGCCCAGCACGTCAAGCTGGCGTTCGCTGAACACCAGCACCATCGGCGTTGAGAACTCTTTTAATACGATACGCAGCACCTTGCCGTTTAGCCGCTGACGCGCGGTTTTAAGCGCAGGCGCGCGATACAAAAAGGCATTCAGGACATTCTCGATGCCTGCGGTGACTAACGGCTTAATGGGCATGGAATACCTCCACTCAGAACTTGTAACCGCGATGCAGCGCGACGACACCTGCCGTCATGTTGAAGTATTCAACGTTTTCAAGTCCGGCATCCTGCATCATCGCCTTCAGGGTGTCCTGATCCGGGTGCATACGGATGGATTCCGCCAGGTAGCGATAGCTCTCGGCGTCGTTTGCCACCAGCTCGCCAATACGCGGCAGAACGTGGAATGAGTAGGCGTCGTAGGCTTTGCTCAGCGGCTCGATAATCGGTTTGGAGAATTCGAGAACCAGCAGACGTCCGCCCGGCTTCAGCACGCGGTACATCGAGCGCAGCGCTTTGTCTTTATCGGTGACGTTACGCAGACCGAACGAAATGGTGATGCAGTCAAAGGTGTTGTCCGGGAACGGCAGCGCTTCGGCGTTCGCCTGCACATATTCAACGTTACCTACCACGCCGATGTTACGCAGCTTTTCGCGTCCCATTTTCAGCATCGAGTCGTTGATGTCTGCCAGCACCACGCGGCCGGTTTCACCCACCAGACGCGAGAATTTTGCCGTCAGATCGCCGGTACCACCGGCCAAATCCAGCACCGTTTGCCCACGGCGCACGCCGCTACAGTCAATGGTGAAGCGCTTCCACAAGCGATGAATGCCGAACGACATCAAATCATTCATCACATCGTACTTCGCCGCCACAGAATGAAATACGTGGGCCACCATGTCAGCTTTCTGCGCTTTGGCGACTGTCTGAAAGCCAAAGTGCGTTGTGTCTTGTGAATCTTCAACCATCTCAGAGCCTGCTTATCAATCAAATGTTCGTGAAGTGTAACAGATTGGGCGCGTTTGCCCTACGGTTCAACCACCGTGAAAGAAACGGCCGGACCGTTCCGTTGAGGATAATTCCGAGGCTAAATCATTGTCTTCATTGTGAGTATTTTGTTCATCTGCTCCTTCGCGCAGACGATACTCCTCATCCTGAGCCGTGGCCTGTTCCACCAGATCCGGATTAATCTCGCGTTTTACCTCAACGCCGAGGCTGCGAAACGCCTCCGCTTGCGCCAGCAGGTTACCGCGCCCGGACGAGAGTTTTTTCATCGCCTGACGGTAGTTATCCTGCGCGCGATCGAGGCTTTGCCCCACAGAGGACATGTCGTCGACGAACAGGCGCATTTTGTCGTACAGCTTGCTTGCGCGATCGGCGATCTGCTGCGCGTTTCGACTCTGATGCTCGTAGCGCCAGAGGTTGGCGATGGTTCGTAGCGCCACCAGCAGCGTCGTAGGGCTGACCAGCATAATGTTATTTTTCAGCGCCTCGGTGATCAGTTCGGGCTGTCTGTCGAGCGCCAGCAGGAAAGCAGGCTCGACCGGGATAAACATCAGCACGTAGTCCAGCGAGCGCAGCCCCGGCAGCTGCTGGTAATCTTTGCGACCGAGCCCGCGAATATGGCTACGCACGGAGGCGATGTGCTCCTGTAGCGCCGACTCGCGGGTGTAGTCGTCTTCGGCATTGAAGTAGCGCTCGTAGGCCACCAGCGTCATTTTGGCGTCGATGACCACGTCCTTGCCCTGCGGCAGGCGCACGATGACGTCAGGCTGCATTCGCGAGCGGGCGTCGTTTTCGATGCTGACCTGGGTTTCGTATTCATAGCCCTCGCGCAGGCCGGACGCCTCCAGCACGCGGGTCAGCACCAACTCCCCCCAGTTGCCCTGCGCTTTGTTGTCGCCTTTCAGCGCGCGCGTGAGGTTGACCGCTTCCTGCGCCATCTGCGCGTTCAGTTGCTGGAGATTGCGGATTTCATGGGCCAGGGTGTGCCGTTCGCGGGCTTCCTGACCAAAGCTGTCCTGCACCTGGCGGCGAAAACCGTCCAGCTGCTCGCGCAGCGGCGTCAGCAGGCTGTTGAGGCTCTGGCGGTTTTGTTCATCGACGCGGCGGTTGCTGTGCTCGAAAATCCGGTTCGCAAGGTTTTCAAACTGTTCGCTCAGGCGCTGCTCGCTGTTAATCATCTGGCGGATTTTATCTTCCGCGTGCAGCTGGGTGGACTCAAGACGGGTGGTGACTTCGCGGAGATCGGCCTCCAGCGAGGTGTTGATATCGCGCAGGTTGCGCAGTTCGTTGTTGAGCAGCTCGCACTCGTCACGCCAGTGTCCGCTCTGGGCAAGCTGTTGTTTCGTCGCGCTTAGCTCAGCGACCATCTCCTCGCGCTCTGCCAGCTGATCGGCCTTCTGCTGCGCGTGTTGATAGCTGGACATTAGCCAGCCTAACCCCACGCCCACCAGCGCCATCACTGCATAAATCAGGATTGAGATATCCACACCGCCCCCACATCAAAGAATGACCCGCACAAAATAGAATTGTGCTGTATAAACGTCCAGTTTGAAAGGAGTTTCCTGCGAGGCGCTACGCAATAGTTTTATAAACTTTGGTCTGAGCATTACTTATCGACAGTGCAGCGCATTCAACCTGTTCGCCGCCTTTATTGCCGGGTGGCGCTGCGCTTACCCGGCCTACTATTAACAGCGTCCACTATTTTTCATTATATGAAGCGATAAATTTTCACATATAAATAAATAGGTTATAGCGACACACTTGTCCGGCCGAAAATCGCCGAAGCGTTTGCGGAAGGCCGGGGCGACGCGCATGGATGCGCGTCGAGGGCGGCTTTACAGGGACGTTTCATCCGCCCGTCCCCGATAAGCCTGGAGCAAACGCTGAGGGCATCGCGAAGCGACGATTTTCTTGCCGTGAGCCAGGGTGGTCAGGGAGGCGGCGGGGAGCCTCCCTGACACGTTCACAAAGTGAGTAGTGACAGAGCAGCACGGAACATAAGGTGAACGGAACGATCGCTAGTGCCATATGATTCCCCCACCCTAGGCCCTACGCAAAAAAAAGGCCGACGAGTCGGCCTTTTATCTTTGAAGAGAGGGCTAGATCAGGCGGCGAGCCGCTTCAACCACAATTTTCACCGCATGACTCTCGGTCTGCTTCATGGTTTCGGCGTTCGGGATCTCCTGCTGGGTGCGGTTAACGATAACACCCGCCACCATACCGGCGCGCAGACCCTGGCTTGCGCACATGGTCAGCAGCGTTGCAGATTCCATCTCGTAGTTCATCACGCCCATCGCCTGCCACTCTTCCATAGAGCCTTTGAAGCGGCTCACCACGCGTCCGGAGAAGGTGTCGTAACGCTCCTGGCCCGGGTAGAAAGTATCAGAAGAGGCGGTTACGCCAACGTGCGTGGTGGCGCCAACGGATTTTGCGGCTTCAACCAGAGCAGTAGTACATTCGAAATCAGCTACCGCCGGGAATTCCATTGGTGCGAAGTGCAGGCTTGCGCCGTCCAGACGGACGGAAGCGGTGGTCACCAGTACGTCACCCACGTTGATGTGCGGCTGAATCGCGCCGGTGGTGCCGATACGCAGGAAGGTGCGAATACCCAGCTGCGCCAGCTCTTCAACGGCGATAGAGGTAGACGGGCCGCCGATACCGGTAGAACACACAATAACCGGTTTGCCGTCCAGCTCTGCGCGCCAGGTAGTGAATTCGCGATGGGATGCCAGTTTGACCGGCTTATCCATCAGCGCGGCGATCTTTTCCACACGCTCCGGATCGCCAGGGACGATCGCGAGCGTAGCCCCTTGTAAATCGTTTTTAGTGAGGCCGAGATGAAAAACATCAGACTTAGACATAGGTGACTCCTCTGTGGGTCGGTTTAGTCAGGAGAAGTAAAACGGTACTTTACAGAAGCAGTGGGTGAAATTTCGTGACGCATCTCACCATGAATGAAAATGATTGCAGTTAATTTCCATAAAAAAGTGACTAACATCACATTAACAATCTTATAGCGCGGTCTGTTGCACAAAAGATAGACCGTATCAGGCAATGTGAGTTGTTAACACAGTGACTATATTTACCTTTGCGCTAACTCAACATTGGTACGGAGAATGCCATGACTGAAAAATCCGGTTTTGCACCTGCTGCTGCCCCTCATGCTTCAACGATTGTCACCACCCCGGAAGAGGCAATCAGCGCAGGTGAGACCTCTATCCCCTCGCAGGGGGACAACATGCCAGCCTGGCACGCCCGCCCGAAATCCGCCGACGGCCCGCTGCCGGTGGTGATTGTGGTTCAGGAGATTTTCGGCGTGCATGAGCATATTCGCGATATTTGCCGCCGCCTGGCGCTGGAGGGGTATCTGGCCATCGCGCCGGAGCTCTATTTCCGCCAGGGCGATCCGAACGACTACAGCGATATTCCGACCCTGTTCGCCAATCTGGTGAGTAAAGTCCCGGACGCGCAGGTGCTGGCCGATCTCGACCATGTAGCCAGCTGGGCGGCCCGCAACGGCGGCGATCCGCACCGTCTGATGGTCACCGGCTTCTGCTGGGGCGGTCGCATTAGCTGGCTCTACGCCGCCCACAACCCGCAGCTCAAGGCAGCCGTGGCCTGGTACGGTAAGCTGGTGGGTGAAAAAACGCTGAATTCACCGAAGCATCCGCTGGATATCGCGGTCGATCTTAACGCGCCGGTGCTGGGGCTTTACGGCGCTGAGGACACGAGCATCCCGCTTGATACGGTGGAGTCGATGCGTCAGGCGCTGCGGGCGGCAAACGCCAAAGCGGACATTATTGTGTATCCCGAAGCGGGACACGCGTTTAACGCCGATTACCGTGCGAGCTATCACCCGGAATCGGCGAAAGACGGCTGGCAGAGAATGCTGGCGTGGTTCAGGCAGTACGGTGGGAAAAAAGCCTAAAAGCCCGGTGGCGGCTGCGCCTTACCGGGCCTGTCTGTAGGCCGGGCAAGCGCAGCCGCCACCCGGCAATTCAGCGCCGCTATGCCTGACGCAGGTTCTGCGCCGCCTTCACCATGTTCGCCAGCGCCGCGCGGGTTTCCGGCCAGCCGCGCGTCTTAAGGCCGCAGTCCGGGTTTACCCACAGGCGCTCCGCCGGAATACGCTGTGCCGCCTTCTTTAATAACGCTTCAATCCATTTCACATCCGGCACGTTCGGGGAGTGAATGTCATACACCCCCGGTCCGATTTCGTTCGGGTAGTCGAACTCTTCAAACGCCTCCAGCAGCTCCATGTCCGAACGCGATGTTTCAATGGTGATCACGTCGGCGTCCAGCGCGGCGATGGAATCCATGATGTCGTTAAATTCGCAGTAACACATGTGGGTGTGGATCTGGGTGTCGTCCTTCGCTACCGCCGCGTTAAGGCGGAATGCCTCCACGCCCCACTGTAAATACGCATCCCAGTCGCTCCGACGCAGCGGCAGGCCTTCGCGCAGCGCCGGTTCGTCAATCTGGATAATGCCGATGCCTGCGGCTTCGAGATCTGCCACTTCGTCACGCAGCGCCAGCGCAATCTGCTTCGCAATGGTTTCACGGCTGACGTCCTCGCGCGGGAAGGACCAGCAGAGAATGGTCACCGGGCCGGTCAACATGCCTTTCACCGGCTTGTCGGTCAGGGACTGGGCATACTTCGCCCACTCCACGGTGATCGCTTCCGGGCGGCTGATGTCCCCGATTACCACCGGCGGCTTGACGCAGCGGGAGCCGTAGCTCTGCACCCAGCCGTTCTGGGTGAAGACGAAACCGTCCAGATGTTCTCCGAAATATTCCACCATGTCGTTACGCTCGGCTTCGCCGTGGACCAGCACGTCCAGACCCAAACGCTCCTGCTCAACAATCGCCTGCTTGATGTGTTCCGCGATGCCGGTGCGATAGTTGCCCGCATCGAGGTTGCCCTTTTTGAAGTCCAGACGAAGGCCGCGAATTTCCGTGGTCTGCGGGAACGAGCCGATGGTGGTGGTTGGCCACGCGGGCAGGTTGAAGCGGGCGCGCTGCGCTTCGGCGCGGACTTCATAAGGATTCTGACGCTGGCTGTCCTGAGCGGTGATGGCCGCCAGGCGTTTTTCCACCGCCGGATTATGCACGCGGGCCGAGTGACGACGCGCCTGAATCGGTGCGCTCCAGTCGGCAATGGCCGCCGTGTCGCCGCTGTTCAGGGCATCGCGCAGCAGCGCCAGCTCTTCACATTTTTGCAGCGCGAAGGCAAACCAGCTCTTCACCTCGGCATCGAGGCGGGTTTCGACGCTCAGGTCGATAGGGCTGTGCAGCAGGGAGCACGAGGAGGCCACCCACAGCTCACGTTTGCCGACGATATCCTTTATTTGTGCGTATTTCTCGGTAAGATCGGCGCGCCAGACGTTACGCCCGTTGACCAGCCCTGCCGAGAGCAGCCAGTCGATCGGCAGGCGCTTGTGCAGCTGGGCTACGTCATCGCTGCCGTGCACCAGATCCACATGCAGCCCCTGGACCGGCAGCGCGATGATAGTGTCGAGGTTAGGCGCTACGCCTTCAAAGTAGGTGGTCAGCAGCAGCTTCACCTGGCCTGAAAGCGCGTCGTAGGCCGGTTTGAAGGCGTCGAGCCATTCCTGCGGCAGCTCCAGCACCAGCGCCGGTTCATCGATTTGTACCCACTGAATACCGCGTTTCGCAAGCTCCACCAGCACCTGTTTGTAGACCGGCAGGATGTCGTTCAGCAGGCTCAGGCGGTCGAACTGCTCGCCCTTCACTTTGCCGAGCCACAGATAGGTAACCGGGCCGAGCAGGACTGGTTTAACGTTATGGCCCAGCGCCAGCGCTTCGTCCACTTCCTCCAGCAGCTGCGTCCAGGTCAGTTTGAACTGCTGGCCTTTCACGAATTCCGGCACCATGTAGTGGTAGTTGGTGTTAAACCACTTGGTCATTTCCGCCGCAGCCGCCGGTTCCCCGGTCGGTGCGCGGCCGCGCCCCAGACGGAACAGGGTGTCGATATCCACCGATCCATCTTTGTTCTGATGACGAGCCGGCACGTTGCCAAGCAGCAGGCTGGTGGTCAGAACATGGTCGTACCAGGCGAAATCGCCCACCGGCAGCAGGTCAATGCCCGCCTGCTTTTGCTGATCCCAGTGGCGCGCACGCAGCTCGCGGCCCACCGCCAGCAGTTCGTCACGGGTGGTATTGCCCGCCCAGTAGCTCTCTTGTGCTTTTTTCAGTTCGCGACGAAGGCCGACGCGTGGGAAACCGAGGGTGTGGCTGCGAATAGTCATGGTGTGTCCCCTGTGAATTTTTAGGATTTAGCCGTCCAGATGTTTACACTTCCATAATGTGTAGGTACTGTATATTCCTCAAGCGCAAAATGCTCATGGCGAAGTGAAGGACTTTCATGATCGAGATTAAACACCTGAAAACGCTCCAGGCGTTGCGGAACTGCGGCTCTCTCGCGGCGGCGGCGGCCACGCTGCACCAGACCCAGTCTGCCCTTTCTCACCAGTTCAGCGATCTGGAACAACGCCTTGGCTTTCGTCTGTTCGTGCGTAAGAGTCAGCCGCTGCGCTTTACGCCGCAGGGCGAAATTTTGTTGCAGCTGGCGAATCAGGTGCTGCCGCAGATTGCGAGCGCGTTGCAGTCGTGCAATGAGCCGCAGCAGACCAAACTGCGCATCGCTATTGAGTGCCATAGCTGTATTCAGTGGTTGACCCCGGCGCTTGAGAACTTCCGCCAGAAGTGGCCGCAGGTGGAGATGGACTTTACCTCCGGCGTGACCTTTGACCCGCAGCCCTCGCTGCAACAGGGCGAGCTGGATCTGGTGTTGACGTCCGACATTCTGCCGCGCAGCGGTTTGCACTATTCACCGATGTTTGATTTTGAGGTGCGCCTGGTGCTGGCACCGGATCACCCGCTGGCGGCGAAAACGCGCGTTACGCCGGAAGATCTGGCGACCGAAACCCTGCTGATTTACCCGGTCCAGCGCAGTCGGCTGGATATCTGGCGTCACTTCCTGCAACCCGCAGGCATTAGCCCACAGCTGAAAAGCGTGGATAACACCCTGCTGCTGATCCAGATGGTTGCCGCCCGGATGGGCATCGCGGCGCTGCCGCACTGGGTAGTGGAGAGTTTTGAACGCCAGGGTCTGGTGGTGACCAAAACCCTGGGTGAAGGACTGTGGAGCCGACTGTACGCCGCCGTGCGCGACGGCGAGCAGCGTCAGCCGGTAACTGAAGCGTTTATTCGCTCAGCGCGGAATCACGCCTGCGACCATCTTCCGTTTGTGCGGAGCGCGGAGCGACCCAACGGCGATGTACCCACAGCGAAGCCAGGATCACCGTTCCCCCAATAATGAAGCTCGGCCAGTGCGGCTGCTCCTGCCAGATGGCAAGGTTGACCAGCAGCCCGGCGGGCACGTGCACGTTGTTCATGATCCCCAGCGTACCGGCGTCTACCTGCGTAGCGCCGTAGTTCCACATGAAGTACCCCAGCCCTGACGCCACCACGCCCAGCCAGACCAGAACGCCCCACTGCACCGACGTGGTCGGCAGCTTTTGCGGATTGCCGAGCATAAACCACGCCGCCACCGCAACGATCGCCGCCCCCATATAGAACCAGGCAAAGGCGTTGTGCTGCGGCATCGGGCGGGTCTCCATCAGGCGCTTGTAGCCCACCATGCCAATGGCAAAGCTGATATTTGCCAGCTGCACGAACATCAGGCCCGTCCAGAAGTGATCGCTCACTTTGTCGTAGCGGATAATCGCCGCGCCAAGCACCGCCAGCGCGGCGCTCAACAGATATCCCCAGCGCAAGCGACGCCTGCTGAGCAGATCGTAAATCAGGGTGATGTAGAGCGGCGTAAGCACCGTAAAGAGCAGGAATTCCGATACGGACAGGTAAACGTAGGCCCGGAAGCTGAACAGATACATGATGCCAAGCTGCATGGCGCCCACCAGCATGTAAAGCAGGAGGGTTTTTAGCGTCTGCCCGCGCGTGCGCAGGAACGGCAGGAACACCAGCGCCGCCAGCCCCACGCGCATCAGCACCGAGAAATAGCTGTCGACCGAACCGGCAAGGTATTCGCCAATCAGGCTAAAGGAGAAGGCCCACAGGATGGTGGTGATAATGAGTAGCGCCACAATGCTTGTCTCTCAGAAAGAAGGACAGGCATTGTAGCGAACTCTTTGGTTGACAACTGGACGTTAAACAACCAAATGAAGATTATTCAAGGAACAGTTTACGCAGGTATTTCGGCACGGCGTTATCGGCGTTGGTGCCGATCACTTCCAGCTCCGGGTGCAGATCTTTCAGGCGCTGGTGCGCGTTTTCCATGATGCAGCCTTTGCCCGCCATGGAGAGCATCTCGGCGTCGTTCATGCCGTCGCCAAACGCGATGCAGTCTTTCAGCTCAAAGCCCAGGCGCTGGGCCACGGCTTCCAGCGCGTGTCCTTTGGAAACGCCGCCCGCCATCACTTCCAGACAGGTCAGCGTGGAGAAGCTGACGTTGACGCGATCGCCCCAGCGGGCGTTGATCGCCTGCTCCAGCGGCAGCAGCGCTTCATGGCTTTCGCAGGTGAAGAACACTTTGCTGATGCCTTCAGGATCCAGCAGGCCCGGCTCATACAGGGAGTAGTTAAAGACCGCCTCTTTGAAGAAACGCATCTCGTCCGGGCGATGACGATTCATAAACCACTCATCGTCGCGGTAAACGTTGGTGATGATGTCCGGACTGTTATGCACCACCCCGAAGAGATCGCTGGCGATATCGCGATCCAGGTTATGGGTAAAGATCAGGTTGCCGTCGGTGTCGTGTACGCGCGCACCGTTGGAGGTGATCATATAGGCTTTGATGTCCAGGTTATCGCGGATCTGCCCCACGTCCACGTGGTGGCGGCCGGTGGCAAACACGAAGTTCACGCCACGGGCGGTCAGGAGTTTCAGGGTTTCTTTCGCGTAAGGCGATAGGGTGTGATCGGGAGAAAGCAGCGTGCCATCTAAGTCAGACGCAACAACCTGGTACATAGGGAAATTTAACCTCAATAAAAAATCAGTTATGCCGGTCGAAAAACTCGACGATGGCGTTGAGCGCGACTGAGCGCATGGCGTCCTTTTCAAAAAGGATCTCATGGTACGCGCCTTTTATGACCAGCGGTTTACCCCCTTCGCAGGGATGACCCGCGGCGGCGCGCAGTTCACAAAAGCGGTCATGCATACGGTTATCCACCACATGCTCTTCTTCCGCCTGAATCAAGAGCATTGGCGTGTCGTCATCGGCAGCGCCCGCAAGAACCTGCTCTCCGGCAAGAATGCCTTCCCGCACCCAGTGCCAGGTGGGGCCACCCACGCGCAGGCGGGGTTCATCGGCATAAAAACGCAGGTTACGACGATAACGCTGTCCGCTGTGGGTCAACACGTTGATGGCGAAAGGCAATGCCCGCCAGCGCCCGGTTCCGATGGCATAGTTTTCACGAATGCGCTGATGGCCCTCAGCCCAGTCGAGTAAATGGCGTACCATCCAGTCGGGTAAACGTATCACGATGCCGTACATCGGCGCGGTAAGCGCAATGGCATCACACTGGTGCTCATAGCGCTGCAAAAAGAGCGTTGAAATGGCGCCGCCCATCGAATGCGCGAGGATATAACGCTTGCGCCACGGGCCGGGCTGAACTTCCTGCTGCCAGAATGCGGCCAAATCCTCAACGTAATCGCTGAACTGCTCAACGTGCCCGCGATGCGTATCCGCCAGCATTCGCCCCGAAAGCCCCTGACCGCGATGGTCGATAATCAACACATCAAAGCCAAGATGGAACAGGTCGTAGGCCAGCTCCGCATACTTTACATAGCTTTCAATACGCCCAGGGCAAACGACAATGACGCGATCGTTTTTCTCATCGCGAAAACGGACAAAGCGCACCGGAATAGCACCGACGCCGATAAACTCATCTTCCTCACGCTGACGCCAGAAATCGGTCAGCGGGCCCATAGAGAAAGCGGCAAAAGCGTTTTCTCGTGTTTCCCAATCCTTTTTCTGTTGAAACATCGGGTTTCCACCCCCGTAAGCCAAGGAATATCGTTTTTTCGCTACTGGTCACAAAATGCCGTAACAATAGCGTATTGTGGCATAAAAACAGACGATCAGGGAGTTTCAAATGACCTTCGAATGGTGGTTCGCGTACCTGCTGACATCCATTATCCTCAGCCTTTCACCTGGCTCTGGCGCCATCAATACCATGACGACCTCTATCAATCACGGCTATCGCGGCGCGGCGGCGTCCATTGCGGGTTTGCAGGCCGGGTTAGGCATCCACATCGTGCTGGTGGGGATTGGCCTGGGAACGTTGTTCTCGCGCTCGGTGCTGGCGTTTGAGGTGCTGAAATGGGCCGGTGCCGCCTACCTGATCTTGCTGGGCATTCAGCAGTGGCGCGCGGCGGGCTCGATCAATCTTAATACGCTGGCGCAAACCCAATCGCGCGGCCATTTGTTCAAGCGGGCGGTGTTCGTCAACCTGACGAATCCAAAAAGCATCGTGTTCCTCGCCGCCCTATTCCCGCAGTTTATCGTGCCGCATCAGGCACAGGTGATGCAGTACGTGGTTCTCGGAGCGACCACCATTATCGTCGATATTATTGTGATGATTGGTTATGCGACGCTCGCACAGCGGATTGCGGCGTGGATCAAAGGGCCTAAACAGATGAAGGCCCTGAATAAAGTGTTCGGTTCGCTGTTTATGCTGGTTGGCGCGCTGCTTGCGTCAGCGCGTCATGCTTAGCGCGAAATGATCAGATGAATACCAAAGCCGGTGAACAACGCGCCGGCAAAGCCGTCAATCCACTTCGCGATGCGCTGATAGCCGCGGCGCATCGCCGGTAGGGCAAACAGGCTCGCCACGATGGTGAACCAGGCGAAGGTTTCCACCACGATCAGCAGGAAAATTCCCCAGCGCGCGCCTGCGCCGACGCTATCGCCGACAAACAGCGAGAAGACGGAGCCGAAGTAGATAATGGCTTTCGGGTTTGCGAGATTGGTAAGCAGCCCTTTAACAAAGCTTTTGCCGCCGGTCGCCAGCTCCACCTTTGGCTCTTCTGCTTTCTTCTCTTCTTTTTTCAGCGCCCCGCGCAGCATCTGGTAGCCCATCCAGCACAGGTACAGACCGCCGCCGACCATAATGATGTTGTGCAGCCAGGCCATTTTCGCGAGGATCAGGTTCAGGCCAAGCAGCGCGACTGCCGCCCACACCATGACGCCCATAGTGATGCCCAGAACGCCCATCATCGCCTCTTTGCGGGAGCGGCTGACGGCGGTTTGCGACACGAAGAAAAAGTCAGGGCCAGGGCTCATCAGCGCAACGATATGCACCAACGCCACTGTAAGAAATAGCATTAACATAATTAACTCGCGGGGGAATAATGTAGTGAGTCATCATCCTGGCACTTTTTTGACCGGCTGACTACTCCTCATCTTCGCCGTCGACGTGAGAGCGAATAAGTGCCATAAACTCTTTCCCGAAACGCTCCAGCTTGCGCGTGCCGACGCCGTTAACGCTGAGCATTTCGCCGGCGCTGAGCGGTGTCTGCTCGGCCATTTCGATCAGCGTTGCGTCGTTAAACACCACATAAGGCGGGATGTTCTCTTCGTCGGCGATGGCCTTACGCAGCTTGCGCAGCTTGGCGAACAGCTTACGGTCGTAGTTGCCGCCGTAGGATTTTTGCATCACGCGCGGTTTGAGTGCCACCACGCGCGGCACGGCGAGCTTAAGCTCAACATCGCCGCGCAGCACCGGGCGCGCGGCTTCGGTCAGCTGTAGCGCGGAGTGCTGGGCAATATTTTGCGTGGCAAAGCCGAGGTGAATAAGCTGACGGATAATACTGACCCAGTGCTCATGACTCTGGTCTTTACCGATGCCGTAGACGGGCAGCTTGTCGTGGCCCATGTCCCGGATACGCTGGTTATTGGCCCCGCGCAGCACCTCCACCACGTAACCCATCCCGAAGCGCTGATTAACGCGGTAAATGGTCGACAGCGCCTTACGCGCGTCCATCAGGCCATCGTACTGCTTTGGCGGATCGAGGCAGATATCGCAGTTGCCGCACGGCTCCTGACGCCCTTCGCCAAAGTAGTTGAGCAGCACAAGGCGGCGGCAGGTTTGCGCTTCGGCAAACGCCCCCATCGCGTTGAGCTTATGGCGTTCGATATCCTGCAACTGCCCCTGCGGCTTCTCTTCGAGACAGCGGCGCAGCCACGCCATGTCCGCCGGATCGTAAAACAGCATCGCCTCAGCGGGCAGGCCGTCACGCCCGGCGCGGCCGGTTTCCTGGTAATAGGATTCGATATTGCGCGGAATGTCGAAATGGACCACAAAGCGCACGTTGGGCTTGTTAATGCCCATACCGAACGCCACGGTCGCCACCACGATTTGCAGATCGTCGCGCTGGAATTTCTCCTGCACGTCGGCGCGGATGTGGTTTTCCAGCCCAGCATGGTAGGCCGCCGCGCTAAAGCCGCGGTTTTGCAGACGCGCGGCGGTATCTTCTACCTTCGCACGGCTGTTGCAGTAAATGATGCCGGATTTACCGCGCTGCTCCTGCACGTAGCGTAAGAGCTGATCCAGCGGCTTGAACTTTTCCATCAGCATGTAGCGGATGTTCGGGCGGTCGAAGCTGCTGACCTGAATATAGGGGTCTTTTAGCCCCAGCAGACGCACAATGTCCAGCCGGGTGGTGTCGTCCGCCGTGGCGGTCAGCGCCATAAACGGCAGTTCGGGGAAGCGCTGACGCAGCTGCCCAAGCGCCGCATATTCCGGGCGGAAGTCGTGTCCCCACTGGGAGATACAGTGCGCTTCATCCACCGCCAGCAGCACCGGATTCCAGTGCGCCAGATGATCGAGGAAGTTATCCAGCATCAGACGTTCGGGCGCGATGTACAGCAGGCGGATCTGCCCGGTACGACAGCCCGCCATCACCTCTTGCTGCTGCTCGCGGGTCTGCGTCGAGTTAAGACAGGCCGCCGCCACGCCGTTAGCGAGCAGCTGGTCAACCTGGTCTTTCATCAGGGAAATGAGCGGGGATACCACGACCGTCAGGCCGTTAAGCACCAGCGCGGGCACCTGATAGCAGAGGGATTTACCGCCGCCGGTCGGCATGACCACCAGGCAGTCGCGGCCTTCCAGCACGGTTTCGATGATGGTTTCCTGGCCGGGGCGGAACTGCTGATAGCCGAAGGTTTCATGCAAAACCTGTTTAGCCAGCGACTCCTGATTCAAAACTTCCGCCTGCGCCACATTAACCCCACCCACCAGAAATAAAACAGGCGCTATTTTCAGCGCCTGAGAGAGAAACTTCAACGTTTAACGCAAAAACATTCGAGCGGCTTAGAAAAGATCGTTCAACATCACGCCCACACCGACGCGGGTCTGGTTGAAGTTGTAGTCGATCAGCGACTCGCCGTACCCGCTGTACACCTGCGTGTAGATGCGCACGTGTTTGGTCATTGGATAGCTCAGGCCCAGCTCCGCGCCGCCGTAGCCGGTGTTCCAGTTGTACTGGCCTTTCGCGCTCAGCACCGCATCGCCAAGCTGGTAGCCGATTTTGAGCTGGTAATAGCCCATGTACTTGGTGATATCCGGGTTGTCATCGGTATCGCCGATCACGTACCACGGCTTCACCTCCACCATAAAGTTGCCGTTTTGCGCCATCAGGCGGGTATAAAGACGGTTCCAGCTGCGGGACGTTGGATCGGAACGACCGTTGGAATCATGATTGTAGCCCATCTCCACGTCGCGCAGCGTCCAGCCTGCGAATTCGTAATCCGTCGCGAAGCCGAGGAACAGCTGCGGCTCATAGTTGGTTTCGCGGAACGGCGAGGATTCACCGCTGTTAGAGAGCTGCCACCACGACTTCTGGGTATAAGAGGCACCGAGCACCGAGTTCGGCCCCAGAATGCCGCGCCAGAACGGGAACGCCAGGCTCAGCTGGAACTTCACCTCATCTTTACGCGCATTATCAGACCAGTTATAGGAGCTTATCGCTTCTTTATTGAGATCGCTGGTCTGAGTGTAAATCACGTAGTTGGTGTCGTAGGGGTAGAGCGTAAACGGATTGTCGTGCTCCTGGAGCATGTTGGCGATAACGCTGCCGCGCACCGCAGGTTTGTCATGCACCTCTTTAACCGTCGCTTCCTGCGCAAATGCTGTGACAGGCAGCGCAACGGCCGCCAGTAACCAACCCAGATACGTCCGCATCGGTGGTGTTCTCCTGAAATAAAGACATTAAATAAAGTGAATTGTTATGGTCAGACATTCTACAGAGTTCTGGCGTAACGTCTGCATCCTGGTTTCTGAAAGTGGAAATCCTTATCGGCGATGCATAAAATCAACATTTTGTTAACAATAAGGACATCACCTCTCATGTCAGCCACGCTTACCGCTGAAGAAGCTTTAAAACTCGTAGGCGAGATTTTTGTTTACCACATGCCGTTTAACCGCGCGCTCGGGCTGGAGCTTGAGCGCTACGAAAAGGACTTTGCCCTGCTCAGCTTTAATAACCAGCCGATGATGGTAGGTAACTGGGCGCAAAGCATTTTGCACGGCGGCGTGATTGCTTCGGCGCTGGACGTAGCGGCGGGGCTGGTCTGCGTGGGCAGCACGCTGGCGCGCCATGACACCATCAATGAAGACGAGCTGCGCCAGCGCCTGTCGCGGATGGGCACCATTGATTTACGCGTCGATTACCTGCGCCCTGGCCGGGGAAATCGCTTTACCGCCACCAGCAGCCTGTTACGCGCGGGTAACAAAGTGGCGGTGGCGCGGGTCGAGCTGCATAACGAAGAGCAGGTTTATATCGCCAGCGCAACAGCCACTTATATGGTGGGTTGAGGCCGTAAAATCGGGTAAAGTGTGTCCACTTTTTTGTAACGGATTTTCCCGATGGATGCTAAACAGACGCGGCAGGGCGTGCTACTCGCCCTCGCCGCTTATTTTATTTGGGGTATCGCACCGGCGTACTTCAAACTGATCGCTTACGTACCGGCCGATGAGATCCTCACTCACCGCGTGATCTGGTCGTTTTTCTTTATGATTGCCCTGATGAGCGTCAGCCGTCAGTGGTCCGGCGTGAAAACGCTGCTGAAAACGCCAAAGAAGATTTTCCTGCTGGCGCTCTCGGCGGTGCTGATTGGCGGTAACTGGCTGCTGTTTATCTGGGCGGTGAACAACCATCACATGCTTGAAGCCAGCCTCGGCTACTTTATTAACCCGCTGGTCAACATCGTGCTGGGGATGATTTTCCTCGGCGAGCGCTTCCGCCGGATGCAGTGGGTGGCGGTGATTCTGGCCTTCTGCGGCGTGCTGGTGCAGCTCTGGACCTTCGGCTCGCTGCCGATTATTGCCCTCGGACTGGCGTTCAGCTTTGCCTTCTACGGCCTGGTGCGTAAGAAAATTGCGGTAGAAGCCCAGACCGGGATGCTGTTTGAAACCCTGTGGCTGCTGCCGGTGGCGGCGATTTATCTGTTTGGTATTGCCGACAGCGCCACCAGCCATATGGGGCAGAACCCGATGTCGCTCAACCTGCTGCTGATTGCCGCCGGTGTTGTCACCACCATTCCGCTGCTGTGCTTTACCGGTGCGGCAACGCGCCTGCGCCTGTCGACGCTGGGCTTTTTCCAGTACATCGGCCCAACGCTGATGTTCCTGTTAGCGGTGCTGTTCTACGGGGAAGTACCGGGTGCGGATAAGATGGTGACCTTCGCGTTCATCTGGGTGGCGCTGGCGATTTTTGTCGCGGATGCGATTTATACGCAGCGCAGGGTGCGTAAAGGGTTGTGATGTTCCCCTCATCCACTGGGCTGAGGGTTCCCGGTCATTTTTTCTCATAAAGCGATGAGAATAATTACATATAGATAAATGCGTTACAGCGACGCCATTGTCCGGCTGTAAATCGCCGAAGCGTTTCCGTAATGCCGGGGCGAGGCGCATGGACGCGCCGAGAGGGCATAGCCTGCATGGATGCAGGCTGGTGCCCGACCCGATAGCATGAAGGAATAAGCTGAGGGTATCGCGAAGCGACGATTTTCTTGCCGGGAGCCCGGGTTGTCAGGGTGGTGGCGGTGAACCACCCTGACACGTTCACAAGTATTGTGGTGACAGAGAAGCAAGGAACCTGAGGTGAACGGAATGACCACCTGAGCCGTATGTTCCCCCTCACCCTAACCCTCTCCCCGAAGGGGCGAGGGAATTCACTCGCAGCGCCACCCGCCTGATTTTTACAGCCAGTTCTTGCGCTTAAAGTACAGATACGGCGCCAGCCCGGCGAGGATCATAAAGATAATCGCCCCCGGGTAGCCAAAGCTCCATTTCAGCTCCGGCATAAACTCAAAGTTCATCCCGTAGCTTGATGCCACCAGCGTTGGCGGCAGGAACACCACGGATACCACCGAGAAGATCTTGATGATGCGGTTCTGCTCGATGTTGATAAAGCCCATCGCCGCCTGCATCAGGAAGTTTACCTTCTGGAACAGGGATTCGTTGTGCGGCAGCAGGGATTCAATATCGCGCAGGATCTCACGCGCCTGCTCCAGCTGACCGCCCGGCAGCCTCGCCTTGCGCACCAGGAAGTTCAGCGCGCGCTGGGTATCCATCAGACACAATCGCACCTTCCAGCCGATATCTTCCAGCTCTGCCAGCGTGGAGAGCGCTTCGTCATATTCATCGCCCTGATGGCCTTCCATGATGACGCGGCTCAGCTTTTCCAGATCGCTGTAGATGTTTTCGATTTCGTCCGCCAGCTGTTCGATTTTGGTTTCAAACAGGTCGAGCAGCAGCTCGTAGGCATTGCCGTCGATCATCGCCTGGCTGCGGGCGCGCATACGGTATAAACGGAACGCGGGCAGTTCACGCTCGCGCAGGGTAAACAGGCGACCGTCGCGGATGGTAAATGCCACGGTGGAGTTACCCGCGTGGTCTTCGGCATCTTCAAAGAAGAAGAAGGAGTGAATATGCAGGCCGTCTTCGTCTTCAAAAAAACGGGCGGATGCTTCGATGTCTTCCAGCTCTGGACGGGTTGCCAGGCTCTGTCCCAGCTCGGATTGTACGCGAAGACGTTCATCGTCGTCCGGCTCGACAAGATCCACCCATACGGCATCAATGAGGGGCTGCGACTCTTCGGCTTCTAGCCGAATCAGTCGGTTATTTTCGAGTTGAAATGCGCTCAACATGACCGGGACTCCCAATGCAAAAAATATCGGACAGTTCGGTGGGCACACAGAAACGAATTGGGTTTCAGACCATTAAACAGCCTGACTCAGCGCGACGGGAATAATTGTCGCTGACAACCACTAAGGCCATCAGCAAGAGGAGATAGCCTTAGGAGTTGTTCCTGGATGACAGGGAATTGAGCCAGTATCTACTGGGTGTGTCCAAGGCGAATGTCCTCTTAGCGTAATCGTGCGCGCATGTTACGCCAGCAGTAACTGTGGCGTCAACACGCAACGAAACGCTGAAGACCAATAATTGACCCTTAATCTATAAGGCTAGCAGATAATTACAAAATAATGATATTTTTCTGAATGTTACACGGTTTCCAGACGCGCATAAGCGGCAACCAGCCATTTAATCCCCTGCCCCTGGAACGCCACCTGCACGCGGCTGTGATCGCCGCTGCCTTCGAGGTTCACGATGGTGCCTTCACCGAACTTGGCATGACGCACGCGCTGTCCAAGCTTGTAGCCGGTGTCGTTTTCCGACATCGGGGTGCCCATCCGCTGATGGCTGACCGGACGGCTGATGCTGGCGCGCAGACGCACCTCTTCCACGCACTCTTCCGGCAGTTCGCCGATAAAGCGCGACGGACGGTGGTAAACCTCTTTGCCGTACAGACGACGCGTTTCGGCGTAGGTCAGCGTCAGCTTTTGCATCGCACGGGTCACGCCCACGTAGGCCAGACGACGCTCCTCTTCCAGACGACCGCCTTCGTCCAGCGACATCTGGCTCGGGAACATCCCCTCTTCCATCCCGACGATAAACACCTGCGGGAACTCCAGACCTTTCGCGGAGTGCAGGGTCATCAGCTGAACCGCGTCCTGCCAGGTATCCGCCTGCCCCTCGCCCGCTTCCAGCGCCGCGTGAGAGAGGAACGCCTGTAGCGGCATTAAGTCTTCGTCTTCTTCGTTGTAGCTGAACTGGCGCGTTGCCGTCACCAGTTCCTCTAAGTTCTCAATACGGGTCTGGCCTTTTTCGCCCTTCTCCTGCTCGTACATCATCCACAGGCCGGAGTCTTTAATCACCCGGTCGGTCTGGACATGCAGCGGCATATCCGATGTTTCCTGCGCCAGCGCATCAATCAGCTCGATGAAGCGCTGCAACGCGCTGGCCGCGCGTCCGGCGAGGGCTTTTTCCTGCAACAGCTCGCGACACGCCTGCCACAGGGTAAGCTGACGATCGCGGGAGGCCTGACGCACCACGTCCAGCGTGCGATCGCCGATGCCGCGCGTCGGGGTATTCACCACGCGCTCAAAGGCCGCGTCGTCGTTGCGGTTAGCAATCAGGCGCAGATAGGAGAGCGCATCTTTGATTTCCTGACGTTCGAAGAAGCGCATCCCGCCGTAAATACGGTACGGCATGCTTACCTGCAAGAGCGCCTCTTCCAGCACGCGCGACTGGGCGTTGCTGCGATAGAGAATGGCGCACTGCTCCAGCGCGCCGCCGTTGTCCTGCCAGGTTTTAATGCGGTTCACCACGAAGCGGGCTTCGTCGAGTTCGTTGAACGCACAGTAGATAGAGATAGGTTCGCCGTCGACGCCGTCGGTCCACAGCTTTTTGCCCAGACGCCCGTTGTTGTTTTCAATCAGGGCGTTGGCGGCGCTCAGAATGTTGTTGGTGGAGCGGTAGTTCTGCTCCAGACGGATGGTTTGCGCGCCGGGGAAGTCGTTCAGGAAGCGCTGGATGTTTTCAACCTGCGCGCCGCGCCAGCCGTAGATGGACTGGTCATCGTCACCCACGATCATCACTTTGCCGGTATCGCCCGCCAGCAGGCGGATCCACGCGTACTGAATGTTGTTGGTATCCTGGAATTCGTCCACCAGGATGTTGGTGAAACGCTCGCGGTAGTGCTGAAGAATGTGCGGTTTGTTGAGCCACAGCTCGTGGGCGCGCAGCAGCAGCTCGGCGAAGTCCACCAGCCCGGCGCGATCGCACGCTTCCTGATAGGCCTGATAGACCTTCTGCCAGGTCTGCTCAACCGGATTGCCGAAGCTCTGAATATGGTGCGGGCGCAGCCCTTCGTCTTTCTGGCCGTTGATGTACCACATTGCCTGACGCGGCGGCCACTGCTTCTCGTCGAGGTTCATCGCCTTGATCAGGCGCTTCAGCAGACGCAGCTGGTCTTCGCTGTCGAGGATCTGGAAATCCTGCGGCAGGTTGGCGTCCATATGGTGCGCGCGCAGCAGGCGGTGCGCCAGGCCGTGGAAGGTGCCGACCCACATGCCGCCCTGGCTGCTGCCCATCAGCTGCGCGATACGGTGGCGCATCTCCGCCGCCGCCTTGTTGGTAAAGGTCACCGCCATGATCGAGTACGGGGAGCAGTTTTCCACGCTCTGAAGCCAGGCGATACGGTGAACCAGCACGCGCGTCTTACCACTGCCCGCTCCAGCCAGTACCAGCAGGTTGGTCCGCGAGGCGGCAACCGCTTCGCGCTGTTTATCATTGAGGCTGTCGAGCAGGAAAGAAACGTCCATTGGCACCGTCACAAATAGGGTGTTCGGCAACCGAAGGCTACCGGACACACTGTTAATTTATACAGAAGTACTGGTGATTATATCAGCGTAGTAAGGGATGCCAACCGCGAAATTTCGATGTGCGGCAGCAGGCGGCTGTCGCGGGCCTGCATCAGATCGGCATTTTCCGGCCTGATCCAGCAGGCCTGCATTCCACAGCGGATCGCCCCGGCAACGTCGGTGGTCAGGTCATCGCCGACGTGCAAAATTTCCCAGAGCGGCAGGTTCAGCTTTTCCGCCGCCAGATGGTACATGTCGTTGAACGGCTTCGAGCGTCCGTCCGGGCCAGCGCGCAGCACAAACTCAAAATAGTCGCCCAGGCCGAACAGCTCCGGCTGGGCGTTACCGTTGGTGATCGCCACCAGCGGCCATTTTTCCGCCAGCGCCTTCAGGGTGTCGTGAGTTTCCTGCGGCACGTCGATACGGCTGCGCCATTTGGCAAAGTTCGCCATCGACGCCTCTGCGCCAATAGCCGCATCGCGCGCGCTCATTCCGGCGTTGAGCATCGCCTGCTCCACCGCGCGGCGACGCCATTCCGTCACGTCGTGATAAATCTCAGGCTCGGTTTCCCGTAGCGCCTGACGCAGCTGCTGGAAGTCTTTGTTCTGCATCGTCTTCAGCGCAGGATGGTAATTCTGCACAAACGCCAGCGACTCCTGTTCGGTACGCAGGATCACAGGGCGGTTGTCATAAAGGGTGTCATCAAGGTCAAACGTAAGTGCAGAAATCTGACCCAGTGGGCGGTAAAAACGCATTATTTCCCCCGTTTGGCGCGTGGATGCGCCGCGTCGTACACCGAGGCAAGGTGTTGAAAGTCTAAGTGGGTATATATTTGAGTGGTCGACAGATTGGCGTGGCCCAGAAGCTCCTGCACGCCGCGCAGGTCGCCGCTCGATTCGAGCATATGGGTCGCAAAGGAGTGGCGCAGCTTGTGCGGGTGAACGTGGCTGTTCAGCCCCTGCTTAATGCCCCACTCCGCAAAACGCTTCTGCACGTTACGCGCCGATATCCGCTTGCCGAGCTTCGATAAAAACAGCGCGTTTTCCTCGGCACCAAACAGCCCGCGCAGATCCAGCCAGTGCTCAATCCAGGCCACCGCGTTACGGCCAATCGGCAGGCGGCGCTCTTTGCTGCCTTTACCCATCACCCATACTTCGCCGGATTCCAGATCGAGATGTTTTAAATCGAGGTTCACCAGCTCCGACAGACGCAGGCCCGCACCGTACATCACCTCAAGCATCGCGCGATCGCGCACGGCCAGCGGATCGTTAAGATCGATATCCAGCAGGCGATTCACGTCGTCGACGTCGATGTTTTTCGGCAGATGGCGCGGCGCTTTTGGCGTGGCGATCCCTTTGGCCGGGTTCGCTTTTAGTCCACCCTGGCTCACCAGCCAGTCGAAGAAGCTGCGCAGCGCAGAGAGCCTGAGCGCCAGGCTCGCCGGGCTTAACCCTTTACGACGGCTGCGCACCACAACGGCCCGCACGGTCGCAGCGTCACATTGTTGCCAGCTTTTCAGGCCGATCTCGTCGGCTATCTGAATGATGGCATCAAGCTGACGCTGATAGTTAAGCAGCGTTATCGGGCTAAGCTGGCGCTCAACGCCGAGGTAACGCAAAAAGCGCGCAACGTCATTCGCGAGAAGTCCGTCCGTCATATGCGTTCAATCCAGCGCTCCAGCAGCTCGGGCAACATCAGCGCTAACTCCTGCAACAGGTGCGTGCCCTGCCCCTGCTCGTAATGATGCGCGTCGCGGCTGGTAAAGAGCATGACGCCCAAATCGCCGTCGCGGCCCATCAGCGACATTGCCACCGAGCCAATCGCTTTGGCTT
Source organism: Enterobacter asburiae (assembly GCF_021440515.1). GTDB lineage: Bacteria > Pseudomonadota > Gammaproteobacteria > Enterobacterales > Enterobacteriaceae > Enterobacter > Enterobacter asburiae_E. The sequence continues at coordinate 44,113 of NZ_JAKCMV010000039.1, read as the reverse complement.
CCGGCAGCACCACCAGCAGCTCTGGTCCGTTTAGCGGGCCAAGATAGTGATGCGCCTGTCCAAGACGCTGAATGCGCAGGGGTTCAAACGCCTGACGGCTCAGCGCCAGATGGGTGAAGCCAGACGGCGCGCCGATGCGCCAGCGATCAGGGAAGAGGCGAATGGTCGCGCCCGCCAGCCCCAGCTCGCGCGCCCAGCGGTGAAAGCGGCTGAGGAACTCGTCAAGGCTGTGCGCCGACGCCAGACGCGCCTGCAAGTGCAGCAAACGATAGAACAGGCTTTCGTTGTTGTTGGCCTGCTCCATCAGCAGCGTCATGTTCTCTTCGAGCTGATGGATGTGGTTGCGCGAGCGCGCCATGTGCCATTCGACCAGCGAGACGGACTCACGTACCGGATGAGGCACGCGCATCTGTTCAACGATGCGCGCATTGCGGATAAAGAACTCAGGATTGTTCAGCAGATATTCAGCAACAGCGCTGTCGTCCAGCTCCGTCAACGTGTCCTGTAGCTCTTCCCCTGGTTGTTTCATAGATGGATAAACCCGTCATAGACATGTGCCGCCGGGCCAGTCATATAGAGTGGATGACCCGGTCCTTTCCAGGCGATATCAAGACGCCCGCCTGGCAACTCCACGCGAACCTCTTCTGCCAGTAATCCCTGAGCGATCCCCACGGCTACTGCCGCACAGGCACCGCTGCCGCAGGCCTGCGTTTCACCCGCACCGCGTTCAAACACGCGCAGGCGAATGTGTTCGCGTTTAACCACCTGCATAAAGCCGATGTTCGCCCGTTCCGGGAAACGTTCGTGGCTCTCAAGCACCGGCCCGAGCGTTTCGACGGCGGCGGTTTCCACGTCATCGACCTGAATTACGCAGTGGGGGTTCCCCATCGAGACCACGCCGCACAATACTGTCTGCTCGGCCGCACGCATAATATAGGTCTTTTCCGCTTTGTTGGCGCGAAACGGCACGGCGGAAGGCTCGAAGTTGGGCTCGCCCATGTTCACGCGCACCAGCTCATCGTCGGTGACGCTCAGTACCATGCGACCATTGGCGGTGCTTACGCGGATATCGCGCTTGTTGGTCAGCCCTTTCAGGCGGACAAAGCGGGCAAAACAGCGCGCGCCGTTGCCGCATTGCGAGACTTCGCCGCCGTCGGCGTTAAAGATCCGGTAGTGGAAATCGAGATCGGGATCGTAGGGCGGTTCAACTACCAGCAGCTGATCAAACCCCACGCCCAGATGACGATCCGCCAGGCGGCGGATCAGCTCTGGTGAGAAAAAGACATTCTGCGTTACCGCGTCGACGACCATAAAGTCGTTGCCAAGGCCATGCATTTTAGAGAACTGCATCATTTGCTCCATTGCGCGGGTACAGAACGTAATTGTCAGATATTAACCTGAGTCGGACCACCGTCATTGCCGCGATCGTTGGTGTCCGGCGACGACGATTCAATGGTGCTTGGTGCCGGTTTGGTCGGCGGCGGCGCGGTTTTATCGGCTGGCGGGAAGTAAAGTGGCCCTTTTAGCCCACAACCGGTCAGGCTAAACAGAGTGACGAGAACGGCGAGCGTTCGAAAAACGTTTTTCATTATAAGTTGCCCATAAGCTCAAATCTTTTTCTATCATCGCAGGAGAAGACACAAAAGCAAGAGTTTGCCGCTTTCCTGCAACGGGAATTATTTAGCGTTATACTGCCGCCATCACGAAAAACAGGAACAAAACCATGAACGACAGTGAATTCCATCGCCTTGCCGACACCCTGTGGATGACCATCGAAGAGCGCCTGGACGACTGGGACGGCGATAGCGATATCGATTGTGAAATCAACGGCGGTATCCTGACCCTCAGCTTCGAAAACGGCAGCAAGATTATTATTAACCGCCAGGAGCCGCTTCACCAGGTATGGCTGGCCGCGAAGCAGGGTGGCTATCATTTCGATCTGAAAGGTGACGAGTGGGTATGCGACCGCAGCGGTGAAACGTTCTGGGATCTGCTCGAGCAGGCCGCAACCGCGCAGGCGGGCGAGGTGGTGAGTTTCAGATAGTTTTGTTGCCCGGTGGCGGCTACGCCTTACCGGGCCTACAACGGCTCGAACGTAGGCCGGGTAAGCGTAAGCGCCACCCGGCGAAAAGCCCTCAGGAGAAATACTGCTGCAACAGCGGGGTCGTATCCTGATTCGCAGGCACTGCGGGCGCAATGGCCTGGGTACGGAACGGGATCACCTGCGCGCGGCCGTCCACGTTCACGATCTGGTAGAACTGCGGCAGGTTGAAGTTGATAAAGCTTGAGCCGTAGGTAAAGCGATCGTGCGACGACGAGTAGAAGCGGCTGACGTCACGCACCAGCTCCTCTTTACTGCCCTCGCAGTGGTGATACACCTCGGCACGGTTGGTTTCATCCAGAATATAGATATTGAAACCGGCGTCGTTGCCCGACTCCTCAAAGAAGAACTGAATAATCCCTTCGCTGGCGAAGCCGTCTACCACCTGCGGCAGTTTGACGTGGTTCGTTTCAACCTGCACCGACAAACCGTGCAGCTTGTTGTGCGAAATCGCGCCGTAAAACTCAATCGCGTTTTCCAGCTTCTGCACCGATACGTTCAGGCGTTCAAAGAACAGGCCCCAGGTCTGCCCTGACACGCGCAGCGCTTTAAAGCGCCCGGTTTCATGACGGGTACTGGAAAGGCGAAGCTCAATACACTCAGACACCAGCTGCTGCACGCGGGTACGGATCAGGCCACGCAGATGCTGGCTGTAGCAGAACACCTCAACGCTGTCCGGCGGTGCGGCATCCTGATGCATCTTGCCGAGAATCGTTTTCAGCGCTTCGATCATCGCCTGCTCGCCGTTGAAGTGCAGGGTACGCACTTCGTTCCACGAGTTGCGGTACAGCAGATCGACGCTGCCCACCAGGCAGTTTTGCTGCTCGCCAAAGCTGAAGACGTCCAGCTTGCGGAAATCAAAATGGACTACCTGATTGCGGAAGGCCGCCGTCGGGTCATATTCCAGGTTGACGATAATCGCCAGATGGCGAATTTCACACGGGCTGTAGAGCGCTTTCGGCGTTGGCGCAGGCAGGCGCAGCGGGAAGTGGTGCGACACGTCCGCCACCATCTCCTGCAACTTAGCGAGATCGACCACCTCGTTGCCCTTGATAAACAACCGGGTGCGCGAGGTCAGCAGGCCGTTAAACCACGCCCAGGCCACCAGCTTGTTCAGATAGCGGTTATATTCCAGCGGCTGATGGCTGATGATCGAGTCCATGCTTGGCGCACGGTTATACAGATACCAGCCGGTGCGGTTCGCACGGCCCGGCGGCACGTAAATAAAGGTGAGATTTGGCTCAGAGAGATCGGGCGAAATCTGCGGGTTCACCAGCGTCACTTTACCCGGCAGCGCTTCAAACGCGGCGTACAGCTTACGGGTCAAGACCCCGATATCCTGCGGGCTGGCGGAAACGCTGAGGTTGTTACGGCGCGCAAAGCGGATCAGGTTACGGTAGCTTTGCATCATCGCATCGAGCAGTTCGTTGTGCGCTTCACGCACCTGATCGATTTTCCAGTTGGCGCGGTTGTCGAGCATGGACAGACGCTCTTCGTCCCAACCCCACTCTTTGACTAACTGACTGACCACTTCACGACGCCAGCCCACGCAGGCGCGCTCGCGGCTCAGTTTTTCGCATACTTTGAGATAGAAACATCGACGCACCAGGTCAAGGCGCGTGGTGTCGTCGATGGCTTTCAGGTATTCGGTGACGCGTTCCAGCATCATGCAGTACGCGTCCAGCCCGAAGGAGACAATTTCCCCGTCGTGCAGACGCTGTTTGATGTCTTTCGCCAGCAGGCGCGGCGTTGGGTATTCCCAGGAGTAGGCTTCGAGCAGCAGGGTTTTCAGCACCGCTTTGTACGGTGAGTCGATACTTTTATAGAGCTGCCACAGGCTTGCGCCAAAGTACTCTTCCGCCGACAGGGAGCTCAGGCCGCCCAGATCCAGCCACTCGTTTGGCGTCAGCACGCCCTGCGAGTACAGCGACATCACGTAGTCGTCGTAATGCTCTTCTTCGTCGCACGGCACCATATTCCACAGAATACGCTTACCCGCCAGACGAACGGCAGTACGGTAAAACTCATCAAGCAGCAGGATGTGCTGCGTCGAGCCGCAGTCTTCACCACCCAGACTGCCGCTTTCGTTGTGGCGGAAACGGTTTTCATCAATCAGGAAGAAGCTCACTTCCACGCCGAGCGAGGCCGCCCAGCTCTCCAGCAGACTGCATTTACGCTGCAACAGCTGGCGCTCGTCGTTATCGAGCCAGGATTGATGGCAGACCCAGATATCCAGGTCAGAGGAACAGCTTTGCCCTACCGAAGAGGTACTTCCCATAGAGTAAACGCCGGTGATCGGCAGTTCACCTTTGGGTGATTCCTGCGGCGGCATTCCACGGTAAAGTTCCAGCTCGTTCAGATAGTGCTGTTGGGTTTCATCAGGCGTGAAGAGGCAAATGCCCTGGGGAACGTTACCATCGAGGTAACCCGGCATCAGCGGATGGTGATAGTGCAATAATGTCGGCAGTAGACTGTAAACCTGCTGGAAAGCAGGTCCCATCGCAGCAAGCGCGCGATCGACACGCAGTTGGTTGATGGCATCCAGTCTCTGTTTCAGAGTCTCAATATAGAGGTACAAGACGTATCGCCTGATGTTTCCGGGAATCGCGATCTCTTCAAAAATCGAACAGTGGCGAGCCCGCAGTATTTCAAAAAGATAACCGTTACCCTTTTTCGCCCTTATCTTTATGGTGGTACAGACGAAAAAATGGTCTAAAACGTGATCAATTTAACACCTTGCCGATTGACCGTAAAGAAAGATGCGCTACATACAAGTGTAGCATCGTTCTGAACGTGTAAATTCCCGAATACGGCTGTGGCTGACGAGAACGCCGGCTTGTCCCTCTTTATCTTCATCAACCGTAAAACTGCCATCCGAGAGTCAACAATGTTAGGATGGTTAGTGATTGATAATGACGGTAACAAGCATGTTAGACAATGTTTTGAGAATTGCCACACGCCAAAGCCCCCTCGCGCTCTGGCAGGCACAATATGTTAAGCAGCGCCTTGAAGCCTGCCATTCCGGATTACGCGTCGAGCTGGTGCCTATGGTGACGCGCGGTGACGTGATCCTTGATACCCCCCTGGCGAAAGTGGGCGGAAAAGGCTTGTTTGTCAAAGAGCTGGAACTTGCATTGCTTGATAACCGCGCCGATATCGCCGTCCATTCCATGAAAGATGTGCCCGTCGAGTTCCCGGAAGGTCTGGGGCTGGTGACCATCTGCGAGCGCGAAGATCCGCGCGACGCCTTTGTCTCAAACCAGTATGACTCGCTCGATGCGTTGCCGACCGGCAGCGTGGTTGGCACGTCAAGTTTACGCCGTCAGTGCCAGCTGGCCGAGCGCCGTCCGGATCTGGTTATCCGCTCGCTGCGCGGCAACGTGGGCACGCGCCTTAGCAAGCTGGATAACGGCGAATACGATGCCATTATTCTCGCCGTTGCGGGGCTGAAACGCCTGGGTCTTGAATCACGCATCCGCTTTGCCATGCCGCCCGAGCTGTCGCTCCCGGCCGTGGGTCAGGGCGCGGTCGGCATTGAGTGCCGCCTGGATGACGAACGCACGCGTTCGCTGCTCATGCCGCTGAACCATGACGACACCGCCATCCGCGTAAAAGCCGAGCGCGCCATGAATACCCGCCTTGAAGGGGGCTGTCAGGTGCCAATTGGCAGCTATGCTGAATTAACCGATGGTGAACTGTGGCTGCGCGCGCTGGTTGGCGCACCGGACGGTTCTCAGATGGTGCGCGGTGAGCGTCGCGGTAAGCCGCAGGACGCCGAAGCGCTTGGCGTATCGCTGGCTGAGGAGCTGTTAAACAACGGCGCTCGCGACATTCTGGCTGAGGTTTATAACGGAGAGCCCCCTGCATGAGTATTCTCGTCACCCGCCCTTCTCCCGCAGGAGAGCAGTTAGTGAGCCGTCTGCGCACACTGGGGCAGGTGGCCTGGAGTTTTCCGTTAATTGAATTCTCCCCCGGTCGGCAGCTGCCCCTGCTCGCCGACCAGATCCATGCCTTGCAGGAAGGCGATCTGCTCTTTGCCCTGTCGCAACATGCCGTGGAGTTTGCCCATGCGCAGCTGCAACAGTCAGGGCTACGCTGGCCAACCGCTCCCCACTATTTTGCCATCGGGCGCACCACCGCGCTGGCGCTGCATACCGTAAGCGGAATAGATATACGCTATCCGTTAGATCGGGAAATTAGCGAAGTCTTGCTACAATTACCTGAATTACAAACTATTGCCGGGAAGCGTGCGTTGATTTTACGCGGCAACGGCGGGCGAGAGCTGCTCGGCGAAACGTTGCGCGAGCGCGGCGCTGAGGTGACGTTCTGCGAATGTTATCAGCGCCATGCAAAGCATTATGACGGTGCCGAAGAGGCGATGCGCTGGCACGGGCGCGGCGTGGATACGCTGGTGGTCACCAGCGGCGAAATGCTGCAACAGCTCTGGTCGCTCATTCCGCAATGGTATCGTGAAAACTGGTTACTCCGCTGTCGGCTTCTGGTCGTCAGTGAGCGTCTGGCGAACCACGCCCGGGAACTGGGCTGGCAAGATATTCGGATCGCTGATAACGCCGACAACGATGCGCTGCTGCGCGCATTACAATAACTCTCAGAATGGGAAGCCATAATGACGGAACACGAAAAATCCTCCGCCGTGGTTGAAGAGACCAGGGAGACTGTGGAGGTTACGCCACAGCCAGAAACGACTGAGAAAACCGTTGAGAAGAAAAACGGCAGCAACAAAACCAGCCTCGCGCTGAGCGCGATTGCCATCGCCATTGCGCTTGCCGCAGGCGTGGGACTTTACGGTCTTGTGAAGCAGCAAGGCTCAAATCAGACCGCCACCAGCGACGCGCTGGTTAATCAGATCACCGCCCTGCAAAAAGCGCAGGAAACGCAAAAATCCGAGCTGGAAGGGGTCATCAAACAGCAGGCTACCGCGCTGTCTGAAGCGAACAGCAAGCAGCAGGAGCTGACCAAACAGCTCGATGAAGTGCAGCAAAAAGTGGCGACCATCTCCGGTACAGATGCCAAAACCTGGCTGCTCTCTCAGGCCGATTTCCTGGTGAAACTGGCCGGACGTAAGCTGTGGAGCGATCAGGACGTCACCACCGCCGCCGCGCTGCTGAAAAGCGCCGATGCGAGCCTGGCTGACATGAACGACCCGAGTCTGATTACCGCACGCCGCGCCATCACCGAAGATATCGCCAGCCTGTCTGCGGTGTCTCAGGTGGATTACGACGGCATCATCCTCAAGGTGAATCAGCTTTCGAATCAAATTGATAACCTCCAGCTGGCGGATAACAACGACGACGACTCCCCCATGGACTCCGACGGCACCGAGCTTTCCAGCTCGCTGAAAGAGTGGCGCGTGAATCTGCAAAAAAGCTGGCAGAACTTTATGGACAGCTTCATCACCATTCGCCGCCGCGATGAAACCGCCGTACCGCTGCTAGCGCCGAATCAGGATGTCTATCTGCGCGAAAATATTCGCTCGCGCCTGCTGGTTGCCGCACAGGCCGTGCCGCGCCATCAGGAAGAGACCTACAAACAGGCGCTGGACAACGTGTCGACATGGGTTCGTGCTTATTACAACACCGACGACGCCACCACCACGGCGTTCCTGGACGATATCGATAAGCTGAGCCAGCAGAACATTACCATGAGCGTACCGGATAAGCTGGCCAGCCAGCCGATTCTGGAAAAGCTGATGCAGACGCGCGTGCGTAACCTGCTGGCGCAGCCGGGCGTTCCGGCAGAGCCGGCCGCTCAGGCGCCTGCCGCTGCCGCACCTGCGCCTGAAAGCGCACCACAGGGAGAGTGATCATGTTGAAAGTGCTTTTGCTCTTCTTATTGCTGATCGCCGGGATCGTCCTGGGGCCAATGATCGCCGGCCATCAGGGCTATGTTCTGATCCAGACCGATAACTACAATATTGAAACCAGCGTCACCGGGCTGGCGATCGTTCTGATCCTCGCGGTTGTCGTGCTGTTTGCCCTTGAATGGATCCTGCGCCGCATCTTCCGCACCGGGGCGCACACCCGCGGCTGGTTCGTGGGTCGTAAACGTCGTCGCGCCCGTAAGCAGACCGAACAGGCGCTGCTGAAGCTGGCCGAAGGCGACTATCAGCAGGTTGAAAAGCTGATGTCGAAAAATGCCGATCATGCCGAGCAGCCGGTGGTGAACTACCTGCTGGCCGCCGAAGCCGCGCAGCAGCGTGGGGATGAAGCGCGCGCCAATCAGCATCTTGAGCGCGCCTCCGAGCTGGCCTCTAACGATCAGATCCCGGTTGAAATCACCCGCGTGCGCTTGCAGCTCGCCCGTAACGAAAACCACGCGGCGCGCCACGGCGTTGACCGTCTGCTGGAGATCGCTCCGCGCCATCCGGAAGTGCTGCGTCTTGCCGAGCAGGCCTATATCCGCACCGGCGCCTGGGGCTCGCTGCTGGACATTATCCCGTCAATGGCGAAGGCCGACGTGGGTGATGATGAGCATCGCGATGAACTTCAGCGTATGGCGTGGATTGGCCTGATGGATCAGGCGCGCGCCGATCTGGGCAGCGACGGTCTGAAAACCTGGTGGAAGAATCAGAGCCGTAAAACCCGCCAACAGGTTCCGTTACAGGTGGCGATGGCGGAGCATCTGATTGAGTGTGACGACCATGACACCGCGCAGGAGATCCTCCTCGACGGCCTGAAGCGTCAGTACGACGACCGTCTGGTGATGGTGATCCCACGCCTGAAAACCAATAACCCAGAGCAAATCGAAAAAATGCTGCGCCAGCAGATCAAAACCGTGGGCGATCGCCCGCTGTTATGGAGCACGCTGGGCCAGTCGCTTTTTAAACACGGCGAATGGCAGGAGGCGAGCCTCGCCTTCCGCGCCGCGCTGAAACAGCGCCCGGACGCGTTTGATTATGCCTGGCTGGCGGACACGCTGGACAAGCTGCACAAGCCGGAAGAGGCCGCGGCGATGCGCCGGGACGGGCTGCTGCTCACCTTGCAGAATAACGGCACCCAGCCGTAACGGAAAAAGGAGGCCAGAAGGCCTCCTTTTTTTATGGCGGATTTCTGCTACATTCTTTGCAACATCCATCAAAACGAACCCGCCAATGTAACGATGTCTTTTCACTAACTTTTTTCACACACGCACGCTCTGTCGCGTGGACTAAATCGTTTTTGAAAGGAAATCGTCATGAACTCGCTTTTGTACGCGCTTATCGAAGCGCTGCGCTGCCACCGCTGGCTGCGCATGTTGGCCTGCGCCTTTATTTTCTCGTCACTCGGCAATGGGCTGACGCAGGTGGTAGTCTTTGGCCTGCTGCTGGAATGGCATGCCCCCGCCTCCCTGCTGACCCTCGCGTATCTTTTTGCCACCGTACCCGGCTTTATCGGCAGCCTGATCGGGGAAAAGCTGTGCCTGCGTTTTTCTCCGCTGAGCATTCTGATGCTGACGGAGCTTCTGGGACTGCTGGCCCTGCTTTTTCCGTTACTGGGCATGCATTATCACAGCGTATCGGCGCTGCTTGCCGTGCAATCCACCGAAGCGCTTTTAAGCGGTATGAGCTGGCCGGCGCTGACCTTACTGTTTAAACGCGGGCTGGCGGACCATGAACTGCCCGCGGCCACCTGCCTTGAAAACGTGATATTCGCTTCGCAGGTTTTGCTGGGAACGGGGTTGGGCGTCGTACTGTTCGAGAAAGTGTCTCTCTTCTCGCTGCTGGCGATCGACGCCGCGAGCTTTGCAGGCTCGCTGCTGATGCTGGCTCTGGCGGATAAAACCTTTACCCAACGGGGAACGCCCACGTTTACGGAAGATACGCATTCGGTGCCCGTGCGCTGGCGGGCGCTGACGGTACGGCAAAAGCGTAGCCTGCTGCTCCTGCCCGCCCTGGCCGCCGTTGGCTCTCCTGCAATGGCGCTGCTTCCGGCGCTGGCACAGCAAATTCATCCTGCGGAGGCGGCCAGCTTCGCCCTACCGCTTCTCTTCGCCCGCAGCATGGGACAGCTCTGTGGCCCGATGCTGCTAAAAAGGGACAGTCTGGCGCGGTATGCCGCGAAAAACAGGCTTCTTTTTATGTGTTTAAGCGTGTTTTTGCTCACCTACGGTCTGATCCCCGTGGCGTCTGGCTCAACGGTATTTGCCCTGGGGGCGATCTTTATCGCCCATCTGGCGTCCAACGTGGTGTTTGCGGCAGGCACCTATGGCGTGCTGAGTAGTTTTCAGGCGATCCAGACCTCTTCCGCCAGCGGAACGGCCTGGCGATGGCAGACGATCAGCGCATCGCTTTTCACCGGCATTACCGCACTGGCCGCTTCATCGCTCGGGGCAATGCAGGCGCTTTACGGTATTTCTGCCTGTACGCTGATGTGCGTTGTGCTCATCCTGGCGCGCTATCGGGAATAAGGCATAAAAAAACGCCTGCTATAAAAGCAGGCGTTAAAACAGGTCTGTAAGACAACATATTTGGTGCTTCACTCAACGTTGTGTCCATGGTGTTTGATGAGGCCGAAGCGACATCTGTCAGTGGACGATAAGCACCGTAAACGGCTCTGCGTCATTCCGGAGTTTATGAGGCACTAAGGCGAACATAAGAGGTGGAATGAGCATCTACACGTATATTATTGCACGTTATGTGCCAGAGTTGCAGTGGAGAGTGTTATTTCTCGCAACAATTTAAGCTATAAGGGTTTTTCGCCGTTTCCGGATGCTTTTGCCTTTCTCAGGACAGAGACATTGCAGCAAAGTGTTGCCTGAAAGCGACAGCAATATCAGCATTTGTTTAATTATAGCTATTTCAAATAGTTAGACGTCGCTGAATAACGACAAACGGGCGGGTCGTTGTCGGGAAATGACAACAGCATTGAGGGATGGCAGAAAACAAAAAACCCCGCCGAAGCGGGGTTCAAAATTGGTCGGCGAGAGAGGATTCGAACCTCCGACCCACTGGTCCCAAACCAGTTGCGCTACCAAGCTGCGCTACTCGCCGATGTACTGCTTTTTTGAATTTTTAGTTCAATTCATTAAAGTCGTGGTGCGAGGGGGGGGACTCGAACCCCCACATCCTAAGGACACTAACACCTGAAGCTAGCGCGTCTACCAATTCCGCCACCTTCGCATTTCACAACTTTTAAATAATGGGGTGGCTAATGGGATTCGAACCCACGACAACTGGAATCACAATCCAGGGCTCTACCAACTGAGCTATAGCCACCACTGATAAATCTTTTCACGCGGTACTGACTACTTCTCAGACCACCGCAGCTCCAGCACCGGGTAAATGGTGCGCCCGACAGGATTCGAACCTGAGACCTCTGCCTCCGGAGGGCAGCGCTCTATCCAGCTGAGCTACGGGCGCTTAGCGCCGTTGCGGGGCTGGATATTACGTACCTCCGTCCCCGCTGTCTAGTGCTTTTTTGAAAAATATGCGCGTTTGGTTATGGTTTGCACATTTTGCCGCTTAATCCTCCACTTTGTGCGTGGTGGCGCGGCGTCCAAGGCCAAAAAGTTTATATGCTGCGGTCACGGCGGCCAGGAAGATCATCCCGACAAACAGCGACATGCGCGTATCTTCATTAAAGTACATCCCGATTAATACGCAAATCAGGAACGCCATCGTCAAATAGTTCGCATACGGGAACAGAATCGAGCGGAACGGATGGTTGGCGATCGCCTGCTTGTGCGCCTGACGGAAGCGCAGCTGGCTAATCAGGATCACAAACCACGGCACCATCCCAGGCAGCACGCTGGCACTGTAAACATACACGAAGACGCGCTGCGGATTGGGAATGATGTAGTTCAGGCAGGAGCCAATCAGCAGGATCGCAATCGACACCGCTACGCCCGCCACCGGCACGCCCGCGCGGGAGACTTTGCTCATCGCCGCAGGCAGCTGGTTGTTTTTCGCCAGCGCGTAGAGCATACGCCCGCAACTGTACATGCCGCTGTTACAGCCAGAGAGCGCCGCCGTCAGCACCACAAAGTTAATGATCCCTGCCGCCGCCGTGATACCAATCTTCGCAAAGGTCAGCACGAACGGGCTGCCGGTGGTGCCGATTTCATTCCACGGGAAGATAGTGACGATAACGAAAATCGCACCCACGTAGAAAATCAGGATACGCCACAGCACTTTGCCTACCGCGCTGCGCAGCGTCACCTGCGGGTTTTTCGCTTCCCCGGCGGTGATGCCGATAAGCTCCACGCCCTGGTAAGAGGCGACAACGATACAGAGCGCCGTCAGGAAGCCCTTCCAGCCGCCGGCGAAGAAGCCGCCGTTCTCGGTCAGATTCCCAAACCCGATGGCGTGCCCGCCGTTGCCAAAGCCGAAGAAAATCACGCCCAGGCCGACGACAATCATCACGATAATGGTGGTGACTTTGATCATCGCGAACCAAAACTCAATCTCACCGTACAGGCGCACGGCGGCAAGGTTCGCCAGCGCCACCAGCCCCACGGCGATCAGGGCGGGTATCCACTGCACCATATCCGGGAACCAGAACTGGACGTAGACCCCTATCGCGGTGATCTCTGAGATGCCCACCGCCATCCACATAAACCAGTACGACCAGGCGGTGAGATAGCCAAAGAACGGGCTCATATAGCGGTGCGCGTAAACGGCGAATGAGCCAGTGACCGGCTCCAGGAACAGCATTTCGCCCATCGAACGCATGATGAAGAAGACGAACAGTCCGGCGATGATATACGCCAGCAGTACCGACGGCCCCGCCCATTTGAGCGTGCTGGCGGAGCCCATAAACAGGCCCACGCCGATAGTGCCGCCCAGCGCTATCAATTCAATGTGTCGAGCTTCCAGCCCACGCTGAAGCTCAGGTTTTTTCTCTGCCATAAATCCTCGGTTGTGTTTGCTGTCTGCCGGTTTCTACCGGTTGTTGTTTTTAGGGGGTACTGAAATACGGAGGGAATGGTTTCTTAAATTCTTCCAAATGGCAAACAATCCATTAAAAAAATGAATGTATTGCACAGATAGGCAGCAGTTTGGGAGGGGAGTGGCAGCGCGAATAGCATATCGCGCTGCAAATTGATTACATCTTTCCGGTGTAGTGCCAGGCGAGGTAGCGCAGCAGACGCGCCTGCCGCTTGATGCGCGTTGGCTGAGACAGCAGGCGATAGAGCCACTCCAGCCCGAGGTTCTGCCACACCTTCGGCGCGCGCTTAACGTGGCCGGTGAAGACGTCGTAGGTGCCGCCAACGCCCATGTACAGCGCGTCCGGGCAGACCAGACGGCAGTCGCGCATTAGAATTTCCTGACGCGGCGATCCCATCGCCACGGTGACAATCTTCGCCCCGCTGTCGCGCACGCGCTCAAACAGCGCCTGCCGATCTTCGGGTTTAAAATAGCCGTCCTGGCTGCCCGCAATGTTCACATTCCACTGGCTGCGCAGCTTCTGTTCGGTTTGCGCCAGCACCTCTGGCCTGCCGCCAATCAGAAACACCGGCGTGCCCTCTGCCCCTGCGCGCGCCATCAGCTGTTCCCACAGGTCGGCGCCCGCCACGCGAGAAACCTTCGCGCCAGGGTATTTTTTACGAATTGAGCGCACCACGCTGATGCCGTCCGCGTATTTAAACTCGGCGGCCTCAATCAGGCTTTTCACCTCAGCGTTATCTTCTACCGCCAGCATCTTTTCGGCGTTGATGGCGACCAGCGTGCCCGATTTCATCTGCCCTTCGGCAAACAGATAATCCAGCGCGTGTTGCATATCACGCCAGCCGATAAGCGATAAGCCGCGCAGCGCGTACTGCGGCGCGGTAGTCGTGTCAGTCATAACATCCCTACTCAGACGTGCGAAAGCGGTCTGCTGCTTGCCCGCTCGCGCTTATGCACAAGCCCGGCGCTGTCGAATAACCAGTAGAGCAGTTTTGCCAGCAGCAGGCAGAAGCCGAAAATTACCATGAAGAAAACCACGCGCGACACGAATGAATCCAGCCCCTCGCGCGCGAGAACGATCATATTGAAAATGGCACCAAAACAGAAGCTGTGCAAAATGGCGGCCTTATAGCGGTTAGTCTCTTCAAGACCGCGCGTATAGAGCCAGTCGAACCACTTGATGATCAGCCCCACCGCCACCGCGCCCGGCAGGATAAACCAGGTACCGCCCATCACCACCAGCGAGCCGATCAGCGTAGGCGATATCGCCAGGCCCGAGTGGTTGTTGAGCACTTCCCAGGTAAAGTAGTTCGCCGTGTTCAGCACCACGCCAGGCCTGTCCGGCCACAGCCACGTCGGGATAAAGACGTAGAAGTCGCGGACAATCGGCGCCAGCCCCTGAAACTCAATCTTGTCGTAGTTTTGCAGCAGCAGCGCCAGGTTCTCCCACGGCGAGAAGGTGTCGCGGGTGAGATACAGGAACGTATAAAACGCCTCGTCGCCCGCCACGTTCAGCCCGTAGCGTTTGAGCGCCAGCCAGAACATCCCCACGATGCCGAACACCCCCGCCGCCGCCAGCATCCACAGGGAGATCCAGCCGCGAATGATGCCGATAAACAGGAAGATAGCGAAGGCGATGATGATATTGGCGCGCGTGCCGCCCACGATCATATAGGTCAGCACGCCGAACGCGACGGTGCTGACCAGGAAGAACAGCCAGGCTTTGCTGTCCTGGCGTAAGAAGAAGACCACCAGCATCGCCGGGATGAAGAAATAGAAGAAGCGCTTAAGCGCCACGCCGGAAACTTCCGCCGAGAAAATCTGGCTGTAGGATTGCAGCTTAAACAGCAGAAAACCGTTATGCATGAAGAAGATGCCAACGCTCACCAGCGCGATGGTCATCAGCATGATCCAGGTCAGGTGTGTCTCAACCCGGTTCATGGTGAAGATCGCCCGGCGCGGCGCGGTGTCTTTTACCGAACGCAGACGCGTTTTGTAGGTCACGTAATAAACCGCGTAGAAACAGGTCGCCGACAGCAGCGCCTGCATCAGGATCTCCGGCGGGGCAACGCCCACGTCGAAGCGGAACACCAGAATACAGGTCAGCGGGAAGCCGAAGTAAAAGGTCAGCAGAAACAGCAGCGAGAAGAAAACGTTGAAGTTAAAGCGCACCCGGCGGAACTCAAACCAGGTCAGCGTGGCGATAAACATCGCGCTCAGCAGCCAAATCACCAACAAGCCGCAAAATTGCAACTGGCTCATGCGTTGTCTCCTGATGCGATACGCAGCGCGCGATGCCACGGCGTAAGGTAGTTAGGGCTGAAGAAGTCGATGGCGTTTTTATCCACCAGCGCCAGCTGACGCTGCGCCTCGCGGACCACCTCTTCGCTAAGCGTGTCGGTGGTGAACAGCACCGGCAGATGCTGCTCGGCCATATCCTGCCAGAACGGATTTTCGCGATTAAGCACGCACGGGATACCGGCTTGAATGAGCAGGCACAGCGTACCTATCCCCTGCTGGCGCGCGAAGATGAAATAGCCCAGATCGCACTGTCGCAGCAGCGCCAGGTAATCGTCAAACTCCAGCTTATCGCTGAGGATTTGCAGATTTTCCGCGCTGAAAAGCGTAAGCCCCGCCGCGCGAACCTCGTCGATATAGGCCGCGTTATTCGCAGGATAGCCCATCGGCACAATCACGTTGACCGTATCGCCAAACTGCTGATGCACCGCCTTGAGGGCCGCGACGTGTTCGTTGCTGCGATCGCCAGAGTTGCCCACCAGCACCGTCAGCTTGCCTTCGCGACGCGCGTCGTTTGCCATGTTGTTCAGCGCCGGGTTCATGCGGGTCGGAAAATAGAGCAGCTCGCCGCGCACGTTCGGGTGTTGTTTCGCAAAGTAGTTAAGATCGCCTCGGGTGGCAAACACGCAGCCCACGCGCGCCTGCGCCATGCGGCGCAGCGGGTAGAACAGGCGGAATTTCCAGCCCCGGGAGACTTCGTATAGATCCGCGCCCCAGATATGCCAGCTGAACTGGGACGGCTTAATGCCGCCGCTCAGCAGCGCCAGCCACAGGCCGGTATTGAACTGGCCGTGGAAGAAGAACCGCTGCGCGCGGTTGGCTTTTGCTTTCGCCACCACCGCTTTTGCCAGCGCGGCTTTGTCTGGCCAGGTGGTGATGGTCAGCGCCGGGAACTGCGCGCTCAGGCTCTCGTCCCGGCTCGCAACCAGAAACGCGCGGGCGTCAGCGCTCCCCGCCGCCAGCTCATCGTTGAAGAACCGCAGCACGGTCTGGTTGTGGTGTGGGATATCCGATCCCAGGATGTGAATCAGTGCAGTCATGCGCGTTTACGCCAAAATAAAAATACGCCGCAACAGGCAGCGAAATAAACGATGTAAGTAGCCATATAGGCCTGAGCGGCACCGAGCGCGCCGTGCGCCGGGATCAGCCAGTGTGAGAGCGCAGTCAGCAGCGTAAACTGGCTAATTTCCGCCAGAATATACAGCCGCAGGGACGCTTTCGCGATCACCAGATAGCCGAAAACGTAAGCGCCTACTTTCAACACATCGCCCACCAGCTGCCAGGCAAAGAGGTCGCGCATGGCGGTGAACTTCGCTGAGAACAGCAGCCAGATCGCCACGTCGCGCAACAGCCAGACGGTAAAGCTGGCAACCGCCACGGCGGGCAGTACAAAGCGCAGGGAGCGGATAACCTCGCGGGTAATATCCTTTTTTTCACTCAGGCGCGATAAGGTTGGCAGCAACCAGACGCTAAAGGAAGCCGTAATAAATTGGAGGTAGGCGTCGGAAATGCTGCTTACGCCCTGCCAGATCCCCACCTCATCCCAGCTGTAGTGCGCCGCCAGCAGGTTTCGCATCATCACGTACGCCACCGGAATGGTAACGGAAGTAATCAGCGCCATCAGGGTAAATTTGCTTAACTGCCCCGCCAGCGCCTTGTCCCACTGGGGTTTAAGATAGCTTAACGGGATAGCGCCCCGTCGCATCAGCATAAACGCGGCAGGCACCACCACCAGCGCCGGAACCAGCGCCAGCCCTAACAGTGCCCCTTCGTAGCCGCCGAGCCGATAGCAAAAGTAGTAGGCGATAACGCCGATGATGCTGCCGAAGATCAGCGCCAGCGCGTTTCCGGCGGCGTCGCGAAAGCCCTTCATCAGCGCCAGCAGCAGGTTTGCCCAGGCGATGCCCATCTGCACCAGCGCCACCAGGCGAACCAGCCCCTGATAGCGATCGTGACCAAACAGCCCCTGGCTGATAGGGCCCGCCGCCAGCAGGAATACGGCGGCCAGTAAGGTGGAAAAGCCCAGCACCATCGCGGATGAGGTGCCCACCACCTTGCGCAGCTTCGCGGCATCGTCATGATGCTGTGCGACAAATTTGGTCACGCCGTTGAAAATGCCCGCCCCGGCCAGCACGCCCAGCACCGTCACCAGCTGACGGAAATTACCTGCCAGCCCAACGCCGGAAGGGCCAAAGGACACGGCCAGCAGCTTGACGACCAGCAGGCCAGCGCCAATTTTTACCAGCGTGGACGCGGCGGTCCACACTGAGGCTTTTGCAAGAGACATATCAGCCGAAGTAGCTCAGGAGGGTGTTGATCACCGTGCGCTGATTAACGGGTGTGAGGTTGTAGAACAGCGGCAGGCGAAGCAAACGCTCACTTTCTTTTGTGGTGTAGCGGTCTTCACCGGCAAACATGCCGAAGGCTTCCCCGGCCGGGCTGGAGTGCAGCGGAATGTAGTGGAACACCGCCATGATCTCCGCCTCTTTCAGCCAGGCGATCAGCTTAGAGCGGTCATCGTTGTCGCGCAGCTTGATGTAGAACATGTGGGCGTTGTGTACGCAATCCGCCGGGATAGTTGGCAGCTCGATACGTCCTGCTTTCGCCAGCGGCTCCAGCGCATCGTAATAGGTCTGCCAAAGCGTCAGGCGCTGCTGGTTGATGCGCTCGGCGGATTCCAGCTGCGCCCACAGATAGGCGGCCTGAAGATCGGCCATCAGGTAGCTTGAGCCAATGTCGCGCCAGGTGTATTTGTCCACCTGACCGCGGAAGAACTGGCTGCGGTTGGTGCCTTTTTCACGGATCACCTCGGCACGCTCCACCAGCGCGCGGTCATTGATCAGCGTCGCGCCGCCTTCACCGCCCGCGGTGTAGTTCTTGGTTTCGTGGAAGCTAAAGCATCCGATGTGTCCAATGGTTCCGAGCGCGCGGCCCTTGTAGGTCGACATCACGCCCTGCGCGGCATCTTCCACCACGAACAGGTCGTGCTTTTTGGCGATCGCCATAATGGTGTCCATTTCACAGGCCACGCCCGCGTAATGCACCGGAACAATCACCCGGGTTTTGTCGGTAATTGCCGCTTCAATCAGCGTTTCATCGATGTTCATGGTGTCCGGGCGAACGTCCACGAACACAATTTTCGCCCCGCGCAGCACAAAGGCGTTGGCGGTGGACACGAAGGTGTAGCTCGGCATGATTACTTCATCACCCGGCTGGATATCCAGCAGCAGCGCCGCCATCTCCAGCGACGCGGTGCAGGACGGGGTCAGCAGGACTTTGGCGCTCTGAAAACGCTGCTCCATCCACTGCTGGCAGCGGCGGGTAAAGCCACCGTCGCCGCAGAGTTTGCCGCTGCCCATCGCGGACTGCATATAGTCGAGTTCGGTGCCTACAACGGGAGGCGCGTTAAATGGGATCATCATGTCACCTGTATAGCCAGTAAGCGGTTGCGTCGACGTTGGCGCCACTCGCGATATAACGTTTAAGCGCGGCGGTGTTGCCCATCTGGGTCGCCACCCGCAGAGTAGAAAGCTGTTGCTGCTGCGCCCAGTACAGTGCCGCCTGCATGAGTTTTTCACCCATGCCCCGCCCGGCCAGTAAACCGATGCGCGCGTCCTGATCGCTGAGCTTACGCAGGGAGACAAACCCCTGGATCTGGCCATCCGCCGCGCGGAAGACCAGACAAACATGGTCAAACGTGCCCTTTACCGCATTCTCGATCCACTGGGCATAAAAGCGACCGCTGTCCTGCGGCGCATACCAGGGAGCGCGAAAGCGGCTCTGGGCAAAGGCCTGCGCCGCCATCTGGCGCAGCGCCGGGATATCCTGCTCTGTTGCAATTTCCGCGCCCGGCGCGGCGCGTCGGGCAACGGGAATCGACAGATCCACCTCGCCCTCGACCAGCTGAAACCCCTGCTGCTGGAGCGCGTCCAGCAGGTCGGCGCGCATGGCCGGAATTTTCGCCTGCACCCGCTGCCACGCGGCAAAGTCCCCAGCGGTCAGCGCGGGCGCATCATCGCGCAGGCGCACAATCGCCGACGGCACGCCAAAGAAGGCGCTCTCCCACGAAAGGGATTCAAGCACCCCGTTCACATTGCTCAACCCCACACGCCTTTGGTATCAACAACATACTGCTGGCGTACCGCATCGCCAGGAACGGCTTTAAAGGCTTTATGATCCACCAGCAGCACCAGCACGTCGGCCGTTGCCAGCGCGTCGTCAAGCGCGGTGAGAGTGCAGTGTCCCGCCAGTTTTGCAGGAAGCTCATGAATGTGCGGCTCGACGACCAGCGTTTCGCCCTTATGCCATTCGGCAATCATCTCGGCGATTTCCATCGCCGGGCTTTCGCGCAGATCGTCGATGTTCGGCTTAAAGGCCAGGCCAAAGCAGGCGATTTTCAGCTCGCTGGCGCGCTTGCCGCTCTCCGCCAGGCAGTCTGCAACCGTGGCTTTCACCTGGCTCAGAACCCAGTGCGGCTTACTGTCGTTCACTTCACGCGCGGTGCGGATCAGGCGAGCCTGGTCAGGGTTCTGCGCCACGATAAACCACGGGTCGACGGCGATGCAGTGACCGCCCACGCCTGGCCCCGGCTGGAGGATGTTCACGCGCGGGTGGCGATTGGCAAGGCTAATCAGCTCCCAGACGTTAATCCCCTGATCGGCACAAATCAGCGACAGTTCGTTTGCAAAAGCGATGTTTACGTCGCGGAAGCTGTTTTCCGTCAGTTTGCACATTTCAGCGGTGCGGGAGTTGGTCACCACGCATTCGCCTTCGAGGAAAATCTTGTACAGCTCGCTCGCACGCGCGGAGCAGACCGGGGTCATGCCGCCAATCACGCGGTCGTTTTTAATCAGCTCAACCATGACCTGCCCCGGCAGCACGCGCTCCGGGCAGTAGGCGATGTTGATATCCGCCTGTTCACCCGCCTGCTGCGGGAAGGTGAGATCCGGGCGGGCTTCTGCCAGCCACTGGGCCATTTGTTCGGTCGCGCCGACGGGCGAGGTGGATTCGAGGATCACCAGCGCACCCTTTTTCAGCACCGGCGCAATAGATTTTGCCGCCGCTTCGACATACACCATGTCCGGCTCGTGATCGCCCTTAAACGGCGTAGGCACGGCAATCAGGAAGGCATCGGCCTCCACAGGCGTAGTGCTGGCCTTCAGGAAACCGCCTTCAACGGCGGCTTTCACCACGCTGTCGAGATCCGGCTCAACGATATGAATTTCGCCACGGTTGATGGTCTCCACCGCACGCGCGTTGATATCCACGCCCACAACCTGCTTTTGACGAGAGGCAAAGGCCGCCGCGGTCGGCAACCCGATGTAGCCAAGACCAATGACAGAGATGGTAGTAAAACTCATAGCGATACCCGATTGTGTTTAAGTGCGTGCAAAATACGACCACAAGCCTGCCCGTCGCCGTACGGATTATGGGCGCGGCTCATCGCCTGATACTCTTCTTCGTCGTGCAGCAGCCGCGTGACCTCTTCGACAATGCGACGTGAATCCGTGCCCACCAGACGAACCGTGCCGGCCTTCACCGCTTCCGGTCGTTCGGTGGTTTCGCGCATCACCAGCACCGGCTTGCCAAGAGAAGGCGCTTCTTCCTGAATCCCGCCGGAATCGGTGAGGATCAGCCAGGCGTGATTCATCAGCCAGACGAACGGCATGTAGTCCTGCGGCTCGATCAGGAACACGTTCTCGACGTGGCCCAGAATGCGGTTGACCGGCTCGCTGACGTTAGGATTAAGGTGAACCGGATAGACAATTTGTACATCGTCATTCTCTGCGGCGATCTCCGCCAGCGCGTGACAGATCTCCTCAAAGCCGCGGCCAAAGCTTTCGCGGCGGTGGCCCGTCACCAGAATGGTTTTCTTGTCGTTGCTCAGGAACGGATAGCGCGCGGTCAGCTGGCTTTTCAGGCTGTCGTTCGCCAGTACGCGGTCGCGGACCCAGATCAGCGCGTCAATCACGGTATTGCCGGTCACAAAGATTTTGTTGTCGGCGATATTCTCGCGCAGCAGGTTCTGGCGGGAGTTTTCCGTTGGCGCGAAGTGGTACATCGCCAGATGGCCGGTAAGCGTGCGGTTTGCCTCTTCAGGCCACGGGGAGTAGAGGTTGCCGGTGCGCAGCCCTGCTTCAACGTGCCCCACCGGGATACGCTGGTAAAACGCCGCCAGGCTGGTCGCCGCAGTGGTGGTGGTGTCACCGTGTACGAGCACCACATCCGGCTTAAAGGATTCCAGAATAGGCTTTAACCCTTCCAGAATACGGCAGGTAATCTCCGTCAGCCCTTGCCCCGGTTTCATAATATTCAGATCGTAATCCGGGACGATGGAAAAGAGAGATAACACCTGGTCGAGCATCTCGCGATGCTGGGCGGTGACGCACACTTTCGCTTCAAAATCAGGGTCCCTGGCCAGCGCATGTACCAGAGGAGCCATCTTAATGGCCTCCGGCCGGGTGCCAAATACGGTAAGTACTTTCACA
The DNA here is from genome assembly GCF_021440515.1 of Enterobacter asburiae. Lineage (GTDB taxonomy): Bacteria > Pseudomonadota > Gammaproteobacteria > Enterobacterales > Enterobacteriaceae > Enterobacter > Enterobacter asburiae_E. Next base: position 22,341 of record NZ_JAKCMV010000039.1, on the reverse strand, counting down.
TCGATTCTCTTCGATTAGCCGATGAAGGCGGTTGCGCCTTCATCGTGGACGGCCTTTTTTAATTTACGCGGCGACGTGTTAACGCCACGCCCGCGCCAGTCAGAGCACCAACAATACCCCACATGATCATCAGGAACGCACGGCGTGGGCTATCGCGTTTTACAGGCTCTTCTGGCGTACGCAAATAACGATAGGTCTGGAAACGCGGGTCCAGAGTCGGACCGACGTTCAGGGTGTTCAGCATCGCGCGGTTCTGATCGTAGTCGAGGTCAAATTCCGGGCCGACCGCCTGCTGGTTCTCCAGACGCGCCTGGAGCATCGGGCGACCTAACAGGAACATCTCAGAGTCCGGCAACTGGTCCGCCGGAACGTCCGTTTCGCTGCGGGAGATGTTGCTCTGCTCCGCAATTTTTAGCGCCTGCTCAATGTTGTGAACGCGACGGGCGAAGATGGCTTTTGCCACCTCTTCCTGACGCTTAACCTGCGCCTTCATCTGAATAGTACGTGCCGCCCAGGCGCCCTTCAGCTCATCATTGAGATGGCTTGCCGCGCGCTGGCTGGCGAAAGCGACATACTGACGCAGCAGGTTGTTGGCATCCGGTGCGGTTTCAGCGATGAGCTTCACGTTGTCGTTCAGGTTGCGCATGGCATCGCCCGGCGTGAACTGGATGTTGTTGATCAGGTCATCCAGCAGCGCGGCGTCGGCCTTGCTGTTGCCGACCATGCGCTGTTTGTAATAATCCGTCTGGGACCAGAAATCGCGGCGGGTATCCCATGACGCCAGCTGCATCACGAACTCCCGGTAGGCATCGTCCATCACGGATGACTGATCCGTTGCCGCAGGGTTCGCTTTGAGATCCAGATTACGCAGGAACTGCTGCTGCGAATAAAAACCGCCCAGCATGTTGACCGTTGGTCTGTCAGTAATAGCGGTTGCGCTCCACTCTTGTTTCGCAAAGAAGGTATACGCTAGCGCGATTAACGCGAATCCGACTGCGACACCGGCAATCCACAGTTTGCCCGCCCATAACACGCGGAACAAGCCACGTATATCCAGCTCATTCTCGGTCATCTCTGATTTTGCTCCCGCCAACGGTTGAGTCATCACGATCCCAGTTTATTTAGTTAAAGTTGGATTATTACCACTATTTCGACGCATCCTGCGTTTTACACGCTTAATGAAACGCGCAACTTTCCAGGCGCGTTTAATGCAATAGCCATACAGCGAAAACGCTAGCAAGAACAATACCAACATTACCCACTCAGGGATAAAGTGGGCATATTCAGACGCCACCCCGATCCCCGCAAGAATAGCAGCCGCCACGGTTATCAGCACAAACGCCTGACGAGATGTGAAACCTGCCCGCATAATTAAATGGTGAATATGCTGACGGTCGGCTGAGAAAGGACTCATTCCCTTACGCAGACGGCGATACATAATCGCCACCATATCCATTAATGGAATGGCGATAATCCACAGCGCCGTGACCGGGCTGATCGGGTGCGTTTTACCCTGCGTGGTTTCAAGCAGGATCCAGATAATCGTAAAGCCAATCAGCGTGCTGCCCGCGTCGCCCATAAAGACTTTATAGCGACGGCCCAGGGCGCCGAGATTGAGCAGGATATAAGGCAGAATGGCGGCAATCATGGCGAAGCACCACATGGCGAGGCTGTACTGGCCGTCGAACCATAAGATGATGCCAATAGCGGCGAACGACACGCTGGAAAGCCCGCCCAGCAGGCCATCGATGCCGTCTACCATATTAAATGCGTTAATAGCAACCCACACGGCGAAGAGCGTCAGGAAATAGCCAAACGGCCCAAGAATCATCTCCCAGGGACCAAAAATATAGCCGAGGCTGCTCAGGTGAAGTTTTGCTCCCATCATCATGGCGACGGCAACGGCCGCCTGCACGAAGGCGCGAATTTTAACGCTGATATCGAAGCGGTCGTCGAGAGCGCCCACCACCACCAGCACGGTGGCGCAGCTGAGATAGAGCCTGACATGAGGGATGTAGTAATCCGCTATCGTGAACGCGAAGCAGATACCTGCAAATACGGAAATGCCGCCAACAAGTGGGATCATTCCTTGATGGCGTTTACGGAAGTTGGGTTTATCCACTAACCCCAGATACTTTGCCACCTTGCGCGCAAGAAAGAGAAAGCAGGTGGTAAACAAAAAAATACTGGTTAGCTCAGTAAACGTATCGAGTAGGTTCACAATGGATGTTCTCTACAAATGTCAGACAAGGAAGTATAACCACGAAGGCGCTCAGCCTGAAGGCTTAAAGCAAACCTCTTGCCGCTTCATTCGTTTATTATTCAAGCTATTAATGTTTTTACTGTGCGAATAATCTTATTGTCGCACCGAACGGTCAAATTTGGGAGCCTGCGGTAATATCGTATAGGCCATAAATGAAAAACGCCACGTAAAAACGTGGCGTTTGCTGGCTTTATTTACGTTACGAGCGTTTCATCATGTCGAAGAAATCGTCGTTAGTTTTGGTCATCGCCAGTTTATTAATGAGGAACTCCATTGCGTCGATTTCGCCCATTGGGTGAATGATTTTGCGCAGGATCCACATTTTTTGCAGCTCTTCCTGAGTGGTGAGCAGCTCTTCCTTACGGGTACCGGAACGGTTGTAGTCGATAGCCGGGAAGACGCGTTTTTCAGCGATTTTACGAGAGAGGTGCAGTTCCATGTTGCCTGTACCTTTAAACTCTTCGTAAATAACCTCATCCATCTTAGAACCGGTGTCGATAAGCGCGGTTGCAATGATGGTCAGGCTGCCGCCCTCTTCGACGTTACGTGCCGCACCGAAGAAGCGTTTTGGACGGTGCAGGGCGTTGGCGTCAACACCACCGGTCAACACTTTACCGGAAGCCGGAACCACGGTGTTGTAAGCACGCGCCAGACGGGTGATGGAGTCGAGCAGGATGATAACGTCTTTCTTGTGTTCAACCAGACGTTTCGCCTTCTCGATAACCATTTCCGCAACCTGAACGTGGCGAGATGCCGGTTCGTCGAAGGTAGACGCAACCACTTCACCTTTAACCAGACGCTGCATCTCGGTCACTTCTTCAGGACGTTCGTCGATCAGCAGTACCATCAGCACGCAGTCTGGGTGGTTGTAAGCGATGCTTTGCGCGATGTTTTGCAGCAGCATGGTTTTACCCGCTTTTGGCGGAGCGACAATCAGACCACGCTGACCACGACCAATCGGAGAAGCCAGATCCAGAACGCGAGCGGTTAAGTCTTCGGTAGACCCGTTACCACGCTCCATGCGCAGACGAGAGTTCGCGTGCAGCGGCGTTAAGTTTTCAAACAGGATCTTGTTGCGCGAGTTTTCTGGTTTGTCGTAGTTAACTTCATTGACTTTCAACAGCGCAAAGTAGCGTTCACCCTCTTTAGGAGGACGAATCTTACCTGAAATGGTGTCACCAGTGCGGAGGTTGAAACGGCGGATTTGGCTAGGGGATACGTAGATGTCGTCGGGGCCGGCGAGGTAGGAGCTGTCTGCTGAGCGGAGGAAACCAAATCCGTCTTGCAGTATCTCCAGCACACCGTCGCCAAAGATATCTTCGCCACTCTTAGCGTGCTGCTTCAGGATGGCGAAAATGATGTCCTGCTTGCGCATACGAGCCTGGTTTTCCAGCCCCATATTTTCGCCGAGAGTGATCAGCTCAGAAACCGGCGTATTCTTTAATTCGGTAAGATTCATAATGGTGTGGGTTCTTAAACTCGGGGTGATTCTCGAACTTAATGTTGTGAATGGTATGGCAGGGTCATCCATGCCTGTTTAGCGGCCATCAACTCATGTCTGTACGCTGTCTGGTCACAGGGAAAGAACGCAGAACTGAAACGACAAGACGGATTGAGTGACAAGCCCGGAATTTAGCAACTTCACGCATTGTGTGTATCAGCAACGGGAAGTATGGGGTAAAGCAAGATTCAAACAACAGATATGTTTAAAACGAAGTCACAAGTAACTTAGCACGACTAAAGCCGGGCGTCCAGAGATCCACTTAATTTAGGCGCTCTGGACGCTCAGCGGAGAAACCTTACGCCAGGTTAGCGTCGAGGAACTCTTTCAGTTGACCTTTGGACAGTGCGCCCACTTTGGTCGCCGCCACTTCGCCGCCTTTGAACAGCAGCAGGGTCGGGATGCCACGGATACCGTATTTAGGTGCGGTGCCCGGGTTCTGGTCGATGTTCAGCTTGGCAACGGTCAGTTTGCCCTGATACTCATCAGCGATCTCATCCAGAATCGGGGCGATCATTTTGCAAGGACCACACCATTCAGCCCAGAAATCGACGAGGATCAGCCCGTCAGCTTTAAGTACGTCCGTGTCAAAACTGTCGTCAGTCAGGTGAATAATTTTATCGCTCATATATAACTCCACAGGAATAAGCCTGGTGCGTTGGTTTCGCGTCAATCAACGACGTGTTGATGTAGCATTAACCAACTAAAGGTTGACTTTATTTCACCGGATACGCTTTCGTAAAGCAATAGTAAGCTGATATTCTACCACACTATGAGCAAAACACATTTAACAGAACAGAAGTTTTCCGACTTCGCCCTGCACCCAAAGGTGATCGAAGCCCTTGAAAATAAAGGGTTTCATAACTGCACGCCCATTCAGGCCCTCGCACTGCCGCTGACGCTGGCAGGCCGCGATGTTGCAGGGCAGGCGCAAACCGGTACTGGCAAAACGATGGCGTTTTTAACGTCAACGTTTCATTATTTACTTTCTCATCCAGCAATTGCAGACCGCAAAGTTAACCAGCCGCGCGCGCTAATTATGGCCCCGACGCGAGAACTGGCGGTACAGATCCATGCAGACGCTGAACCGCTGGCACAGGCAACCGGCCTCAAGCTCGGTCTGGCCTATGGCGGCGACGGTTACGACAAACAGCTGAAAGTGCTGGAGAGCGGCGTCGATATCCTGATCGGCACCACCGGTCGTCTTATCGATTACGCAAAGCAGAACCACATTAACCTCGGTGCTATCCAGGTGGTTGTGCTGGATGAAGCCGACCGCATGTACGATCTGGGCTTCATTAAAGATATCCGCTGGCTGTTCCGCCGTATGCCTGCGGCCAATCAGCGCCTCAACATGCTGTTCTCAGCAACCCTCTCTTATCGCGTACGCGAACTGGCGTTCGAACAAATGAACAACGCCGAGTATGTAGAAGTTGAACCAGAGCAGAAAACCGGCCACCGCATTAAAGAAGAGCTCTTCTATCCATCCAATGAAGAGAAAATGCGCCTGCTGCAAACGCTGATCGAAGAAGAGTGGCCCGATCGCGCCATTATCTTCGCTAACACCAAGCACCGCTGTGAAGATATCTGGGGTCACCTGGCCGCAGACGGACACCGCGTTGGCCTGCTGACCGGCGACGTTGCGCAGAAGAAACGCCTGCGTATTCTTGAAGAATTTACCCGTGGTGACCTGGATATTCTGGTTGCAACGGACGTCGCGGCGCGCGGCCTGCATATTCCTGCCGTGACCCACGTCTTTAACTACGATCTGCCGGATGACTGCGAAGATTACGTTCACCGTATCGGTCGTACCGGTCGTGCTGGCGCAAGCGGTCACTCAATCAGCCTGGCCTGTGAAGAGTATGCGCTGAACCTGCCCGCGATTGAGACCTACATTGGTCACTCTATCCCGCAGAGCAAATACAACCCGGAAGCGCTGTTAAGCGAATTGCCACCGCCGAAGCGCCTGACGCGCCCTCGCACCGGCAATGGTCCGCGCCGTTCCGGTGGCGCACCGCGTAATCGTCGTCGTTCAGGTTAAAAAATATGCTCAGCTCCTCCTCGCTCTATGCAGCCATTGATCTCGGTTCCAATAGTTTTCATATGCTGGTTGTGCGCGAGGTGGCGGGAAGCATACAGACGCTGACGCGCATTAAGCGCAAGGTCCGCCTGGCGGCGGGCCTGAGCAGCGATAATCACCTCTCTCCCGAAGCCATGGAACGTGGCTGGCAATGTTTACGGCTTTTTGCCGAACGTCTGCAAGATATCCCCCATAATCAAATCCGCGTTGTGGCCACCGCCACGCTGCGTCTGGCCGTTAACGCCGTCGATTTCATTGCCAAAGCGCAGGAAATTCTGGGCTGCCCGGTGCAGATCATCAGCGGTGAGGAAGAAGCGCGCCTGATTTATCAGGGCGTGGCGCACACAACCGGCGGTGACGATCGCCGCCTGGTGGTGGATATCGGCGGCGCCAGTACCGAACTGGTGACCGGCACGGGCGCGCAGGCCACATCGCTGTTCAGTTTGTCGATGGGCTGCGTCACCTGGCTTGAGCGTTACTTCACCGACCGAAATCTCGCCAAAGAGAATTTCGACGAAGCCGAAAAAGCCGCCCGTGCCGTGCTGCGCCCGGTGATGGACGAGCTGCGCTATCACGGCTGGAAAGTCTGCGTTGGCGCATCGGGCACCGTCCAGGCGTTACAGGAAATCATGATGGCGCAGGGGATGGACGAGCGGATAACGCTCGCCAAGCTCCACCAGCTTAAGCAGCGCGCTATTCAGTGCGGTCGTCTTGAAGAGCTGGAAATTGAAGGCCTGACGCTTGAACGCGCGCTGGTTTTCCCGAGCGGCCTCGCCATTTTGATCGCCATCTTCACCGAGCTGAACATTCAGTGTATGACTCTGGCCGGCGGCGCGCTGCGCGAAGGGCTGGTCTACGGCATGCTGCATCTGTCGGTCGATCAGGATATCCGCAGCCGCACGCTGCGTAACGTCCAGCGCCGCTTTATGGTGGATATCGATCAGGCCCAGCGCGTCGGGCAGCTGGCTTCCCGTTTTGCCGATCAGGTTGGCGGAAGCTGGGACCTGGAGCCGCTCAGTCGCGATCTGCTGCTGAGCGCCTGTGCGCTGCACGAAGTGGGTTTGAGCATCGATTTCAAACAGGCGGCTGCACACGCGGCCTATCTGGTGCGCAACCTCGATCTGCCCGGCTATACGCCCGCGCAGAAAAAGCTGCTGGCGACCCTGCTGTTGAACCAGACCAATACGGTCGATCTCTCATCGCTGCATCAGCAAAACGCCGTTCCACCGCGCGTGGCGGAGCATCTGTGCCGTCTGCTGCGTCTGGCGATCCTCTTTGCCAGCCGTCGTCGCGACGATCTACTGCCGACCATCAGTCTGGTGGCGGAAGATGAAAAACTGTCGCTGACGCTGCCGGAAAAATGGCTGGACTGTCACCCGCTTGGGGCAGAACTGATTGACCAGGAGTGCCAGTGGCAGAGCTACGTCCACTGGGTGCTTGAGGTGCGGTAATACCCTGAATATTGCCGGGTGGCGGCTTCGCCTGACCCGGCCTACCGCTCATTATCCCTTCTCTTTGGCTTTTGCCAGCATGGCGCGAATGTTCGCCACGTTTGCCTGGCCTTTATGCATCCGCTCTTCAGCGGTGATCGCTTTGCGCTCCTGCTCCCAAATCAGATCGTCCTGCGGCAGTTCCAGCAGGAAGCGGCTCGGCTCCGGGCGCACCAGCTCGCCATACTGTCGGCGCTCTTTGCACAGCGTGAAGGTCAGCTCTTTCTGGGCGCGGGTAATGCCCACGTAGGCCAGACGGCGTTCTTCGTCGACGTTATCTTCGTCGATGCTGCTCTGGTGCGGCAGCAATCCCTCTTCCATGCCCACCAGATAGACATACGGGAACTCCAGCCCTTTTGAGGCATGCAGCGTCATCAGCTGGACCTGGTCGGCCTCTTCTTCGCTTTCGCCGCGCTCCATCATATCGCGCAGCGTAAAGCGGGTGACCACCTGCGTCAGGGTCATCGGCTCGTCGATCTCCGAGCCTTCGAGCATTTCGGTCATCCAGCTAAAGAGCTGGTTGACGTTCTTCATGCGCATCTCCGCCGCTTTCGGGCTGGCGGAGGTTTCATAGAGCCAGGATTCGTAGTCGATGCCGTGGATAAGATCGCGCACCGCCGCCACCGGCTCGCGCTCGGCCAGGCGCTGGATCTCACCGAGCCAGTGGGTAAAGCGGGTCAGGGAGTCGTAACCGCGACCGGTCAGCGTCTGGCTTAGCCCCATATCGAAGCTGGCGGTAAACATGCTTTTACTGCGGGTCATCGCCCACTCCCCCAGCTTTTGCAGGGTCGCCGGGCCGATCTCACGTTTCGGGGTGTTCACGATACGCAGGAAGGCGCTGTCGTCGTCAGGGTTGGTGAGCACGCGCAGATAGGCCAGCAGGTCTTTGATTTCAGGGCGTGAGAAGAAGGAGGTGCCGCCGGAAATTTTGTACGGGATGCGGTTTTGCATCAGCATTTTTTCAAAGACGCGCGACTGATGATTACCGCGATAGAGGATCGCGTAATCCTTATATTCGGTTTTATTGACGAAGTGGTGAGCAATTAGCTCCCCCGTTACGCGCTCCGCTTCGTGCTCTTCATTATTGGCGCTAAGGACTTTCAGCTCGGTGCCGTAACCCAGCTCGGAGAAAAGGCGCTTTTCAAACACGTGCGGGTTATTGGCGATCAGGATGTTCGCCGCCTTCAGGATGCGGCCGGACGAGCGGTAGTTCTGCTCCAGCTTAATGACCTGAAGCGCCGGGAAATCTTTGCTCAGCAGCACCAGGTTTTGCGGACGCGCGCCGCGCCAGGAGTAAATCGACTGATCGTCGTCCCCCACCACGGTGAATCGCGCGCGCTGCCCGACCAGCAGCTTCACCAGCTCGTACTGGCTGGTGTTGGTGTCCTGATATTCGTCCACCAGCAGGTAACGAATTTTATTTTGCCAGCGCTCGCACACCTCTTGATTACGCTGAAGCAGCTGCGTTGGCAGCAGGATCAGATCGTCAAAATCCAGCACGTTGCAGGCTTTCATGTGCGCGTCGTACAGGCCGTAGCAGTGGGCGAAGATCCTGTCCCGCTCGCCTTTGGCACTCGCCGCCGCCTGGGCGGGGGTCATCAGATCGTTTTTCCAGTTGGAGATCGTCGAGATCAGCTGTTGCAGCAGCACTTTGTCGTCTTCGATCAGCCCCTCGGTCAGCTCTTTAAGCAGCGCCACCTGGTCGGTGTCGTCGAACAGCGAGAAGTTGGACTTCATCCCCAGCGCGGCGTATTCGCGTTTAATGATATCCAGCCCCAGCGTGTGGAAGGTGGAGATCATCAGCCCGCGCGCCTCTTTGCGCCCCAGCGTCTGGCCGACGCGCTCTTTCATCTCGCGCGCCGCTTTGTTGGTGAAGGTCACCGCCGCGATATGGCGCGCCTGATAGCCGCAGCCACGGATCAGGTGGGCGATTTTATTGGTGATCACGCGGGTTTTGCCGGAACCAGCCCCTGCCAGCACCAGACAGGGTCCGGTGACAAATTCGACGGCTTGTTGTTGTCCGGGGTTTAAACGCATAAGGATCGCTCATTGAAAGTCAGGAGGGGAGAATAACAGCGTGGTAGTATAGCGAGCCTAATCCATACCACTCAAGGCACGATCATGGCAAAAACAGCGGCAGCACTGCATATCCTTGTTAAAGAAGAGAAACTGGCTCTGGATCTTCTGGAGCAGCTTAAAAACGGCGCCGATTTCGGCAAGCTGGCGAAGAAGCACTCTATTTGCCCGTCAGGCAAACGCGGCGGCGACTTAGGTGAATTCCGTCAGGGCCAGATGGTTCCGGCGTTCGATAAGCTGGTCTTCTCCTGCCCGGAGCTGGAGCCAGTCGGCCCGCTGCACACCCAGTTCGGCTACCACGTCGTTAAAGTTTTATATCGCAAATAAACAACAAGGCCTTCTCAGGGAGAAGGCCTTTAATGTTTGCCCCCTCTCCCTGTGGGAGAGGGTTGGGGTGAGGGCATCAACCCGCTACAGCAATACGCTTCATATCGGTCATATAGCCACGCAGCTTCTGACCAATCTTCTCGATTTCGTGACTGCGGATCGCATCGTTCACATCGCGCAGCTGCGCGTTATCCACCGCACCTTCAGCAATCGCCTGGCCCAGATCGCCCGTCTGCAAGGTGGTCATGAACTCTTTCAGCAGCGGTACACACGCGTAAGAGAACAGGTAGTTACCGTACTCGGCGGTATCAGAGATAACCACGTTCATTTCATATAGACGCTTACGGGCGATGGTGTTTGCAATCAGCGGCAGCTCGTGCAGTGATTCGTAGTATGCAGACTCTTCGATGATGCCGGAATCCACCATGGTTTCGAACGCCAGCTCAACGCCTGCTTTCACCATTGCGATCATCAGTACGCCTTTATCGAAGTACTCCTGCTCGCTGATTTTGCCGTCATACTGCGCGGCAGTTTCGAACGCGGTTTTACCGGTCTCTTCACGCCAGGTCAGCAGTTTTTTATCGTCGTTCGCCCAGTCCGCCATCATGCCGGAAGAGAACTCGCCGGAGATGATGTCGTCCATGTGTTTCTGGAACAGCGGCGCCATAATCGTTTTCAGCTGTTCAGACAGCGCGTAAGCACGCAGTTTCGCCGGGTTAGACAGGCGATTCATCATCAGCGTGATACCGCCCTGCTTCAGCGCTTCGGTGATGGTTTCCCAGCCGAACTGGATCAGTTTTTCAGCGTATGCCGGGTCGGTGCCCTCTTCCACCAGCTTGTCGAAGCACAGCAGAGAACCGGCCTGCAACATGCCGCACAGGATAGTCTGCTCGCCCATCAGGTCAGATTTCACTTCGGCAACGAAAGAAGATTCCAGCACGCCTGCACGGTGGCCACCGGTCGCCGCAGCCCAGGCTTTAGCAATCGCCATACCTTCGCCTTTCGGATCGTTTTCCGGGTGAACGGCGATCAGGGTCGGTACGCCGAAACCACGCTTGTACTCTTCACGCACTTCCGTACCCGGACATTTTGGCGCGACCATCACGACGGTGATGTCTTTACGAATTTGCTCGCCCACTTCAACGATGTTAAAGCCGTGGGAGTAACCCAGCGCCGCGCCGTCTTTCATCAGCGGCTGAACGGAACGCACAACGTCGGAGTGCTGCTTGTCTGGGGTCAGGTTAACCACCAGATCCGCCTGCGGGATCAGCTCTTCGTAGGTGCCCACTTTGAAGCCGTTTTCGGTCGCTTTACGCCATGACGCGCGCTTCTCAGCAATCGCTTCTTTACGCAGGGCGTAGGAGATATCCAGACCGGAGTCACGCATGTTCAGGCCCTGGTTCAGGCCCTGTGCGCCACAGCCGACGATGACCACTTTTTTACCCTGAAGGTAGCTCGCGCCATCGGCAAATTCATCGCGCGCCATGAAGCGGCATTTGCCCAGCTGCGCCAGCTGCTGGCGCAAGTTCAGTGTATTAAAGTAGTTAGCCATGGGTGATACCTCGTGATGTTGTGTGTCTTATTGTTCGGTTCGCGTTTCAGCGAGAATGTACCCACATTACAACAGGAAATTTATTGCGGAAATTGATATATTCACAACGTCACGTTGCAATTTCTGCAATATAAAAAGAGGGGGTGAAATCCGTGGATTTACGCGATTTGAAATTGTTCCTGCATCTGGCGGAAAGCCGCCATTTTGGCCGCAGCGCGCGGGCGATGCACGTCAGCCCCTCTACGCTTTCGCGCCAGATCCAGCGCCTTGAAGAGGATCTGGGCCAGCCGCTGTTTGTGCGCGACAACCGTACCGTCACGCTCACCGAAGCGGGCGAAGAGCTGCGGGTTTTTGCCCAGCAGACGCTGTTGCAGTATCAGCAGCTGCGCCACACCATAGACCAGCAGGGGCCGTCGCTCTCCGGCGAGCTGCATATTTTCTGCTCCGTGACCGCCGCCTACAGCCATCTGCCGCCCATCCTCGACCGCTTCCGCGCCGAGCATCCCTCGGTTGAAATAAAACTCACCACTGGCGATGCCGCTGACGCGATGGAAAAGGTGGTGACGGGGGAAGCGGATCTCGCTATCGCCGGGAAACCGGAAACCCTGCCGGGCGCGGTGGCCTTCTCGATGCTCGAAAATCTGGCGGTGGTGCTGATTGCCCCGGCGCTGCCCTGTCCGGTGCGAAATCAGGTGTCGGTGGAAAAACCGGACTGGTCAACGGTGCCGTTTATCATGGCCGATCAGGGGCCGGTGCGTCGCCGCATTGAACTGTGGTTCCGCCGTCAGAAAATCAGCAACCCGTCGATTTACGCCACCGTCGGCGGCCACGAGGCGATGGTGTCGATGGTCGCGTTAGGCTGCGGCATAGCGCTGCTGCCGGAAGTGGTGCTGGAGAACAGCCCGGAGCCGGTGCGTAACCGCGTGATGATTTTAGAGCGTAGCGACGAGAAAACGCCGTTTGAGCTTGGCGTTTGCGCACAAAAAAAGCGGCTGCATGAGCCGCTTATTGATGCGTTCTGGAAGATATTGCCGAACCATTAAAGCCGGGTGGCGCTACGCTTACCCGGCCTACACGCAGGCCTCGCCTTAACCCGCCAGGAAGAACCTGAACGCCGGGTTATGGGTTTCGTCGTGACACTCATAGCCCAGCTCGTTCAGCCGCGTTTCGAAATCAGGCTCGTGCTCGCCCAGCTCGAACGCCGCCAGCACGCGACCGTAGTCGGTACCGTGGCTGCGGTAGTGGAACAGAGAAATATTCCAGTGCGTGCCGAGCGTATGCAGGAACTTGAGCAACGCGCCCGGGGATTCCGGGAACTCGAAGCTGAACAGACGTTCACGTAGCGGCTTCGACGGGCGTCCGCCCACCATGTAGCGCACGTGCAGCTTCGCCATCTCATCGTCGGAGAGATCGACCACGCTGTAGCCGCCTTCGTGAAGCAGGCTGAGGATCTCCTTGCGCTCGTCCAGGCCGCGGCTTAAACGCACGCCGACAAAAATGCAGGCGTCTTTGGCATCGGCAAAACGGTAGTTAAACTCCGTCACCGAACGCCCGCCCAGCAGCTGGCAGAACTTGAGGAAGCTGCCCTTCTCTTCCGGAATGGTCACCGCCAGCAGCGCTTCACGCTGTTCACCCAGCTCGCAGCGCTCGGACACGTAGCGCAGGCCGTGGAAGTTGACGTTCGCGCCAGAAAGCACGTGCGCCAGCCGCTCGCCGCGAATGTTGTGCTGGGCGATGTATTTTTTCATGCCCGCCAGCGCCAGCGCGCCGGACGGTTCCGCCACCGCGCGCACGTCCTCGAACAGATCTTTCATGGCCGCGCAGATCGCATCGCTGTCCACGGTGACGATATCGTCGAGATACTCCTGGCAAAGACGGAAGGTTTCGTCGCCGATGCGCTTAACCGCCACGCCCTCGGCAAACAGCCCGACGCGGGGAAGATCCACCGGATGCCCGGCATCGAGCGCCGCTTTCAGGCAGGCTGAATCTTCCGCCTCAACGGCGATCACTTTGATCTGCGGCATCAGCTGTTTGATCAGCACCGCGACGCCCGCCGCAAGACCGCCGCCGCCCACCGGGACAAACACGCGATCGAGATGGGCATCCTGCTGTAGTAGTTCCAGCGCCAGCGTGCCCTGTCCGGCAATCACCATCGGGTGATCGAACGGCGGCACCCAGGTAAAGCCCTGCTGTTGCGCCAGCTCAATCGCTTTGGCTTTCGCTTCGTCAAAGTTGGCGCCGTGAAGCAGCACTTCACCACCAAAACCACGCACCGCATCCACTTTGATATCCGCCGTGGCAACCGGCATGACGATCAGCGCCTTCAGCCCCAGACGCGCAGACGAGAACGCCACGCCCTGCGCGTGGTTACCCGCAGAGGCGGTAATCACGCCGCGCGCTTTCTGCTCATCGGTCAGCCCCGCCATCATCGCGTAGGCCCCGCGCAGCTTAAAGCTATGTACCGGCTGGCGATCTTCGCGCTTCACTAAAATTACGTTGTCGAGGCGCGACGAGAGCTTGTCCATTTTTTGCAGCGGCGTGACCTGCACGGCCTCATAGACCGGCGCGCGCAGTACCGCCCGCAGATATTCCGCCCCCTCAGGGGCGGCGGATAAGGGTTGTGACTCGGCCATCATTAGCCCCCAAGTTTAGATTTATCGCGCACCGCGCCTTTATCTGCACTGGTGGCCAGGCTCGCGTAGGCACGCAGCGCGAAGGAGACTTCACGCTGGCGATCTTTCGGCGTCCAGGCTTTGTCGCCGCGCGCTTCCTGCGCTTCACGACGGGCGGCAATTTCCTGGTCGCTCAGCCTGAGCTGAATGCCACGGTTCGGAATGTCGATTTCGATCAGGTCACCGTCTTCGATGATGGCGATGTTGCCGCCGCTCGCCGCTTCAGGCGAAACGTGGCCGATAGACAGGCCGGAGGTCCCGCCGGAGAAACGGCCGTCGGTGATCAGCGCGCAGGCTTTGCCGAGGCCCATCGATTTCAGGAAGGTGGTCGGGTAGAGCATCTCCTGCATCCCCGGCCCGCCTTTCGGCCCTTCGTAACGGATAACGACGACGTCGCCCGCCACCACTTTACCGCCGAGAATGGCTTCTACCGCGTCGTCCTGGCTTTCGTACACTTTTGCCGGGCCGGTGAATTTCAGGATGCTGTCGTCAACGCCTGCGGTTTTCACGATGCAGCCGTTTTCCGCGAAGTTACCGTACAGCACGGCCAGACCGCCGTCTTTGCTGTAGGCGTGCTCCAGCGAGCGAATGCAGCCTTCGGCGCGATCGTCGTCCAGCGTGTCCCAGCGGCAGTCCTGCGAGAAGGCCTGCGTGGTACGAATGCCCGCCGGGCCGGCGCGGAACATGTTTTTTACCGCTTCGTCTTTGGTCAGCATCACGTCGTAGCGATCGAGTGCTTCAGGCAGCGTCAGGCCGAGCACGTTTTTCACGTCGCGGTTCATCAACCCGGCGCGATCCAGCTCGCCGAGAATACCCAGCACGCCACCGGCACGGTGAACGTCTTCCATGTGATATTTCTGGGTACTTGGCGCGACTTTACACAGCTGCGGCACCTTGCGGGACAGCTTGTCGATATCGCTCATGGTGAAGTCGATTTCCGCTTCCTGCGCGGCGGCCAGCAGGTGCAGAACGGTGTTGGTGGAGCCGCCCATGGCGATATCCAGCGTCATGGCGTTTTCAAACGCGGCTTTGCTGGCAATGTTGCGCGGCAGCGCGCTGGCGTCGTCCTGCTCGTAATAGCGTTTGGTCAGCTCAACGATGCGCTTACCGGCGTTAAGGAACAGCTGTTTACGGTCGGCGTGGGTCGCCAGCAGCGAGCCGTTGCCCGGCTGAGACAGGCCCAGCGCTTCGGTCAGGCAGTTCATGGAGTTGGCGGTGAACATCCCGGAACAGGAACCGCAGGTCGGACAGGCGGAACGCTCTACCTGATCGCTCTGCTCGTCAGAGACTTTTGGATCCGCGCCCTGAATCATCGCATCGACCAGATCGAGCTTGATGATTTTGTCGGAAAGCTTGGTTTTACCCGCTTCCATTGGGCCGCCGGACACAAAGATCACCGGAATGTTGAGGCGCAGGGAGGCCATCAGCATCCCTGGGGTGATTTTGTCGCAGTTGGAGATACAGACCATCGCATCGGCACAGTGGGCGTTGACCATGTACTCAACGGAGTCGGCGATCAGCTCGCGCGACGGCAGAGAATAGAGCATACCCCCGTGCCCCATCGCGATACCGTCATCCACCGCAATGGTGTTGAACTCTTTCGCCACACCGCCGGACGCTTCGATTTGCTCTGCGACCAGTTTACCCAGATCGCGCAGGTGGACGTGGCCCGGAACGAACTGGGTAAAGGAGTTCACCACAGCAATAATTGGCTTGCCGAAATCGGCGTCGGTCATCCCGGTGGCGCGCCACAGCGCGCGGGCACCCGCCATATTACGGCCGTGGGTGGTAGTGGCGGAACGATACTTAGGCATGGCTTATTTACTCCCGTCTGACTATCAAATGGGACGGTGCGTGCCGTCCCATATGTGTTCTTAGTTGTTAACCTGATCCAACCAGCCGTATTTATCTTCGGTTTCGCCGGTGAAGAGGCCAAAGAAGGCTTGCTGGATGCGTTTGGTGACCGGGCCACAGCGGCCTTCGCCCACCTGAATACCGTCTACGCTGCGAACCGGCGTGATTTCAGCCGCCGTACCGGACATGAACACTTCGTCGGCCAGATACAGGGATTCGCGGGACAGCACCTGCTCGCGCACTTCGATACCCAGATCTTTCGCCAGCTTGATAATGGCGTCGCGGGTAATGCCCGGCAGTGCAGAAGAGGTAAACGGCGGGGTGAACAGGATGCCGTCTTTCACTTCGAAGAGGTTTTCACCCGCGCCTTCGGAGATATAGCCATTCACGTCAAGGGCGATACCTTCCTGATAACCATGACGACGCGCTTCGCTGCCAACCAGCAGAGAAGAGAGGTAGTTACCGCCCGCTTTTGCCGCCGTTGGGATGGTGTTTGGCGCCACGCGGTTCCAGGAAGAAACCATTGCGTCGATCCCCTGATCCAGTGCTTCCGCCCCCAGGTAAGCGCCCCACGGGAACGCGGCAATGATCACATCGGTGGTATAACCGGCTGGCGGGTTCACGCCCATCCCCACATCACCCACAAACACCAGCGGACGAATATAGGCGCTGGTCAAGTTGTTCTTGCGGATCACCTCGCGGCACGCTTCCATCAGCTCATCAACGCTTTGAGATACCGGGAAACGATAAATTTTGGCTGAATCATGCAGACGCTGCATGTGTTCGCGATGGCGGAACACCACTGGCCCTTTGTGAGAATCGTAGCAGCGGATACCTTCAAACACGGAAGTACCGTAGTGCAGCGCGTGGGACATCACGTGGACCTTCGCGTCCTCCCAACGAACCATCTCACCGTTGAACCAAATGTAATCAGCTTTTTTCGTCGTCATTTTTTCTTCCTGTCGCGCTTAGGCACGGATTTGTTGTGATGTGGTTGTGCTCTGGCAGATGGCAACATGTGCAACGTCTACCAGTTTATTTAACTGACTAAACAGTAAGTCGACCGGCCGAGGGCTGGCAACGGTTAATTCGATATTGATGTTTTGGGCGTCAGTGGCTGTCTCCATATTCATAGAGCAAATTTGAAAACCACGATGACGAACCACGCGCAAAACGCGTTCTAACGTTTCCGGATTGAAGCGAGCCTGCACGGCGACCTGATGATGCATCATGATAATTTCTCCAGCATTTGTGAGTTACTGGCACCTGGCGGTACCAATGGCCAGACGTTCTCAAGCTCGTCGATTGAGACATGAAGCAGGTAAGGCCCTTCGCTTGACAGCATGGTGTCGAGTGCCGCTTCAACCTGGTCTTTACGAGTGATGTGCTGGCCCGGGATACCAAAGGCGCTGGCCAGAACGAGGAAATCGGGGTTATCGGTCAGGGTGGTTTCACTGTAGCGTTCCTGGAAGAACAGCTGCTGCCACTGGCGCACCATGCCTAAACGCTGGTTATCGAGTAATACAATCTTCAGCGGCAGCTGCTTACGCTTCACGGTGCCCAGCTCCTGAACGTTCATCATGAACGAGCCGTCACCGGAGATGCAGATAACGGTGTCGTTCGGACGCGCGACCTGCGCCCCCACGGCAGCCGGCAGGCCAAAGCCCATCGTCCCTAAGCCACTGGACGTGATGAAGTTTTCCGGACGGGTGTAGGTCATGTGTTGCGCAGACCACATCTGGTGCTGGCCCACGTCGGTGGTCACCACGCAGTCTGTCGGCTTGCGATCGGAGAGCTGTTTTAACAGCAGCGGCGCGTAGATAGCGTCGCCCGGATGGTCGTAGCGCCAGGCGTGTTCAACGCGCATATCCGCCGCGTGCTGACGCCATTCGCTGATATCTAATGGCTGCTGCAATGCCGGTAACAGCGCATTGAGATCGCCCTGCAAGGCTACATGCACCTGGCGCAGCTTGTTCATTTCCGCCGGGTCGATATCCATATGAATGACTTTGGCATTCGGCGCAAAGGTATTCAGCTTGCCCGTAACGCGATCGTCAAAACGCGCGCCCACGGCGATGAGCAGATCGCACTCCTGAACGGCGAAGTTTGCTGCTTTGGTGCCGTGCATTCCCAGCATCCCCAGATAGTACGGGTAGTCCGCATCTACCGCGCCCAGCCCTTTCAGCGTGCAGGCGGCAGGTATTTGCGTTGCAGCGATAAACTCACGCAGCGCCGGAACCGCCCGCGCCATCCCCACGCCGCCGCCGACGTAGAGCATCGGCTTTTGCGCGTCGGCCAGCATCTGGCGTGCGGCTTCAACCCCGGCGTGAGGGAAAGCGTCGTTGTTTTCAACGGTGGAAAAATGCGGCTCCATATCGCCCAGCGCAACCTGAATATCTTTAGGAATATCAACCAGAACCGGGCCTGGACGGCCTGAGTTCGCGACGTCGAAAGCTTCCGCCATCACGCGCGGTAACTCTTCCAGCGACTGCACGAGGAAGCTGTGCTTGGTGCAGGCCAGCGACAGACCGAGCACATCCACTTCCTGGAAAGCATCGGTGCCGATGAAGGGAGAAGCGACCTGGCCGGTAATGGCCACAACGGGTACGGAGTCGAGCAGCGCGTCGGCAAGACCGGTGATCAGGTTGGTCGCCCCCGGCCCAGAGGTCGCCATGCAGACGCCGGTTTTACCGGTCGAACGCGCATAGCCAATGGCCGCCATCGCTGCCCCCTGCTCGTGTCGGCACAAGAGGTGTTCCACGCCGCCGTCATACAGTGCATCGTAAATCGGCATAATTGCGCCCCCCGGATAACCGAAGACAGTTTCCACTCCCTGTGCGCGCAACGCATGTACCACCCACTGTGCCCCATTCATAGTTAGTTCCCCGTCATAAATCGGGAGAAACAGAATTTTATGCTAGTCGTCATTCTCTGCTCCTCGTTTAAGTTTTTTAGTCATAAAAAAACCCCCGGACCTTTCGGTGCGGGGGTCTTAGTTCGTTAAGGCTTGATTCTTAAGCCTTTCCTCGTCCAAGTGCAGCCCCGCACGGTGGGATAATAATCACCACCACGCTAATCACGACCAGGCTAATCACTCGTAGAAGGGCTGTCATTGTCAGTTCTTTTTGCATCTTGTTCGAAGGAATGCCTAAAGAGTTATCACAGTTTTCGAATCTAACACAAGATTTATTTATGACGCGTTTGTTTAGCCTGCGAACCAATTTTCTAAAACACGTTGTTTTATATACAAAAAATAGAAAATGAATAATTTTCATTTTTTTAAAGGCTTTCGGAGAGCCTTAATGAGGAATTTTCACGCTTTGCGACGCTGATTCCGGAGGAGTGCAATCGTTGCAACTTGTCGTGAAAAGTCAGGAAACGGCCTCGTAAATCAAATAAATCCCTCCTAACGGCAAAAATGTTCTTTGGCATAGTGGAGCAACCAGGAGGTGTTTATGTCACTGTCGGTTGTCTATACGCGAGCTGCGATTGGCGTGAAAGCGCCGCTGATTTCTGTAGAGGTTCATCTCAGTAACGGACTGCCCGGTCTGACCCTCGTCGGGCTGCCGGAAACCACCGTGAAAGAGGCCCGAGACCGGGTTCGTAGCGCGATCATCAATAGCGGTTATACCTTCCCGGCGAAGAAAATTACGATTAATCTCGCGCCGGCTGATTTACCCAAAGAGGGTGGACGATACGATTTACCTATCGCAATTGCGCTTCTCGCCGCCTCTGAGCAGCTCAACACCACAAGGCTAGGCTCGTACGAGTTCGTGGGTGAACTCGCGCTTACAGGCTCGCTAAGAGGCGTTCCCGGAGCAATATCCGGTGCGCTGGAAGCGATAGGTGCCGGCCGCCAAATCATTGTCGCCAATGAAAATGCGCCAGAAGTGAGCCTCATCGCCGAAAAGGGATGCCTGATAGCGGGCCATCTCCAGGAAGTGTGTGCGTACCTTGAAGGGCGGCATGAGCTGGATGAACCGCAGGAGGCAGACGTTGCCCTACAGGACAGCCAGGACGATCTCCGCGACATTATTGGGCAGGAGCAGGGAAAGAGAGCGTTAGAGATAACGGCTGCGGGTGGGCATAACCTGCTGTTGATAGGGCCGCCCGGCACCGGTAAAACCATGCTGGCCAGCCGCTTAAATGGCCTGCTGCCGCCGCTCAATAATCGTGAGGCGCTTGAAAGCGCCGCAATCTTTAGCCTCGTCAGCGCGACGTCGTTGCACAAGCAGTGGCGGCGGCGACCGTTTCGCTCACCGCATCACAGCGCCTCGCTCACCGCGATGGTAGGTGGAGGAAGCATCCCCGGGCCTGGCGAAATTTCGCTGGCGCATAACGGCATCCTTTTTCTCGATGAGCTACCTGAATTTGAGCGACGCGTTCTGGATGCCCTGCGTGAGCCTATCGAATCCGGACAGATCCATATATCCCGTACCCGGGCCAAAATTAGCTACCCGGCACGATTCCAGCTTGTCGCCGCAATGAACCCCAGCCCGACAGGACACTATCAAGGCAATCACAACCGCTGCACGCCTGAGCAGACCCTCCGCTATCTGGGGAAACTCTCCGGCCCTTTTCTCGACCGGTTCGATCTCTCTCTTGAGATCCCCCTTCCTCCTCCGGGCCTGCTTAGCCAGAACAACGGGCAAGGGGTGACGTCTGCGCAAGTACGTGAACGGGTTATTGATGCACAAGCTAAGCAGTACGCCCGCCAGAACAAGCTCAATGCGCATCTCGATAATGCGGAGATCAGGCAGTTTTGCCAGCTGGATACCGAAGACGCGGTTTGGCTTGAAGAGACTCTGGCAAGGTTTGGGCTTTCAATACGCGCGTGGCAGCGGTTGTTGAAAGTGTCGAGAACCATTGCGGATATTGAAGGCTGTACGGGAATAGAGAGGCGGCATTTGCAAGAAGCGCTGAGCTATCGCGCGATCGATCGTTTGTTGCTGCATCTACAAAAGATGCTGGCGTAAAAAAGGGGCCTTAGCCCCTTTCTTCACCACGTTAGTCGTCAGACTCGGTGTAATCTTCTGCGCCTTCCATCTGCGGCTTACCGCCTGACAGCGTATGGAAACGCTTAGGACGCTTGATACGTGCCATATACTTTATCCATACACGTTCAGCTTCTGAAACCGGCTCACGTTCACCACGGCAAACGGCAACAAACTGTTTTTCGTCTTCCGTTTCTGGTTCACGTTTCCCCAGATCCAACTCGTTGAAGGCATAACCATGACGCTCAAGCAGTTGTGCTTCTTTGATGGTGAAATCACCATGGCGAGAGAACCCGCGTGGATAATTTTTGTTGTCGAAAAAACGATTCATCGTCGTAAAGCTTTCCGCCATCCTACACGCTCCTAATTCTTTGGCCGAGCTATTTATGGCGCGGAGTATTAGTTACGCTTGACAGAGTGTAAAACAAAACATTTAAATCATAACGACAAATAATTTTGCGGAGAAAGATGTGGATACGGAATTGCTAAAAACTTTCCTCGAAGTGAGCAGAACGCGTCACTTTGGGCGAGCAGCGGAAGCCCTTTACCTGACGCAGTCAGCGGTTAGTTTTCGTATCCGCCAGCTTGAGAATCAGCTGGGTGTGAATCTTTTTACCCGTCATCGCAATAATATCCGTCTGACGCCGGCCGGAGAGAAGCTCTTACCCTACGCCGAAACGTTAATGAACACCTGGCAAGCCGCGCGAAAAGAGGTTGCGCATACCTCACGACATAATGAATTTTCGATCGGTGCCAGCGCGTCGCTATGGGAATGTATGCTCAGTCAATGGCTTACGCGTCTGTATCGCTCGCACAGTCATTTGCAGTTTGAGGCACGGATTGCGCAACGTCAGTCTCTGGTAAAACAACTGCATGAGCGTCAGCTGGATCTTCTGATCACGACAGAAGCCCCCAAAATGGACGAATTTAGCAGCCAAATTATCGGGCAGTTCAGCCTCGCGCTTTATGCCTCAGAACCTTCAGCAATGAAATCCGATCTGAATTATTTACGGCTCGAATGGGGTCCTGATTTTCAGCAACACGAGGCAGGTCTGATTGCCAGTGATGACGTCCCACAGCTCACCACAAGCTCCGCAGAGATTGCGTGTCAGCAGCTCGCTTTACTCAAAGGTTGTACCTGGTTACCCACTCGCTGGGCGGACAATAAGCCTGGATTACACACCGTGAGCGATTCCTCTACCCTTTCAAGACCGCTGTATGCCATTTGGTTGCAGAACAGCGACAAGCAATCGCAAATAAAAGATCTCTTGAAAAACAACATAATGGAATGATGCTCATAATCTGCAAGGACGCAGTAAGCCACTTCTTAGGAGGGGTTTCGCCGTATTTCAGGCAAAAAAAATCCTTTGCCTAAGCAAAGGATTATATATGGCAGGGGCGGAGAGACTCGAACTCGCGACACCCGGTTTTGGAGACCGGTGCTCTACCAACTGAGCTACGCCCCTAAATCTTCTTGCCATTAAGCCTGCTAGGTAAGCAGGCTTAATGTCTTAATAAGTGGCGGAACGGAC
>NZ_JAKCMV010000038.1 GCF_021440515.1 Enterobacter asburiae | reverse complement strand
CATGCTATCGGGTCGGGCACCAGCCTGCATCCATGCAGGCTATGCCCTCTCGGCGCGTCCCTGCGCCTCGCCCCGGCATTACGGAAACGCTTCGGCGATTTTCAGCCGGACCAGGGTGTCGCTGTAAAGCAGTTATCTATATGAAATTATTCTCATCGCTTTAAGGAAAAAATTACGGGGTAACCCTTAGCCCACAGGAAGAGGGCGCAAAAACAAAAAACGGTAACCAGGGTTACCGTTTTGCTTTATCACCGTAGCTGCTGCTGTCGCAGCGTGGTTTTCACCAGACGCCAGGCGCTCCAGGCGCCAAATCCACGTCTTGCCCAGCGGATCAGCATATTCGGGTGACGTACCGACCAAATCGCCATCACGCTGCTACCCACCAGAGCCCATGAACGCAGGTTCAGGAAGGTACTCCAGCCTCTGTCGAACGAACGGGTTGATTCAACCCAGTCGCGGCGACTGGCAGACAGATCCAGCCGTTGCTGCTGGATCTGGCTTAACAGGTACGCTTTGCGTTTCATGAGTTCGGCTTTGCTGCTCACGGCTTGTCATCCTCCAGCAGAGAGCGGTCATTCGCCAGCTCCTGACGCGTATGGCGCAGGAAGGTCGACTGGCGCGCTTTGCGTAGCGTCCACAGGCCGCCAATCAGTGCCCCGACAAGCAGCACCACGGTCGTGGCGATCATCGCGTTCAGTCGATACTGAGGATCGATGGCCCAGATAATCAGCACCATCAGGCTCATCAGACCAAACGCGGCGAAGAGCATGGTAAGCCCGAGCATCAGCAGCATCTGGAAGAGATTCGCTTTCTCCTCTTCCAGTTCAACGACTGCCAGCCGGACGCGCGTTTCGGCAATGCTGACCAGCGTGGTCAAGATACGCTGGCCAATGCCGAGGACGTTATTTGCAGGCCCTTGTGCGTGACGAGGATTTTCCATAATCAACGACGCGTAAGCAGGACGCCCAGCACCACACCAATTGCGGCACCGATTCCTACGCCAGTCCATGGATTATCGCGAACATATTCGTCAGCGCGTGCTGCCGCTTCACGGGTCTGTTTTGCCAGCACGTCGCCGGTTTCACCCAGACGGTAGCGGCTCTCTTTCAGCGCCTTCTCCGCTTTGCTGCGCAGTTTGCTGACTTCTTCTTTTGACTTATCGGCGGAGGAATTCAGTACTTCTTCCAGGGTATCCGCCAGGGATTTCAGCTCAGAGCGCAGGTTTTCTGACGTAGATTCTTTTGACATGATTTTCTCCTGTGAGACTTCCGTTAACTCAATAATCGCGTGATTCCAGCGCCTTCAGTTCTTCTTGCGCTTCCTTCAGCTTCTTCTCGCGTTTGGTAATTTTATCCGCATCACCTTTCTCTTTGGCTTCCTCAAGGTCATGACGGCGTTCAGCTATCTCGTCCTTTTGCTTATCAATTTTCTTCTTGTGGTCGGCACGAAGTTCGTCGTCCGAACAGTTAGCCTTCACTTCACTCAGCGCTTTCTTCAGACCGTTGATGCGGTGCTGATTGTTATGCTTTTCGGCATAACTGATTTCGCGCTGAATGTCGTTCTCCTTCTCCTGACACAGAGAAGTCGCAAAAGAAGCGGAGCTTAAAGATAAAAGGGCCAGAGCCAGAGTGATGCGGTATTTCATTATTGGAACCTTCCATTGTTACAGCACGTCCGTGGAGTGTGCTGATGTCCAAAGTCATGCGGAGAACATATGTCTGATGCTCCGCGTACTTAAGCATAGTAAGTAAACGGGGGAATCACCAAAGTGAGTGAAAAGATTCAGAATCCTGGAAGTTATCCGAATCGATGTGACGTGTCGCGCAAAAGTGACAGCCAGGCCGCCGGGTGGCTGTCCTCGTCCTGCTGAGCGATGATGTATCCGCGCGGCAGGGTTCTGTCGAGCACCGCTTTGGCGGCAGCACTTTGTGCGCTTGAGTCAAACTTTATCAACAAAACATCATCCTGCGGGGTGATGCTTTTAAAGCGGATGCCGTTGGCATCCAGATGGTGCCAGATGGAGAAACCGTCCGGCACGCTTGCACCCTGATTGACAGAACGGATGGCAAGCGTGGACTCCTCGCGCTGGAGCGCGCTCCAGGCAAGAAGCAGTGCGCTGAATATGACCAGCGCAATCAGTGCGTAAGAAAAACGTCGCAGGGTGAACGGTGAGGTCGCCATCGTTAGCCCTTGGCCCCGTATTTTTTCTTCCACAGAACCACCAGTGAACCCACCAGGCCAAAGATCAGCAGCACGACGGGCAGCAGCATCAGGCAGGACATAAGCTGATCTTCATACTTCATAAAGACTGGCGTTTTACCCAGCGCGTAGCCCAGCGTGCTCAGGATCAAGACCCACAGCAGGCCGCTCATCCAGTTAAAGAACTGGAAACGAGCGCTGCTCAGGCCGGAAAGCCCGGCGATGGTCGGCAGCAGGGTACGCACAAAGGCGATGAAACGGCCAACCAGCAGCGCTGAAAGCCCGTGTTTGTGGAAAAGATGGTGCGCGCGCTGGTGGTAATGCGCGGGGAGGTGCGACAGCCAGTTTTGCACGATGCGCGTATTGCCAAGCCATCGTCCCTGGATGTAGCTCACCCAGCAGCCGAGGCTGGCGGCGATGGTTAACAGCAAGATGGTTTGCGGGAAGGCCATTGCCCCTTTAGCGCAGAGTACGCCCACCAGCACCAGCAGGCTGTCGCCAGGCAGGAACGCGGCGGGCAGTAATCCGTTTTCAAGGAACAGGATCATAAACAAGACAAAGTAGAGCATACCAATCATCGAAGGATTGGCGAGCGTTTCGAAATCCTGAGCCCATAAGGCTTGCAGTAGTTGGGTCAAAAGTTCCATTCAGTGTTCCTGGAAATCGGTTAACGTCACGCCTGTTATCCGGGAAAAACAGCACGGCGACATTTTTATAATTTCATTATGGTCGCTCGCGGACACGTTGTGGTGGCCAGAACTGTTCCCTGTTAAATGGCTGGTTGGCAAGCACTAACTTAAAAAAAGCAAAGTGAATCCAATTGTAACAAAGCCCAACGTTCTGCGTCACAGATTTTGCATGGGGCGAAATGATTTTGGCTTAAGCCCTGGAAGGGAGCGAGGGGATTTACACAGGCTGACACTATATATGTTTTGCTTACCCACTCGCGCCGGAAGGCGCAGCGGAGCGCCTGCCAGCGAAAGGGAGATCTTATTTTGCGAGATTGGCCGCCGTATCGAGGTGAACGACCGGATTGTCCGCAAAAAGATAGCGGTCTGCGTTGAATTCGAAGTCGTCGCTGGTCTCGTTAAACAGCATCTGCTTGGTGTTTTCCAGATGCTGCCACATCGCCAGTTTGGCCGCGTGCGGATCTTTGCGAATCAGCGCTTTAAGAATTTGGTCGTGGTCGTCGCACCAGTTATCCACGGTGCGTAAATCGATGTGATCGTGCAGTTTCTTCCAGTACGGGTTATGAACGCGCTGAGTCCACATTTTTTCGACAATTGCCGCCAGCGCGGTATTCTGCGTGGCCAGCGCCACCTGAACGTGGAACTGCAAATCCCATTCGGAATCGCGGAAACATTTTTCCTGACGCGCTTTGTCCTGGATTTCCATCAGCTTCATGATGTCCTGCTTGGTCACCTGGGTCGCGGCGAACTCGGCAATGTTGCTCTCAATAAGCTGACGCGCCTGAAGCAGCTCGAACGGGCCGTAGCTTGCAAACTCAAGGCTTTCGTCCGGGACAGGGGAGTGTTTTGGCTGGTTGGAAATCACGTGAATACCGGAGCCTTTGCGCACCTCAACATAGCCTTCCACTTCCAGCATGATGATGGCTTCGCGAACCACGGTGCGGCTAACGCTTTTTTCATCCGCGATAAAGCGCTCAGCGGGGAGTTTGTCACCGACAAGATAGACACCTTGCTCGATGCGATCCTTCAGCTCGGCAGCAAGTTGTTGATATAAACGACGTGATTCGGTGATTTCCATATGCGCTCCAGGCAGGGTACGGCGGATTATTTGTTATACCACTTTTAGAAGATAGTCTCCAGATTTCGCCATGAAAAAAGCCGCTAACGAGCGGCCTTTGGAAGGGTATTGACGTACGGTTAAGTCTTGTAGGCCGGGTAAGGCGAAGCCGCCACCCGGCACGTTCATTCCAACGCTAACTCTGCGTTGCCGGTCCCCCAAGAGACTCTTTCGCCAGCTCGTCGGCGGACTTACTTTTCAGCACCGTCCAGATAACCACTGCGCCTAACAGGTCGAAGATAGCCAGCACCGCGAACAGCGGGCTGAAGCCGATGGTGTCAGCCAGCGCACCCACGACCAGGGCGAACATGGTACTTGCGGTCCAGGCGGCCATCCCGGTCAGGCCGTTGGCGGTGGCCACTTCGTTACGACCGAAGACGTCAGAAGAGAGCGTAATCAGCGCACCGGACAGGGACTGGTGAGCAAAACCACCGATACACAGCAGGGCGATCGCCACGTACGGGCTGGTGAACAGGCCGATCATGCCAGGGCCAATCATCAGCAGGGCGCCCATCGTCACCACCATCTTACGGGAGACAATCAGGTTCACGCCAAACCAGCGCTGGAACAGCGGTGGCAGGTAACCGCCGACGATACAGCCCAGGTCAGCGAACAGCATTGGCATCCAGGCGAACATCGCAATTTCTTTCAGGTTAAACCCGTAGACTTTAAACATGAACAGCGGGATCCAGGCGTTAAACGTACCCCAGGCCGGTTCTGCCAGGAAGCGCGGCAGCGCGATACCCCAGAACTGACGGGTGCCGAGGATCTGCCAGACGGACATTTTCTTGCCGTTGTCGGTCTGATGCTGAGATTCCTGGCCGTTAATAATGTAGTCACGCTCTTCGGTCGACAGCTTTTTCTGGTCGCGCGGGTGTTTATAGAAGATCAGCCACGCCATTGCCCAGGCAAAGCTCAGCACGCCGGAGATAATGAACGCCATCTGCCAGCTGTGCATCACGATAGCCCACACCACCAGCGGTGGCGCAATCATCGCACCAATAGAAGAACCCACGTTGAAGTAACCAACCGCGATAGAACGCTCTTTCGCCGGGAACCACTCGGAGCTGGCCTTCAGACCCGCAGGGATCATCGCTGCTTCAGCGGCACCGACCGCACCACGCGCCAGCGCCAGGCCACCCCAGCTGCCCGCCAGTGCGGTCGCACCGCAGAATACTGCCCAGGCGACGGCGAAGAAGGCATAGCCGATTTTGGTACCGAGAATATCGAGAACGTAGCCTGCAACAGGCTGCATGATGGTATAAGCCGCGGAATAGGCAGCAATGATGTAGGAGTACTGCTGCGTGGAGATATGCAGTTCTTCCATCAACGTTGGCGCCGCTGCTGCCACGGTGTTACGTGTCAGGTAGCCAAGCACGGTGCCCAAGGTCACCAGTGCAATCATATACCAACGTAACCCTTTAATTTTACGCATGTAAAACCTCATCGTTATGTTATTTCCGCACCGGGGTGCGGCAACATCTCAACCGTTTCCGGGAGCTGTTCTGTAACGGGAGGGGCGTAGCCGGGAGAATTTCCCGGAACGGCCCGAACCTTGCCATAAGTAATCGTGCATAAGCCGGTATCCGTACCGTTAAATCCGATGTCTTGCATCGGGAATGCATTCCGTCGGCGTAGTGTTTGCGACGGCGAAAAGATAACTTGTCATACAACTTTAAAAGGTGAGTGACATCACAAATGTGTGATTCTTTGTAGGGACATTCTGTACGGAGAGGGAAGCCAGTTCTGGCGCGGCTTGCGAGAGGGTTTACTCCTTTGAGGGTAATTTTTTTGTCGACGTTTATTGATCTAACTCACGAAAAAACCTTCAGCCTCTGGAAATTGGTGTGATAACTTTGCAGCATCTGAACATAAGCTTTCTGACGCTCCCGTTACGAGGAAGACGATAATGACGCCGTTTATGACCGAAGATTTCCTGTTAGATACCGAATTTGCCCGCCGTCTGTACCACGACTACGCAAAAGACCAGCCGATTTTCGACTACCACTGCCATTTACCGCCGCAGCAGGTTGCCGAAAATTACCGTTTCAAAAACCTGTATGACATCTGGCTGAAGGGTGACCACTATAAATGGCGCGCGATGCGCACCAACGGCGTGGCTGAACGCCTGTGTACCGGTGACGCGTCCGATCGCGAGAAGTTTGACGCCTGGGCGGCGACCGTTCCGCACACCATCGGCAACCCGTTATACCACTGGACCCATCTTGAACTGCGCCGTCCGTTCGGTATCACCGGCAAGCTGCTCTCGCCGTCTACGGCAGATGAGATCTGGAACCAGTGCAACGAGCTGCTGGCACAGGAACAGTTCTCCGCGCGCGGCATCATGAAGCAGATGAACGTGAAGATGGTCGGGACCACCGACGATCCGATTGATTCGCTGGAGCACCACGCGGTGGTCGCCAAAGACACCTCGTTTGATATCAAAGTGCTGCCAAGCTGGCGCCCGGACAAAGCCTTCAACATCGAGCTGGCGACCTTTAACGACTACATGGCGAAGCTGGCGGAAGTGTCCGACACCGACATTCGTCGCTTTGCCGATCTGCAAACGGCGCTGACTAAGCGTCTGGATCACTTCGCGGCCCACGGCTGTAAAGTGTCCGACCATGCGCTGGACGTGGTGCTGTTCGCAGAATCTAACGAAGCCGAGCTGGACAGCATTCTGACGCGTCGCCTCTCCGGTGAAGCCCTGAGCGAACACGAAGTGGCCCAGTTCAAAACGGCGGTGCTGGTGTTCCTCGGCGCGGAATACGCCCGTCGCGGCTGGGTGCAGCAGTACCACATCGGCGCGCTGCGCAATAACAACCAGCGTCAGTTCAAGCTGCTGGGCGCGGACGTGGGCTTTGACTCCATCAACGACCGTCCGCTGGCGGAAGAGTTGTCAAAACTGCTGAGCAAACAGAACGAACAAAACCTGCTGCCAAAAACCATCCTGTACTGCCTGAACCCGCGCGATAACGAAGTGCTGGGCACCATGATCGGTAACTTCCAGGGCGAAGGGATGCCGGGCAAGATGCAGTTCGGTTCCGGCTGGTGGTTCAACGATCAGAAAGACGGCATGGAGCGTCAGATGACGCAGCTGGCGCAGCTTGGCCTGTTAAGCCGCTTCGTCGGGATGCTGACCGACAGCCGCAGCTTCCTGTCTTATACCCGCCATGAATACTTCCGTCGCATTCTGTGCCAGATGATTGGCCGCTGGGTGCAGGCGGGTGAAGCGCCGGCAGATATTCAGCTGCTGGGCGACATGGTGAGAAACATCTGCTTTAACAATGCGCGTGACTACTTCGCCATTGAACTGAACTAAGCCCGTTTGAGGTTGATATGCAATACATCAAAATCCATTCGCTGGATAACGTTGCGGTAGCGCTGGCCGATCTGACCGAAGGCGCAGTAGTGACCGTGGAAGACCATAGCGTCACGCTGCGTCAGGCGATTGCACGCGGGCATAAGTTTGCCGTGTACCCTATCGCCAAAGGGGAAAACGTCGTTAAGTACGGTTTGCCGATTGGTCACGCGCTGGCGGATATTGCGCCGGGTGAACATATTCATTCCCACAATACCCGCACCAATCTGAGCGATCTGGACGAGTACAGCTATCAACCTGATTTTCAGGCCGAAGCAGGGCAGGCGGCAGATCGCGAGGTTCAGATCTACCGCCGCGCCAACGGCGACGTGGGGATCCGCAACGAACTGTGGATCCTGCCGACCGTCGGCTGCGTGAACGGCATCGCGCGTCAGATCCAGACGCGTTTCCTGAAAGAGACAAATAACGCCGAAGGCACCGATGGCGTGCATCTCTTCAGCCATACCTACGGCTGTTCGCAGCTGGGCGACGACCACATCAACACCCGTACCATGCTGCAAAACATGGTGCGCCACCCGAACGCGGGCGCGGTGCTGGTGATTGGCCTGGGCTGCGAAAACAACCAGGTGGACGCCTTCCGCGAAACGCTGGGTGATTTCGATCCTGACCGCGTGCACTTTATGGTGTGCCAGCATCAGGACGACGAGGTGGAAGCGGGGCTCGAGCAGCTTCACCAGCTGTACGAAGTGATGCGCCACGACAAACGCGAGCCGGGCAAGCTTAGCGAGCTGAAGTTTGGTCTGGAGTGCGGTGGTTCGGACGGCCTTTCCGGCATCACGGCGAACCCGATGCTGGGGCGCTTCTCGGATTACATGATTGCCAACGGCGGCACCACCGTGCTGACGGAAGTGCCGGAGATGTTTGGCGCTGAACGTATTCTGATGAGCCACTGCCGCGACGAAGAGACCTTTGAAAAGACCGTCACGATGGTCAACGACTTCAAACAGTACTTTATCGCGCACAACCAGCCGATTTACGAAAACCCGTCGCCGGGCAACAAGGCGGGCGGGATCACCACCCTTGAGGAAAAATCTCTCGGCTGTACCCAGAAAGCGGGTGCGAGCCAGGTGGTGGACGTTCTGCGCTACGGGGAGCGTCTGAAAACCCACGGCCTGAACCTGCTCAGCGCACCGGGTAACGATGCGGTTGCCACCAGCGCGCTGGCCGGGGCGGGCTGCCACATGGTGCTGTTCAGCACCGGGCGCGGCACCCCTTACGGTGGTTTTGTGCCGACGGTGAAAATTGCCACCAACAGCGAGCTGGCGGCGAAGAAGAAGCACTGGATCGATTTCGATGCGGGTCAGCTGATCCACGGCAAAGCCATGCCGCAGCTGTTAACTGAATTTATCGATACCATTGTGGAATTTGCTAACGGCAAACCGACCTGCAACGAGAAGAACGACTTCCGCGAGCTGGCGATCTTTAAGAGTGGTGTGACGCTGTAAAAGCTATGTCGGGTGGCGCTAACGCTTACCCGACCTACTTAAACCTGTAGGCCCGGTAAGGCGTAGCCGCCACCGGGCTTTTCTTTTATCCGCGCAAAGCATTCTTCGCTAAGCGCGCGTCTTCTGCCTGACAGGCGGCGGCGGTGAACAGCACGTCGGTTGACGAGTTCAGGGCGGTCTCGCAGGAGTCCTGCAACACGCCGATGATAAAGCCGACGGCAACGACCTGCATGGCGATCTCATTCGGAATACCGAACATGTTACACGCCAGCGGGATCAGCAGCAGTGAACCACCCGCCACGCCGGAAGCGCCACAGGCGCACAGCGATGCCACCACGCTCAACAGCAGCGCCGTTGGCAGATCCACCGGAATACCCAGCGTATGCACCGCCGCCAGCGTCAGCACGGTGATGGTGATGGCCGCACCCGCCATATTGACGGTCGCGCCCAGCGGGATCGAAACGGAATAGGTATCGCGATCCAGGTTCAGCTTCTCAGCCAGCGCCATGTTGACCGGGATATTCGCCGCAGAGCTGCGGGTAAAGAACGCGTACACGCCGCTTTCACGCAGGCAGGTCAGCACCAGCGGATACGGGTTGCGACGGATCTGCCAGAACACCAGCAGCGGGTTAATCACCAGCGCCACCAGCAGCATACAGCCCACCAGCACCACCAGAAGCTGTGCGTAGCCCCACAGGGTTTCAAAACCGGTGGTTGCCAGAGTCGAAGAGACCAGGCCGAAAATACCGATCGGCGCGAAGCGAATCACCAGCTTCACCATAAAGGTCACGGCGTTGGACATGTCGTTGACCAGGTTTTTGGTGGTTTCGTTACCGTGGCGCAGCGCGAAGCCCAGACCAATTGCCCACACCAGAATACCGATGTAGTTGGCGTTCATCAGCGCGGTGATCGGGTTCGACACCATGCTCATCAGCAGGCCGCGCATCACTTCAATAATGCCGGACGGCGGAGTGATATCGCCTGCCGCGCTGGTCAGATGCAGGGTAGAAGGGAACAGGAAGCTGAACACAACGGCGGTCAGCGCGGCGGAGAAGGTGCCCAGCAGATATAAAAAGAGAATCGGGCGAATATTGGTTTTTTGTCCGTGCTGGTGGTTGGCAATAGAGGCCATCACCAGCATCAGTACCAGCACCGGCGCGACGGCCTTCAGTGCGCCCACGAACAGCGTGCCGAGCAGCCCGGTCGCTTCTGCCGCAGGTTTTGACACCATCGCCAGCAGAATACCCAGCACCAGCCCTACCAGAATTTGTTTTACCAGACTCCCCTGCGCCAGACGCGCAAAGAGCCCCTTCGATTGTGTGCTCATTCTGTATTCCTAAGTGAAATTGTGTTCCATCCTGGATGTGCTCTCAGTCACATTTATTTCCGGATGTAAATCTTTGTTTGCCTGTGTGAGTATTCAGGAAAGTGGCGAAGGGGGGAAGTGTAAAATGCTGGATTTTACGTGTTGCATCATGTTTTTTAACTATTGATTAACGAAAATGCCGGGTGGCGCTGCGCTTACCCGGCCTACTGGGGGACGTTGTAGGCCCGGTAAGCGCAGCGCCACCGGGCAAAAGGCACTAAACCTGCTGCTTCTTATCGTGCTGGCGGTTAACCCAGGTATTGATCAGCAGCGTGACGATCAGAATGCCAAACACCACGCCGAGCGAAATGGCGATCGGGATATGGTAGAAATCGACAATCAGCATCTTGATACCGATAAACACCAGGATCACCGACAGGCCGTACTTCAGCATCGAGAAGCGCTCCGCCGCGCCCGCCAGCAGGAAGTACATGGCGCGCAGGCCGAGGATCGCGAACAGGTTAGAGGTCAGCACGATAAACGGATCGGTGGTCACCGCGAAGATGGCCGGAATACTGTCCACCGCGAAAATCACGTCGCTCAGTTCCACCAGAATCAGCACCAGCAGCAGCGGCGTGGCGAACAGCAGGCCGTTCTTACGCACGAAGAAATGCTCGCTCTCGATTTTATCCGTCATGCGCAGATGCCCGCGGATCCACTTCACCAGCGGTTTTTCGCCAATGCCGGTTTCATCCTCTTTCGCCAGCGCCATTTTGATCCCGGTGAACAGCAGGAACGCGCCGAAGACGTACAGCAGCCATTCGAACTGGGTGATGAGCCAGCTTCCGGCGAAGATCATGATGGTACGCAGGATAATCGCGCCGAGCACCCCGTAGACCAGCACGCGGCGTTGCAGGGAGGCAGGTACGGCAAAATAGCTAAACAGCATCAGCCAGACGAAGACGTTATCGACCGCCAGCGCTTTTTCAATCAGATAACCGGTAAGGAAGGCGAGCGCCTGAGGATCGGCCACCGCGCGGCCTTCGGTTGAGGCCAGATACCACCAGAAGGCGGCGCAGAAAATCAGAGAGAGGGTAACCCAGACCAGCGACCACGCGGCGGCTTGCTTCATGGTCATGCCATGTTCGCCGCGGCGGCCCTGCAAAAAGAGGTCGATCGCGAGCATGATGAGCACGACAACCGCGAATCCGCCCCACAACATTGGAGTGCCGACAGAATGCATAAAATTTTCCTTCCACATAAAAAACAAAAACGGCCATGGTCAGAAGACGATAGCCGTTAGCTTTTTATGCATAGACCTCGCCTTCCGGCAAGGTCTCACTTACAACCATAAACGCTGATGGTTGCCCGGCGACCGGATGCGGTTTTACACGCATCGTAATGACGATCCACCGGCGAAGAAGTTACTCCCCTTTGCGGGTAACAAAATATGTCAGGCCATTCATTTCGTCAATGGCGGGCACAATTTCATTACACAGCTTTACGCGATCGCTTCCTCATTCACGCCGTCTGCCGGGAATACCACGCCGGTCTGACGGCGGATCTCCGTTTGCAGTTTCGCCGTGGTGCGGCTGACCGCCAGCCCAGGGTGATTGACTTCATTGCTCTCAACCAGACGCGCAAAAACCTCTGCCTCATAAAGCATAGTGTTTATATGCTGAGGCTGCGTCAGCTCCTGCGCCTTGCCGCCGCGCGGCACGATGCTGACCTTCTGGCACTCGGAGATTTTCTCAATAACCAGTGAACCCGCTTCACCCTGGATCTCGCTCGGCAGCACCGAATCGCTCACCTTCGAGTGTTGCAGCGTGACGCTGAAATCACCGTAATCCAGCACCACCAGGCCGTGCGCGTCCACGCCGCTTTCCAGCAGGCTGGCGGTCGCGGTAACGCCGTGCGGCTCGCCCCAGAGCGCGACAGCCGAGGCCAGACAGTAAAAGCCGATATCCATGATCGAGCCGTTAGAGAAGGCCGGATTAAAGGTGTTCGGGTTTTCGCCGTCCAGATAGCGCTGGTAGCGCGACGAGTACTGGCAGTAGTTGATAAAGGCTTTGCGCACCTTGCCGATCTTCGGCAGGGACTGCTGCAACAGCAGGAAATTCGGCAGGCTGGCGGTTTTGAAGGCTTCGAACAGCACCACCTGATTCTCGCGGGCGAGGGCAATGGCGGCTTCCACTTCCTGAATATTCGAGGCCAGCGGCTTCTCGCAAATCACATGCTTTTTATGGCTGAGGAACAGCTTCGTTTGCGGGAAGTGCAGGGAGTTCGGGCTGGCAATATAGACCGCGTCAATATCATCGCTTTGCGCCATCGCGTCGAGCGAGGTGAAGAGATGCTCCACCAGATAGTCGTTCGCGAAGCTCTGCGCCTGCTCAAGGCTGCGGGAATAAACGGCGGTGAGTTTGAATTTGCCGGTTTCGTGGGCGGCGTCGACGAACTGGCGCGTGATCCAGTTCGTACCAATGACTGCGAAACGTATCATAAACGTTTACGTACTCCGTAGCTGGGAACCTTTAGCCACTGTAGCACGTCATCATGACAATTCGCGTGCGCTATTCCGCATTACCATTTAACGATAAATGCGTAAGCCATAGCCGGGTATCAAACTCCAGCTGGTGGTACTGCGGCTCCATGTGGCAGCACAGGGAGTAGAAGGCTTTGTCGTGGTCTTTCTCTTTCAGGTGCGCGAGTTCATGCACCACGATCATCCGCAGAAAGGCTTCCGGCGCGTTACGGAACACGGTCGCCACGCGAATTTCGGCTTTGGCTTTCAGCTTGCCGCCCTGCACGCGGGAGATGGCGGTGTGCAGCCCGAGCGCGTTTTTCAGAACGTGGATCTTGTTGTCGTACATCACCTTATTGATCGGCGGGGCGCTCTTCAGATAGCGGCTTTTGAGATCCTGCGTATACTGCCAGAGCGCTTTATCGGTCGCGAAATCGTGGGTGCCCGGATAGCGTTTTTCCAGCACGGCGCCCAAGCGTTGCTCGGCGATCAGGGTGCGAACCTGTGAAAGTAAATGCTCCGGGTAGCCCTGGAGATAAGTTAGTTGGTTCATCAAAAGCCCAAAATAAGTTGAAAACGGGTATACTCACGCACCCTTTTCAGGGATACACCAAATTTTACCATTCAGGAGGGCCGATGAGCCACTTAGACAACGGTTTCCGTTCACTCGACTTAAAACGTTTCCCGGAAACGGACGACGTTAACCCGCTTCAGGCGTGGGAAGCGGCGGATGAATATCTGCTGCAACAGTTGGATGACACTGAAATCCGCGGCCCGGTTCTGATCCTGAATGACGCGTTCGGCGCGCTGGGCTGTGCCCTGGCGGAGCATTCGCCGTACAGCATCGGCGACTCTTACCTGAGCGAGCTGGCGACGCGTGAAAACCTGCGACATAACGAGCTCGACGAGTCCAGCGTGAAGTTCCTCGACAGCACGGCGGAGTATCCGCAGGCGCCGGGCGTGGTGCTGATCAAAGTGCCAAAAACGATGGCGCTGCTGGAGCAGCAGCTGCGCGCGTTGCGCAAAGTGGTGACGCCAGACACGCGGATTATCGCCGGTGCGAAGGCGCGTGATATCCACACCTCCACGCTGGAGCTGTTCGAAAAAGTCCTCGGCCCGACCACCACGACGCTGGCGTGGAAAAAAGCGCGCCTCATCAACTGTACCTTCAGCGCGCCGGAACTGGCCGACGCGCCGGAGACGCTGAGCTGGAAGCTGGAAGGCACCGACTGGACCATCCATAACCATGCGAACGTCTTCTCGCGTACCGGTCTGGATATCGGCGCGCGTTTCTTTATGGAACACCTGCCGGAAAATCTGGAAGGGGAGATTGTCGATCTGGGCTGCGGTAACGGCGTAATTGGCCTGACCCTGCTGGCGAAGAACCCGGAGGCCAGCGTGGTCTTTAGCGACGAATCGCCGATGGCGGTAGCGTCGAGCCGGATGAACGTCGAAGTGAACATGCCGGAGGCGCTCGATCGCTGCGAGTTTATGATCAATAACGCGCTGTCGGGTGTGGAGCCGTTCCGCTTCAACGCGGTATTCTGCAACCCGCCGTTCCACCAGAAGCACGCCCTGACCGATAACGTCGCCTGGGAGATGTTCCACCACGCGCGCCGCTGCCTGAAAATCAACGGCGAGCTGTACATCGTGGCGAACCGTCACCTGGACTACTTCCACAAGCTGAAGAAGATTTTCGGCAACTGCGTGACCGTGGCGACCAACAATAAGTTTGTGGTGCTGAAAGCGGTGAAGCTGGGTCGTCGTCGGTAAGATTCTTTTGCCTGGCGGCGCTGCGCTTGCACAGGCCTACGGTTTTGTAGGCCCGGTAAGCGCAGCGCCACCGGGCAATGCCCTTAAATACTCAGCGCCAGTTTCGTCCCCTGCGCAATCGCGCGTCTTGCGTCCAGCTCCATCGCCACGTCGC
This sequence comes from Enterobacter asburiae, assembly GCF_021440515.1. Taxonomy (GTDB): domain Bacteria; phylum Pseudomonadota; class Gammaproteobacteria; order Enterobacterales; family Enterobacteriaceae; genus Enterobacter; species Enterobacter asburiae_E. The sequence goes on along the minus strand of NZ_JAKCMV010000038.1, from coordinate 17,747 downwards.
ACCCGCCAATCAAATGCACCGTTTTCCCCGCCTCGCGCAGCGGATCCGCCAGATCGCGTTTTGGCTCCTGACCGGCACACAAAATCACATGATCCACGGCTAACAGCTGCGGTTCGCCGCCGATCGTAACGTGCAGGCCTTCGTCGTCGATCTTCTGATAGCTCACCGCAGGGATCATCTTCACCCCGCGCGAAAGCAGGGTGGCCCGGTGGATCCAGCCCGTGGTTTTCCCCAGACCTTCTCCCGGCTTGCTCGCTTTACGTTGCAGCATCACGATCTGACGCGGGCTTTTCGGCAGCTGTGGCCCTTCCGGACGCAGGCCGCCGGACTGGTTCAGGCTGGTGTCGATGCCCCATTCCACGCAAAACTCGGCGATGTTCTGGCTGGTGGCTTCTCCCGGCTGGCTTAGGTACATCGCGGTATCAAAGCCGATCCCACCGCAGCCGATAATCGCCACCTTCTCGCCGACCGGCACTTTGTCGCGCAGCACGTCGAGATAGCTCAACACCTTCGGATGATCGATACCCGCGATCGCCGGAGTGCGCGGGGCGATCCCGCTTGCCAGGATCACCTCGTCGAAATCCACAAGATCGCCCGCACTCACAAACTGATTAAGCCGCAGATCCACACCCGTCAGGGTCAGCATCCGGCGGTAGTAGCGCAGGGTTTCGTAAAACTCCTCTTTGCCGGGGATCTGCTTGGCGATATTAAACTGCCCGCCGATCTCCGCGCTCGCATCGAACAGCGCCACGCTATGCCCGCGACCCGCCGCATTAACCGCAAACGCCAGCCCGGCCGGGCCAGCGCCCACAACAGCCAGACGCTTTTTGCGGACAGCCGGAACGATGGGCATTTTGGTTTCATGACAGGCGCGCGGGTTGACCAGGCACGAGGTGACTTTGCCGACGAAGATCCGATCCAGACAGGCCTGGTTACAGCCAATACAGGTGTTGATCTCGTCCGCGCGCCCGCTTTCGGCTTTCGACAGCAGCTCTGCATCGGCGAGGAACGGCCGCGCCATCGACACCATATCGGCGTCGCCGCGCGAGATCACATCGTCCGCCACCTGCGGATCGTTAATGCGGTTGGTGGTGATCAGCGGGACGGAAACGTGGCCCTTCAGCCTGCGCGTCACCCAGCTAAAGGCCGCGCGCGGCACCGGGGTGGCGATGGTAGGAATGCGCGCCTCGTGCCAGCCAATCCCGGTGTTGATGATGGTTGCACCCGCCGCTTCGATGGCCTGCGCCAGCTGCACGGTCTCATCGAAGGTGCCGCCGCCCTCCACCAGATCGAGCATCGACAGGCGGAAAACGATAATAAAATCCGCGCCCGCCCGTTCGCGCACGGCGCGCACCACCTCAACGGCAAAGCGCATCCGGCGAGCGTAGTCGCCGCCCCATTCGTCGTCGCGCTGGTTGGTGCGGGCGGCGAGAAATTCGTTAATCAGATAGCCTTCAGAGCCCATGACCTCCACGCCGTCGTATCCCGCCTCGCGTGCCAGTGCGGCGCAGCGGGCGAAGTCGTCAATGAGGATCAGGATCTCGTCGTGGCTCAGGGCATGGGGTTTGAAGCGGTTGATCGGCGCCTGAATGGCAGAAGGGGCCACCAGGTTAGGCTGATAGCTGTAGCGCCCGGTGTGCAGAATTTGCAGGGCGATTTTGCCGCCCTCTTTGTGAACCGCGTCGGTCACAATGCGATGGTGCGCAAGCTGCGACGCATCGTTTAGCACCGCGCCGCCTTCCATACCCACGCCGGACGGGGCAGGGGCAACGCCGCCGGTGACAATCAGCGCTACGCCGTGACGCGCGCGTTCGGCGTAAAAGGCCGCCAGACGTTCCGCGCCGTCCGGATGCTCCTCCAGACCGGTGTGCATCGAGCCCATCAACACGCGGTTTTTGAGCGTTGTGAATCCCAGATCGAGGGGGGCGAATAACGACGGGTAGCGGCTCATAGTCTCTTCCAATGTAAAATTATTGTTATGTGGTCGGATGAGTTACTAATTTAGCCAGTGGAAAGTAAAAGGGAAAAGGGGAATGCGGCGATTGTGATGGGATTCAAATAATGCCCCTCACCCTAACCCTCTCCCCGGAGGGGCGAGGGGACTGGCTAGTGCGGCCTTAAAGAATTGGCTCGATCTGGTTTTTTCCCTCGCCCCTAAGGGGAGAGGGGACTGGCCGGTGAGGCCTTAAAGAATTGACTCGATCTGGTTTTTTCCCTCTCCCCTTAGGGATGAGGGGACTGGCCGGTGAGGTCTCAAAGTATTGGCTCGATCTGGTTTTTTCCCTCTCCCCTTAGGGGAGAGGGGCAGGGTGAGGGGCGAGTGTCGCGCACTCGCCCCGGTGCCTGCCACTGTACTGATATCGACCAGTAAGAATGTGAAACAGGACTGTTAATTTAAGGGGTTTTAATCTAATGTCGAAATGAAATGCATCTAACGTATTGATTATTAAATGGATGAATGTAAGTGATCAATTCTTTTAGCTCATCAATGTATCTTCCTTATACCCTCTTTGAAACGGTCGGACGCTTCAACGATAACAATGCAGACGACATGCAGTGTGGGGATATGGGGGAGCAAGAACTCCTGTCGCTCGGTCTAAAGGATATCTCTGCAAGAGTAGACCCTTATCAACTTATCCGTTACGACCTACCTTATAAACATCAGCTGGATGGATTATTAAACTCAATCACTCCCGGAGTAAAAATATCGCATGAGGAATGCGTCGATATTCTATTTGCGGAAATGAAAGAATATTCTCAAATGTTTTCATTTCAGGGGAAATATAAAACACTAATTGGTGAGATGATAGAACATTTTCGTTATGGAAACGGTACAAGTTTTTATAGCGAGAAATTAAATTCAGCATTCCATGAGAGGATAAGAACTCACTCTCTTGATAATCCCCTTTCAATTATTGAAAATAATTTGAAAGATGAGTTTGCATTGAACGGTGGCGAGGGAGATTTTCCCCAAATCATGCATTCTATTGAAAAAAGTTTATTGGATTCTCGCCTTCCTAAATTTGATAACAAACTAGATAGAATCAATGGGCTTGGGATAACTGTACATGATATTTCAGCGCAAAAAATAACGATTTCTCACATTCAAAAATATAACCAAGGCTGGAGCGCAACCGTATGGTTTGATGCTCAGGACCATTTCGGATTGGATATTAACGATATTCAAAACAAACTTTTTAAAGAGTTTAGATTTTTCCGCATCTGGTTCTTTTTGCAAAGACACAAAGATTTTGCATTTAAGCCATTTTTCACAAACTTTCACACAGTAGAAACAATCGGGAGTTACTGGTGAAAAAGAAATATGCACTGTTATTGGGTTTGTTTTTACTGGGGGCGCTCTATAATGCGTGGACGTTAAGGCCAGTGAATATACTCTATGTATATTCTGATGCAGGATCTACAATGAGTATTGCTGTAGACCATCTTCCCTTAACAGATAAAGAAAAAATTGACTGGTATATGGCTCGCCGGGATCAACTTAAAGAAGATTACCCTTTATACAATAATGTCACGCACAGATATTACATCATCGATATTAGTGATGGATTCACTAATTATGATGAAATGCCAAAGGAGGATCTCAGATGTTTTCCTGACATTAAAAATGATAAAAATTGCCTTGTTAAAAATTACTTGCTGATAGTCAATGAAGGGACTGATGGCAAAGTAATATTTCATATTCCCGATGAACAGTTTGAGTATCAGCTCACTGAAGAGGGGAAAATCGAAGTCGTTCCTCCTCCGTCAGGATGGAGATAAAAATATTGTGATGATCTCTATTTTTCCCGGTGGCGCTGTGCTTACCTGATATACCGCAGCGCCATACGGCACATTTTACAGCCCCGCTGCGCGCACTAGCCCCGGTGCCTGCCACATCGACGTGGTTAGCCCGCTGTCCACCAGCCCCGGCTGGTCGGCATACACCGCCTGCCATTTGTGCATCATCCCGTCGTACAGCTCCCGATGTGCCGGGTTCGGCGTTCTCCTCCAGTGCGCGGAACAGCGTGGCCTTGTTGCACTTTTCCGGGTCGATGAAAAGGGAATGCGGTGATTGTGATGGGATTCAAATAATGCCCCTCACCCTAACCCTCTCCCCGGAGGGGAGAGGGGACTGGCTAGTGCGGTTTTAAAGTATTGGCTCGATCTGGTTTTCTCCCTCGCCCCTTTGGGGAGAGGGCCGGGGTGAGGGGCGAGTGTCGCGCACCAGCCCCGGCGCCTGCCACATTGACGTGGTGAGCCCGCTGTCCACCAGCCCAAGCTGGTCGGCGTAGACCGCCTGCCATTTGTGCATCATGCCGTCGTACAGCTCTCGGTGCTGTGGGTTTGGCGTGAACTCCCGGCTCCATCTCACCAGCTTTTCGCCCGTCGCGGCCATATCCGCAAACAGCCCTGCGCCTGCTCCGGCCGCAATCGCGCAGCCCAGCGCCGTGGCCTCTTTTACCTCCGGTACGCGCACCGGCAGCCCGGTGACGTCGCTTAAAATCTGGCTCCACAGCGCCCCTTTCGCGCCGCCGCCCGCGAACACCAGGCTGTCGAAGGTCACGCCGGAGAAGCGCGAGATCTGCGCCAGGTTGCAGGCGGAGACAATCGCCGCGTTCTCTTCCAGCGCCCGGAACAGCGTCGCTTTGTTGCACTTTTCCGGGTCGATGGAGAGGTTAATAAACGACGGCGCGGCGTGATACCACTGGCTGAAGTGCATCGCGTCGGAAAAAATCGGCATCACCCCGTGAGAGCCGGGCGGCACGCGGCTCGCCATCTCTTCCAGCAGCGAGTAGGTATCCATCCCCATCCGTTCGGCAATCAGCTTTTCTTCCGCGCAAAAGGCGTCGCGGAACCAGCGCATCGTCAGCCCGGTAAAGAAGCTGATCGATTCCGCCTGCGCCATGCCGGGTATGACGTGCGGGTTCACGCGGATGTTCATTTCAGGATCGGTTCTGACCTGCGGCAGGTTAACTACCTGCTGCCAGAAGGTGCCGCCCAGCACCGCCGTTTGCGCCGGGCGCACCACGCCGAGCCCAAGACAGCCCAGCTGCACATCGCCGCCGCCCATTACCACCGGCGTGCCCTCGCGCAGGCCGCTTTGCGCCGCCGCTGCACGGGTGATCGCACCGAGCACGGTGCCGGTTTCTTTGACGGGGGAAAGGATATCGGCGCGCAGCCCGGCCATGTCCAGCAGCGCCGGACGCCAGTCGCGGGAAAACAGATCGAGCATGCCGGTGGTGCCCGCGTTCGACGGGTCAACCGCCAGCTCGCCGGAGAGCTTCGCCGCCAGCCAGTCGCTGATCATGGTGATGGTGGCGGCCTTGCGGTAGATATCCGGGCGATGGTGCGCCAGCCACAGCAGGCGCGGCATGGCGCTCAGGGCCAGCGTCTGGCCGGATACGTCATAGACTTCGGATTCAAAGCGGTAGTCGTGGATCTCTTTGAGTTCGGCCACCTCGCGGCTGGCGCGAGCGTCAACGTTGGCACACGCCCAGATAGCCTCGCCGTCGCGGTCGTAAAGCACAATGCCTTCGCGCATGGAGCAGCAGGCGACGGACTGGATATCCGCCGCGCTCAGGCGCGCGCGCTCCAGCGCCTGATAGATGCACTGGCAGGCCAGCCGCCAGTTGGTATCGAGGTCAAACTCCATCGATCCCGGCACGTTCTCCACGCTCAGGTGTTTCCACTCGGTCTGGCCGACGGCCACCTGATTGCCCTGCAAATCGAAAATGACGGCGCGAACGCTGCCTGTCCCTGCATCTAACGCTAAAAGGTAACTCATGAGTTTGCCTCGTTGTTAGCGCAGGGCAGGCTCTTATGTTGCCAGGGCCAGCACCGCGCGGGCTGTATTCTCTTCCGTCACCAGGCCATTGATACGGCGACCTTTCAGTGCGGCGTAAATCGCATCGGCTTTCTCTTCACCGCCGGCCACGCCAACGATGGTCGGCAGCTGCGCCAGCTCATCGAGGGTGACGCCGAGTAACTCTTTGTGGATCTCCAGCTCCTCCACGCACTCGCCTTCAGCGTTGAGGAAATAGCCGAGGATATCGGCCACGGCTCCCTTGCGGGCGTACATCAGCTGTTCACCTTCGCTGATATAGCCGGAGCGCAGTATCGTCGCGTCCCGACGCTGGTTCAGCGCGCCAATCCCCACAACGGCCACGTCGGCGGCGGTAGCGGCGAGGATCACGTCCCGCACGCTGGTTTCACGCTTTAATATTCCCGCCACCTCGGCGGATGACACGCGAAGCGGGGCGGGGATCATGCTGACGCTACAGGCGGCGTCCAGCTGGCCGATCCCGGTCATGTACGGCCCCACGCCGCCGGAGAGCGTCACCATGCGGATCTGCTGGGAGCTGATAAATCCGCTTAAGTGCTGAAGACAGCTCATGGTGGTTTCACCAAATCCCACCGCCAGCAGCTGTCCGGGTTCCAGTACGCCCATTAACGACTGGGCGGCGCCAATGCCTAAACGCACGTTCATGGGCGGCGTGTTAAGCGCGGGCATCACCCGCACCAGCTTCAGCCCGAAGCGCTGCTGTAGCTCGGTTTCCAGCGCCAGACAGCCCTCGTAGCGGGAGTTGATCTGCACGCGGATCACCCCCGACTGCCGCCCCTTTTCCAGCAGGCGCGAAATCTTCAGTCGTGGCAGGCCAAGCCGCTCGCCAATGTCGTTCTGGGTCAGCCCGTCGTGGTAGTAACACCAGGCGACGCGCGCTACCAGCTCCTCTTCCGCCAGTGCCAGCCCTGCAAACCGACTCTCTTCAGTAATGCGTTTCTCGCCCATATTTGAACTCTTATAAAAATTTAGATCATATGTTCGTGATGGCGCGGGTTGAAAATGTGAGCCACGCGGCAAAACGGATCTTTAGGATGGTTTCAGGTTTAAATGGATCTGAATCGATAAAACTGTGATCCCTGCACGGTTGTAAATATAGTTCACCGTCTACGCTTTTGAACATTATTAAATCTAAAAATCATTTGTTCAATAGCGGAGCGATGATGACCCCACTGATCGAAGCACGTGATATCAGCAAGCAGTTCTCCGGTGTGCCGGTATTAAAAGGCATTGATTTCACGCTGCTTGCCGGTCAGGTTCACGCGCTGATGGGCGGTAACGGCGCGGGGAAATCGACGCTGATGAAAATCATCGCGGGCGTAGAGACCCCGGACGGCGGTGAACTTTCGGTAAACGGCCAGTCCTTTGCTCGGCTCACACCGGGACAGGCGCACAGGCTCGGGATCTACCTGGTGCCGCAGGAGCCGATGCTGTTTCCGAATCTGACGGTGCGCGAAAACATCCTTTTCCGCCTGCCGCGCGAAAGCGGAGTGCATAAGCGCCTGGCGGAAAAGCTTCAGCAGCTTCAGTGCCAGCTTAACCTGGACGCCACCGCCAGCACCCTTGAGGTGGCGGATCAGCAGATGGTGGAGATCCTGCGCGGCCTGATGCGCAACGCGACGATCCTCATTCTGGACGAGCCCACGGCCTCGCTCACGCCGGGGGAAACCGAACGGCTTTTTAGCCAGATCCGTGCGCTACAGGCGCTCGGTGTCGGCATTGTTTTTATCTCGCACAAGCTGCCGGAGATCCGCCAGCTCGCCAGCCACGTTTCGGCGATGCGCGACGGGGCGGTGGTGCTCAGCGGAGAAACCGCGCAGTACGACGACAGCGCCCTGATCGCGGCGATGACCCCGGTCGGTCGCGATAACGATCTGAGCGATACGCAAAAGCTGTGGCTGGCGCTGCCGGGCAACCGACGCACCCAGGCGCAGGATTTTCCGGTGCTGCGCGTGGAGTCCCTCACCGGGGAGGGGTTTATCGATCTCAGCATGGAGATCTACGCCGGGGAGATCGTCGGTCTGGCCGGGCTGGTGGGATCCGGGCGCACCGAGTTTGCCGAAACCCTCTACGGCCTGCGCCCCGTGCGCGGCGGGCGCGTCTGGCTGGAAAATCAGGATATCGGCGGCGACACGGTGGCCTCGCGGCTGGAAAAAGGGCTGGTCTATCTGCCGGAGGATCGTCAGGTTTCCGGCTTGTTCCTGGATGCGCCCGTTCGCTGGAACACCGTGGCGCTGAACGAGCCGTCGCTCTGGCAGCAGCGCAAGCGCGAGGCGGCGGTGGTGGAACGCTATCACCGGGCGCTCGGGATCAAGCTTAACCATGCCGATCAGCCCGTGCGCACGCTCTCGGGCGGCAACCAGCAAAAGGTGCTGCTGGCGCGCTGTCTGGAGGCCAACCCGCTGCTGCTGATCGTGGACGAACCCACGCGCGGGGTGGATGTCTCGGCGCGGGCGGATATCTATCAGCTTATCAAAAGCGTGGCGGCGCAAAACGTGGCGGTGCTGATGATCTCAAGCGATCTCGACGAATTTCCCGGCCTTGCCGACCGCGTGCTGGTGATGCATCAGGGAATGCTCAGCGGCGAGCTGCCGCGCCACGCCGTCAGCCTCGACAAAATGATGTCGCTGGCCTTCGGAGGACAATCATGAAGACGTTACTGAAGAACCGCGAGCTGAGCGCGCTGCTGGCGATCCTCGCGCTGTTTGTCGTGCTGGTGGCGCTTAATCCGGCCTATCTCAGCTTTCAGACGCTGGGGATGATCTTCGCCAGCTCGCAGATCCTGATCCTGCTGGCGCTGGGTGCGGCGATGGTGATGTTGACCCGCAACATCGACGTGTCCGTGGGATCGACGGTGGGGCTGTGCGCGATCGCCGTGGGGGTGGCCCTGAACGGCGGCTACAGCCTGCCCGTGGCGATCCTTTTTGCGCTGCTGATCGGCGCGCTGGCCGGGGCGTTTAACGGTTTTCTGGTGGTCGGGCTGCGCATTCCGGCGATTGTCGCCACCCTCGGCACGCTCGGGCTCTACCGCGGCGCGATGCTGCTGTGGACGGGCGGCAAGTGGATCGAAGGGCTGCCGTCGAGCCTCAAGTCTCTGTCGGAGCCGCTGGCACTTGGGATCTCGCCCATCGGCTACGGCGTGCTTCTGCTGGCGGCGGCCGGGGCGTGGATCTTCTCGCGCACCCTGCCTGGCCGTGATTTTTACGCGGTGGGGGATAACCTCGCCGCCGCGCGCCAGCTTGGCGTGGCGGTGAACCGCACCCGGATGATCGCCTTTACGCTCAACGGGATGCTGGCGGCCTGCGCCGGGATTGTCTTTGCCTCGCAGATTGGCTTTGTGCCGAACCAGACCGGCAGCGGGCTGGAGATGAAGGCCATCGCCGCCTGCGTGCTGGGGGGCATTTCGCTGCTGGGCGGCACCGGGACGCTGGTTGGCGCGTTCCTCGGGGCGTTCTTCCTGACCCAGATCGACACCGTGCTGGTGCTGTTTAAACTCCCGGCCTGGTGGAACGACTTTATCGCCGGGCTGGTGCTGCTGGGCGTGTTGGTGCTCGACGGTCGCCTGCGTCAGGCGCTGGCGCGTCATCAGCGGGCGCTGAAGTACAGCCGCTTCCAGCCGGGTAACAGAGGGGGAAAGCACGTCACCCCGTTTCCAAAACGCAAAAAAGAGGTGGCGTAAATGAAGCTTAACTGGGAAAGCGCGCTGCTGATGTTGCTGGTGCTCGAAATCCTGCTGTTTGGGGCCATCAACCCGCGCATGCTCGACGTGAACATGCTGCTGTTCAGCACCAGCGATTTTATCTGCATCGGCATTGTGGCCCTGCCGCTGACGCTGGTGATTATTAGCGGCGGGATCGACATTTCGCTCGGCTCCACCATCGGCCTGTGCGCCATCGCGCTGGGGGTGATGATGCAGGCGGGCTGGCCGATGGCGTTGGCGATTCCGCTCACGCTGCTGCTCGGCCTGCTGTGCGGGCTGGTTAACGCATTGCTTATCCACTACACCGGGATCAGCCCGCTGGTGATCACCCTCGGTACGCTGTACCTGTACGGCGGCGGGGCGCTGCTGCTCTCCGGCATGGCCGGGGCGACGGGCTACGAGGGGATCGGTGGCTTCCCGAATAGCTTTACCGCGTTCGCCAACCTTACCGTTTTAGGGCTGCCGATCCCGCTGGTGCTGTTCGCCTTTATCACGCTGTTCTTCTGGCTGATTACCCACCGCGGACGCTTCGGACGCCACCTGTTCCTGATAGGGCAAAACCCGCGCGCGGCGCGCTATGCGGCGCTGTCGGTGAACGGCATGCCCTACGCGCTGTACGGCCTGGTGGGCGTGGCCTCGGCGATTGCCGCGCTGGTGATGGTCTCCTATTTCGGCTCTGCGCGTTCGGATTTAGGGCGCGATCTGCTGATGCCCGCGCTTACCGCCGCGGTGCTCGGCGGGGCGAATATTTATGGCGGTTCAGGTTCGGTTGTGGGTACGGCACTGGCGGCGCTGCTGGTGGGGTATCTGCAACAGGGTTTACAGATGGTCGGCATCCCCAACCAGGTGTCGAGCGCGCTGTCAGGGGCGCTGCTGGTTGTGGTGGTGATGGGACGTTCGCTGAGTCTGCACCGTGAATGGGTGCGATCTCTCTTTAGAAAACTATCCGGAGCGTAAGATGAAAACAAAACTGATCGTGCTGGCGATGGCTCTCAGCGTTGCGTCGGTGCAGGCGGCAGACCGCATCGCCTTTATCCCGAAGCTGGTCGGCGTGGGGTTCTTTACCAGCGGCGGCAACGGGGCGAAAGAGGCGGGGAAAGATCTCGGCGTGGACGTGACCTACGACGGCCCGACCGAGCCGAGCGTGTCCGGCCAGGTGCAGCTCATCAACAACTTCGTCAACCAGGGCTACAACGCCATTATTGTCTCCGCCGTGTCGCCGGACGGCCTCTGCCCGGCGCTCAAGCGCGCGATGCAGCGCGGCGTGAAGGTGCTGACCTGGGACTCGGACACCAAACCGGAGTGCCGCAGCATCTACATTAACCAGGGCACGCCGCAGCAGCTCGGCGGCCTGCTGGTGGAGATGGCGGGCAAGCAGGTCACCAAACCGAATGCCAAAGTGGCGTTCTTCTACTCAAGCCCGACCGTCACCGACCAGAACCAGTGGGTGAAAGAGGCGAAGGCCAAAATCGAGAAAGACCATCCTCAGTGGCAGGTCGTCACCACCCAGTTTGGCTATAACGACGCCACCAAATCCCTGCAAACCGCCGAGGGGATCTTAAAAGCCTATCCGGATCTGGACGCGATTATCGCCCCGGACGCCAACGCCCTGCCAGCGGCGGCGCAGGCGGCAGAAAACCTCAAGCGTGACGGGGTGGCGATCGTTGGGTTCAGCACCCCGAACGTGATGCGCCCGTACGTGGAGCGCGGCACGGTGAAAGCTTTCGGCCTGTGGGACGTGGTGCAGCAGGGCAAAATTGCGGTCAACGTCGCCGATCGTTTGCTGAAAAAAGGCGATCTTAACGTGGGCGACAGCGTGGACGTGAAAGATATCGGGACGCTGAAGGTCGAGCCGAACAGCGTGCAGGGCTACCAGTATGAGGCGAAGGGCAACGGCATCGTGCTGCTGCCGGAGCGCGTGATATTCACCAAAGAGAACATCAACAAATACGATTTCTGACGGGGGAGCACATGGCTGATTTAGACGACATCAAAGACGGCAAGGATTTCGGTATCGGGACACCGCAGCAGAATGTGCCCTTCACCCTGAAGGGCTGCGGGGCGCTGGACTGGGGGATGCAGTCGCGTCTCGCGCGCATCTTCAGTCCGCACAGCAACCGCACGGTGATGCTGGCCTTTGACCACGGCTATTTTCAGGGGCCGACCACCGGGCTTGAGCGTATCGATCTCTCCATTGCGCCGCTGTTTGGCGAAACCGACGTGCTGATGTGTACGCGCGGAATTTTACGCAGCCAGGTGCCGCCTGCGACCAATAAACCCGTGGTGCTTCGCGCATCCGGCGGGAACTCGATTCTGGGCGAGCTTTCCAACGAGTGCGTGGCGGTGGCGATGGAGGATGCCCTGCGCCTGAACGTCTGCGCGGTGGCGGCGCAGGTCTATATTGGCAGCGAGTTTGAGCATCAGTCGATCAACAACATTATTAAGCTGGTGGACGCGGGGGCGCGCTACGGTATGCCGACGCTGGCGGTGACGGGCGTGGGTAAAGAGATGGCCCGCGACGCGCGCTACTTCTCGCTCGCCAGCCGTATCGCCGCCGAGATGGGGGCGCAGGTTGTCAAAACCTACTACGTGGAAGAGGGCTTTGAAAAAGTGACCGCCAGCTGCCCGGTGCCGATTGTCATCGCGGGCGGTAAAAAGCTGCCGGAGCAGGAGGCGCTGGAGATGTGCTGGCGGGCTATCGATCAGGGAGCATCCGGCGTGGACATGGGGCGCAACATCTTCCAGTCCAGCGCGCCGCTGGCGATGCTCAAGGCGGTGAAAAAAGTGGTTCACGAGAACATGAGCGCGCGCGACGCGTTCCAGTTCTGGCAGGAAGAGAAACAGGGAGAGGCAAAATGAACGTGACGTTAGTGGAGATCAACATCAAACCCGAGCGGGTGGACGAGTTTCTGGAGGTGTTCCGCGCCAACCACGAAGGGGCGATCCGGGAGCCGGGAAATTTGCGTTTTGACGTATTGCAGGACCCGAGGGTGAAGACCCGCTTCTTTATCTACGAAGCCTATAAGGATGAAGAGGCGGTGCTGGCGCATAAGCAAACGCCGCACTATCTGGCGTGCGTGGATAAGCTGGAAGCGTTGATGTCGGAGCCGCGCAAGAAGCGCTGTTTTGTCGGATTGTTGCCGGAATAACCGATCTGCCCGGCGGCGTAATGCCTGCCGGGCAGCCGGGGCAGAGCGTTAGTGGTAGGTGATTTGCATCAGCTCAAGGGACGCGTCGGGGGCAACCGCGCGGGTAATCACCGTGGCGTTGCTCGCATCGAGCGTCGACTGGCTGTTGCTGGTCAGCTGATAATGGGTGGTGGCGTTGTTGTGCTGGCAGGTGACGTTGTGCGTACCCGTCACGTTCCAGCATCCGCCTTCGACGACCTGGCCGATAAAGCGGATTTTCCCGCTATGGCCTGCGGCCAGACAAACTGAAGTGGAAAGGGCAAATATCGCGAACGCGGCGCAAAGTTTTTTAGCATCCATGAGGTCACACTCCTGTGTTAATCCATTATGAGGAAAATCCTATCCCCGCATAATAATTATCAGGCTAACTATATTTGGTCAATATAATTCAGTGTGAAAATGGATAAAAACGGTCTGCGCCGCGCTTGCATTCAGGCCAGTTGCAGGCGCTCTAGCACCGCAGCCAGCGTTTCTCGCGCCTCTCCGTGCAGCGCCCGTAACGGGAACGGCAGCGCGGGCGCGGCAGCTTTCCCCATTAGCTCTGCTGCGGCGGCCATGACCCGCAGGCTGCCGTACTGGCGAAACAGCGCCCACAGCGGTTCGAGCCTGTCTGACGGGGCGGTATCGGTGGCGCGCACGATAGCCAGCGCCGCCTGCGGGAACAGTCCGGCAACAACCGAATACCAGACGTCAAAACCCTGCTGTAGTGCAGACGCCGCCTGCCAGTCGCCGCTGATCCCCATAGTGACCGTTTGCGGCAGACGCGCGCGCAGCGCCGCCACATCCTGCGGGATACGGCCAAACTTTACCGAGCCGACCTGAGGCAGCGCCGCAACGGCAACCATCAGCTCTTCGCTGAAGGTAAACCCGGTGGTGGCCGGATTATCGTACACGCACAGCGGGACGGAGAGCTGCCGGGTGACCGTTTCATACAGGGAGTAGACTTCTTCTTCCGTCAGCCGCTGATAGGACACGGGCGCCATCAGCACGCCGCGCGCGCCTGCGGCCTGGGCGTCATGCGCCAGGCGGGAAATGTCATCCTGGCGAAGCGCGCCGATGCTTACCATCACCGGAGTATTTCCGGCCTGCGCCACCGCGCGGCGGGTAATGTGCGCCCGCTCCTCAACGGTGAGATAGGCATAGCTGCCGGTTGACCCGAGGATCCCCAGCGAATCCACGCCCGCGTCAACCAGCGGCGCCAGCATCTGCGAAAACCGTTGGTCATCAAACCGACCATCTTTGAGCGGCGTTAGCGGAAACGCGCTTAACCCGTGAAACATTGTTTGCTCCTCAGAGTGTGAGTAGCTGAACCTGCGCCGTGGCGCCCGGCATCAGCTTTTGCAGGTTGTCCACCAGCTCTTTACCCGCCTCTTCCAGCGCGTCGAGCGGCATGGCGGGCAGGCTTTCAAGAATAAACCACATGCGCTGCGCCTGGCTGTCCAGCCGGGTGCGCACCCCCTGCCGCCAGTTCCAGCGACGGCAGGTTACGCCGATGTCGTCACGCCAGATAACTTCCCCGGCGTCGGGATATTCCACCGCGGGCTGCCCCTCTTTGACGGTATCAAAGGGTTCGCTACCCTCAGCGATCGTCAGGCGCGGCGCGCCGCTGTAGGCCGCGAGGTTTTCGCCGCCGACCGGAATGGCGTAGCGAATGCTGATGGCGTTGTAGATATCCACCACCGGATCGAGCGGCGGCAGCGAGCCGTCTTTCAGCACCCGCTTACGCAGCGCCGACGCTGAACAGGGAGTGCGTTTGGGCTTCGCGCCAAAGGCTTTAAACACCTCGTCCCAGGCGTCGAGATGCGCCTGCGCCCAGGGCAGATCGTCATTCAGCACCTGCTGGCAGGCGTGGGCCAGGGCGGCGGGAGCCACCTCCGAGTGGGTAATCGGCGCAGCTTCAACCACAATGCTCAGCGCCCGGAAGCCAGGGGCGATCCCGGCAAGACGCGGGTCTATTGACGGCGTAACGAGAGACATAAATAATCCTGTATCGACTGTTTTATATCATGGTAGTGACCAATGACTGATAAAGTCAATATAATGACCACGCAGGGGGCCGATATCGCCCAGGTAAGCCTGGCGGTGGCAAACCGTATTCGCAACTGGCGCAGAGAGAAAAAGCTGTCGCTGGACGAGCTGTCGCGCCGCGCCAGCGTCAGCAAAGGGATGCTGGTGGAGATCGAAAAGGGCGCGGCCAACCCGAGCATCGCCATTCTGTGCAAGCTGGCAGTCGCGCTGGGCGTATCGGTGGCGGATATCGTCAACGTTTCCAGCGAGCCGTCGGTGCATCTGATTGCGAAAGAGGCGATCCCGGTGCTGTGGCAGGGGGAGAAGGGCGGCAGCGCGAGGCTGCTGGCCGGAACCGCTGGCCCGGATATGGTCGAGCTGTGGAAATGGGTAATGCAGCCCGGCGAGAGCTTCTCGTCGCCCGGCCACCCGAGCGTGACCTTCGAGCTGCTGCACGTTGAAGCCGGAGAGTTAACCCTGACGGTTGATGACGAAGTGACCCGCATCCCTGCGGGGGCGTCGGCGGTGGCGAAAACCGAAGCCGCGCACCGCTACGCCAACGAAGGCGATACCCTGCTTGCCTTCACCATGACCGTGGCGGAGCTGAGCCGTTCATAGCTCAGAGCACGAAGCGAGGATCCTCGCGATAGAGCCGGTGGGCCTCGTCAGCAACCTGTAGCGCCAGCTTCTCGTTGCCGAGATAGTGCTCGACGTTGATCAGATTGTGGTAGATATCCGCCTCGGTCCAGGTGGTGAGCCAGCGCCTTGCCAGGGTGCTGAACTGCTGGAGATCTTCCACGTTGCCGCTTTTCTGATAGCGCACGATATAGCTCAGCGCCTGGTCTTTTCGCAGACGTTCGGTGCCAATGCCCGTTTCGGTCAGCGTCAGTACCCGGCCGGCATAGTCTTCCGGTGAGGGCTGAAATTTCGTCAGGTAACGCCCCTGCCAGAAGGTCACCGCCACCAGCAGCGCGCCGGAGCAGGCCAGCGCCGCCATCAGGGTCGGGAGCAGCCTGTAACGGGAATTATGACACGACCGGAATAATGTTTTAATTTTTTAGACACGAACAACGTTTCTGAAATCAGAATAGGGGTTATAAATAACCCCTATTTTTGTAAGTTAATTCTTATATCGGCGGGCTGGAACGTTAGATTTACCTGATAAAGGCCGGGCGAGAAGAGGGCCGCCCGGCAATATTACTTTACGCTTCTTCCACGCTAACCCGTAGCGCCGCGAGCGCTTTTCGGGTCGCTTTGAGCACCAGCTCGCACTGTTCGATGGTCAGGGTGAGCGGCGGTTCAATGCGGATCGTCTTCGAGTTGTTGAGCGTTCCGGCCACCAGAACGTGCTGGCGGAACATCTCGCTCGCGAAGCTGTAGCCGATTTCGTTGTCGACAAACTCAATCGCCATCAGCATTCCTCTGCCGCGTGCATCCTGCACCAGATCCGGATATTCCCGCGCCAGCTGGCGGAAGCCGTCCAGCAGCATGTCGCCTTTCTGCTCCGCCTGAGCAGGCAGGTTTTGCTCCAGCAGCACGTTGATGGTCGCCAGCGCCGCCGCACAGGAGAGCGGGTTGCCGCCAAAGGTGGTGGTATGCAGGAACGGGTTGTCGAACAGCACCGAGAAGATCTCTTCGGTGGCCACCGTCGCGCCAATCGGCATCACGCCGCCGCCGAGGGCCTTCGCCAGGCACAGAATGTCTGGCTGCACGTTCTCATGCTCGCACGCAAACATCCTGCCGGTGCGCCCCATTCCGGTCTGCACTTCGTCAAGGATCAGCAGCGCGCCAAACTCATCGCACAGCTGACGCACGGCGGGCAGGTAACCCTGCGGTGGCAGGATCACGCCGCCTTCGCCCTGGATGGGCTCCAGGATCACCGCCGCCACGTCATCCCCGGTTTTACGGCATTCGCTCAGCAGGGTGCGCATCGCGTTGATGTCGCCAAAGGGAACGTGACGGAAGCCCGGCAGCAGCGGCATGAAAGGTTTACGGAACGTCGATTTGGCGGTCGCCGACAGCGAGCCTAACGATTTACCGTGGAACGCGCCGCTGGTGGCAACAAAGGTGAATTTGCCGCGCGGGGACTGGTACGCTTTGGCGAGCTTAAGCGCCGCCTCGACCGACTCCGTGCCGCTGTTGCTAAAGAAGCTGTATTTGAGCTTGCCGGGCGTTAAGGCCGCCAGCGTTTTCGCGAGCATGGCGCGAAGGGGGTCGAGCAGTTCCTGGCTGTGAAGCGGTTGCTTCGCGAGTTGATTCTGTACGGCGGAAACCACAACTGGATTACGGTGCCCCACGTTGAAAATACCGAAACCACCCAGGCAGTCGATAAATTCCTGTCCCTGGGTGTCGACAAGCGTATTCAGACTTCCCGCCTGCCACTCTACGGCTCCGTAATCCCCGCCAGCGGTAACAGATTTGCGATACTCCAGAAAACCAGGATTCACATGCTCTTTAAAGTAGTCGATGACCTCACGGTTAAGTTGTTTCATCTCCTCATGGTCAAGCGTTCGCTTTTCGATGAGATTCAGTGCGTGCGCGGTACAGGCAAGAGCCGAGGCGCTGGAAGGTAACCTGTTCAAAATATGCTCCCGGGGATCGCGTATCACATGATACTGAGATAAGTATTGCAGGGATTACGCCACTTCCGGTGCCTTAACAAAAATCGGGATAAACGCCAGGTTTAGAATATGTTGCGCAATATTTAATCATGCCGATGCAGGCCAAACGGGATGAAGCGGCAGGGACGACGGGGGCGTTTGCACTGTACATGAGGTCAATTGCACTGAGGTGGTGCAGGGCGCTGCTTAAGTGGACATTAACAGGTCATACTTTGTAGGTAATTTCTCTTCGAAAGTATTCTAAATCAATCGATTACAAAAACGCACAAAAGGTGCGGTTTATGGCGGATTTGCGATCTCAATCAAATTTAACAACTAAAGATAAACTGTTTACCGCCGAAAAAAGATTAACCCACAAAATTAACATTCAAATAACCTGCAAGGGATGC
>NZ_JAKCMV010000037.1 GCF_021440515.1 Enterobacter asburiae | reverse complement strand
TAAAGTTCACTGGCTAACAATATAATTAGTTTTGAACTTTTTGATATGAATCACTAAAAAATACAAAATCCTATTTAAGATTCATATTCTTATCTAAATTATAACAATTACTCATTCATTTCTCTGATGGCAATATGAAATCGTATTTAGCACTTAAATACTGATAACGAGTAATCGATGAGTGTGGATTCGAAGAAGAAAAGCTCCTGGCAGGGCTTTCAACATTGATGTTAACTCCCATATCCAGCGCCCTCATCACGTTCTGGTACTCACTTCACCTGCAACAAAATCGCCATCAGCCCTGGAAAGCGGGCGTCCAGATCCTCGCGTCGCAGTGAAATCATATTCTCCCGCCCCTGCGGGCGTTGCCACACCACGCCGCTGTCGCGCAATACGCGCCAGTGATGGGTCATGGTCGATTTCACGACCTCTTCCGGGCGCAGGGCGTTGCAGCTCATTTCGCTGCCGTCGGCAAGACGGCGGACAATCGAGAGGCGTAGCGGGTTGCCGAGGGCAAACAGCACGTTTTCCAGAAGAATTTGTTCAGGTTCGGGATGGTTAGGGATCATAGTTTTCCTGCGTGATTCATCAGATTGAGCTATATCAACAATAGTTCAACCTTGTCAAAATAGTTCGATAATACTCGTACAATGCGACTATTATAGCAAACGAACAAACGCGCGACCATCCCGGTCGTCACATACCTGTCTTAATGACTAAGGATTTATCATGCCCCGACCCATCCCTCTCGAACGTTATCGCAACATCGGTATCTCCGCGCATATCGATGCCGGTAAAACAACCACCACCGAGCGCATTCTGTTTTATACCGGAATGAGCCACAAACTGGGTGAAGTACACGATGGCGCGGCAACAACCGACTGGATGGCGCAGGAGCAAGAGCGCGGGATCACCATTACCTCCGCAGCTGTAAGCTGCTTCTGGGCGGGTATGGACAGAGGCTTTGAGCCGCACCGGATCAACATTATCGACACCCCGGGGCACGTGGATTTCACCATCGAAGTGGAACGATCCATGCGCGTGCTCGACGGCGCGGTGATGGTGTATGACTCCGTGGGCGGCGTGCAGCCCCAGTCGGAAACCGTCTGGCGTCAGGCGAACAAGTATCACGTTCCGCGCATCGCCTTCGTCAACAAAATGGACCGCCCGGGGGCGGATTTCTTCCGCGTCGTGCGAATGATGCAGGAGCGCCTGAAAGCCAACCCGGTGCCGATTGTGATCCCGGTAGGGGCGGAAGACACCTTCTCCGGCGTGGTCGATCTGATCAAAATGCGCAGCATTGTCTGGGACGATGCCACCCAGGGCATGGCGTTTACCTATGCGCCCGTGCCGGACGACCTGCTTAGCACCGCCCAGGAATGGCGCGAAAAAATGGTGTCGGCCGCGGCGGAAGCCAGCGACGACCTAATGGATAACTATCTGGAAACGGGCGAGCTGGACGAGGCCGATATCATTCGCGGCCTGCGTATTCGCACCATCGCCGGTGAAATCCAGCCGATGCTGTGCGGCAGCGCCTTTAAAAATAAAGGCGTGCAGCGAATGCTTGATGCCGTAATTGAGCTGATGCCGTCCCCGCTGGACGTTCCCGCTATTGATGGCGTAGATGAAAAAGGGCAGCACGCCGAGCGTCACCCAAGCGATGACGAGCCGTTCTCGGCGCTGGCGTTCAAGCTGATGAGCGACCCTTACGTCGGGCAGCTGACCTTTATCCGCGTCTATTCCGGCGTGCTGAAAAAAGGCGATGCGGTCTATAACCCGGTGAAAGGGAAGAAAGAGCGTATCGGGCGTATTGTGCTGATGCACGCGAACGATCGTCATGAGGTGGACGAACTGCGCACCGGTGATATTGCCGCCTGCGTGGGGCTGAAAGATGTCACCACCGGGGATACCCTGACCGATCCGAACGCGGTGATTACCCTTGAGCGCATGGAGTTCCCGGATCCGGTGATCTCCCTGGCGATTGAGCCAAAAACCAAGGCGGACCAGGAGAAAATGGGTATCGCGTTGCAGCGCCTGGCGGCAGAAGATCCGTCGTTCCGTCTGCATACCGACGAAGAGTCCGGCCAGACGATTATCTCCGGGATGGGCGAGCTGCATCTGGAAATTATCGTCGACCGCATGAAGCGCGAGTTTAACGTCGAAGCCAACATCGGCCGTCCGCAGGTGACCTATCGTGAAACCCTGCGCAAAGCGGTGAAGGATATCGAAGGGAAATTTGTGCGTCAGTCTGGCGGTAAAGGGCAGTACGGACACGTGGTGCTGAGCCTGGAACCGCTTGAGCCGGGCAGCGGCTTCAAATTTGAAGATGCCACCAAAGGCGGCGTGGTACCGCGCGAGTACATTCCTTCAGTGGAAAAAGGGCTGCGCGAAGCCATGAACACGGGCGTGCTGGCGGGTTATCCGGTTGTAGACGTGAAAGCGACCCTGACGTTTGGCTCGTATCACGACGTCGACTCCTCGGAGATGGCGTTCCGCATGGCGGCGATCCTCGGTTTTAAAGAGGGCGCGCGCAGGGCCGATCCGGCGATCCTGGAGCCGGTGATGCACGTCGAGGTGGAAACGCCGGAAGAGTACGCCGGTAATATTATGGGCGATCTCTCTTCCCGTCGCGGCATGGTGCAGGGCATGGAAGAGCAGTACGGCAGCCAGATTATCCGCGCTGACGTGCCGCTGGCCGAGATGTTTGGCTATGCGACCACGCTGCGTTCGATGTCGCAGGGACGTGCAACCTACACGATGGAGTTCCATCATTATGCGGAAGCCCCGCGTAATGTAGCGGATGAAATCATCGCGGGACGCACGAAGTAATCGATACCCTCTCCTTTGGGAGAGGGTTGGGGTGAGGGGAAACAGACGACCGTCGTGGTGATTCCCTTTACCTCCTCTTTTTTGCTGCTGTGTAAGGAGTTAATTTTTAAAGTCACTCCAGCGCCTTTACCATCTTCCCACTGGTCACAAACGTCCCCGCTCCCAGGTGATGTAGCGTATTCAGCTTATCCCCGTCAAACTGCCAGCGCCCCGCGACAAATGCCCGTTCATCCGCAGCCGCGGACACCACTTCGCCAAACAACGTGTCGTATTTCTCTGCCGCCGACGTCGCGGGCAGCAGCCGACACTCCATCCACGCCAGACACTTCTCTTCGATCACCGGCAGACCCAGTTCGGGGCCATTCACCACCGGGATCCCGTAACAGTTGAACTTATCTTCATCCCGACCGCTGACGCTGCCGACCGCATAGGTCCAGTTTGCGGCGGCGACGCCCGGGATCACGATGCCAAACTTGCCGCTGCGCTCAATCAGCTCGCGGGACCAGGCGCTTTTATCCACCACAATCGCAATGCGCGGCGGCTCGAACTCAACGGGCATCGACCACGCTGCCGCCATCACGTTACGGCGGTCAATGCTTTCATCATGGCTGGTGATCAGCACGGTCGGGCCGTGGTTCAGCAGACGGCTGGCATGTTTTAACTCAACGGGACGAAACGCGCTCATAGGTTTTCCTCTCTGGATGACTGAGGCATTAAACGTCTGATGGCGATACGAAATCAAGACGCAACATTGACGTCATGTTTTCGTCACACGCACGCCCTAGAGTGGCGGGCAGTAAATCCCAAAGAGGATAACAAGATGCTCACCTCCATAACGCTCAAAGGCGTGTCGTACGCTTTTGGGAGCAATACCGTTTTAAATCAGATCGATCTGCACATTGAGGCGGGTAGCGTGGTTGCGCTGCTGGGGCCTTCAGGGTGCGGGAAAAGTACGCTGCTGCGTCTGCTTGCCGGGCTGGCTCAGCCTGCTGACGGGGAACTGCACTTCGGTGACCGTCTGGTGGCGAAAGCAGGGTGGTTATTGCCGCCCGAGGCGCGGGATATCGGCATGGTATTCCAGGACTACGCCCTGTGGCCGCACATGACCGTCGCGCAAAACGTGGCTTTCCCATTAACGATGCGAAATATTCCGCGCCGTGAACGCGAACCCCGCGTGACGCGAGCGTTGACGCGCGTGGGACTCGCGGAGTTCGCCGGGCGAAAACCCGCCGGATTGTCCGGCGGCCAGCAGCAGCGCGTGGCGCTAGCCCGGGCGATTGTCGCTGAACCCCGCATCCTGCTCTTTGATGAACCGCTCTCCAATCTCGACAGCGAACTGCGTGGATCTCTGTGTCAGGAGATGGCCACGCTGCTGCGCCAGCTCGGAACCACCGCCGTATACGTTACCCACGATCGCCGGGAGGCTGAAATTCTGGCCGATCGCATCGTGCATTTATCCGCTGGCAGCGTCGCTGCCGATCGTTTGATTTCATCCTCTGGGGAGTTTGCATGAAAGCCGCTATGTCCGTAAAAAAAGGAGTTCTGCTCGCGATGGCGTTATCGTCTGTCATGATGTCCAGCGCCCACGCGCTGACGGTCTATACCGCAGGGCCGGGATCGCTGGCCAAAAATCTGGCCTCCGGGTTTGAAAAGAAAACCGGCGTTAAAGTGGATATCTTCCAGGCGACCACCGGTAAGGTGATGGCGCGTCTGGAAGCCGAACAGGCCAACCCGCAGGCCGACATTTTGATCTCCGCGTCCTGGGATACCGCTGAAGATCTGCACAATCGCGGCTGGCTGCTGCCGTACCAGAGCGCCAACGCGGAAAAGGTGCCTGCCGCCCTCAAATCTGCCGATTTTGTCGCGCAGGGCATTTCTGCACTGGGGATCGTCTGGAACACCCAAAGCGGAACGCCGGAGCCGAAAGAGTGGCAGGACCTGACCACCGAGGCCTTCAAGGACAAAGTGACCACGCCCGACCCGGCGCTCTCCGGGGCATCGCTGGATTTGCTGATCGGTCTGCAAAACGGCATGGGCGACAAAGCCTGGTCGCTGTTTGACGCATTGAAAAAGAACGGGATGGTCGTCAGCGGCCCGAACGCGCAGGCGGTGACGCCGGTGATGCAGGGGGCGAAGGCGGCGGTATTTGGCGCGGTGGATTATGTCTCCTACGGCAACATCAGCCAGGGCGAATCCCTCAAGGTGATCTTCCCGGCCAGCGGGACGGTGATTGCGCCGCGTCCGATGATGATCCTCAAATCCACTCAGCACGCCGATGACGCCAAAGCGTTTGTCGATTACGTGCTCTCAGCGGAGGGTCAGGCGATGGTCGCCGACGCCTGGCTGATGCCTGCCCGTGAAGATGTCAACGCGAGGCGCCCGCTGCTGAACGCGCTGAAGGTGTTGCCAACCAAAAGCGACGGCGCCAGCGAACGTAGCGACATCCTTAAGCGCTTCAACGCCATTTTCTCACTGTAATCCACCTGACGGGGGTCGCCCCGTCTTCAGGAATATTCTGTGAATCAACGACTTATTTCCACGATGACGCTTGCGCTGCTGGTTATCCTGGTGGCGCTGCCGTTGTCGTTTATCGCCCTACAGGCTGTCTTCCCACAGTTTAGCGGCGGGGCGCTTACCGGGGCGTTTAGCGGCGTGCAAACCCTGCTTGCCGAGCCGCAGCTGCCCGCCATGCTGGGCGGGACGATCCAGATAGCCCTCGGCGTGGCGCTGGTCAGCGCGCTGATCGGCTTTCCGCTCGGGGTAGCGCGCGGGCTGTTAGATCTGCCGTGTCCGCGCCTGTGGGATCTGCTGTTCCTGATCCCGTTTTTGACACCGCCCTATATCGCCGCGCTGTCGTGGATGCTGGTGCTGCAAACTAACGGCTATTTGCAGCAGCTAACCGGGATTAACCTCAACGATCTGCTGTTCAGCAAAACCGGGATCGTGCTGGTGATGGCCCTGAATATTTTCCCGGTGGTCTATTTTGCCGTTTCACGCAGTTTACTGGCGAGCGGGCAGCGGCTGGCGCGGGTCGCCCGGGTTCACGGGGCAAGCGCGGGCAGGGCCTTCTGGCATATCACGCTGCCGATGCTCTCTCCGGCGCTGGCGGCAGGAATGCTGCTGGCGTTTACCCTGGCGATTGAGGAGTTTGGCGTACCTGCCGCGCTCGGCTCGCGGGCCGGGGTGTTGATGTTGACCACCGATATTGAAAAGAAACTCGCGGACTGGCCTGTCGATCTCTCGGGGGCATCGATGCTCTCGGTGGTGCTGGTGGCGATCGCGCTCTTCGCGTGGGGCGTGCAAAAAAAACTGACCGGGCATCATGACGTCACCAGTATCACCGGCAAACCGACGGAAAACAGCGGGGCGGACGCGGGTGTGTTTACCTTATCGATAGTGCTGCTGATGGCGCTCACGGGCACGATTGCCGCGATCCTGCCCGGCGCATCGATGGTGTTATCCGGCGTATTGAGCACCTTGTCCGGCGGCGTTACGCTTTCTAACGTGACGTTGTCACACTACGCGGCGCTGTTCAGCCAGCAGGGGGATGCGCTGTCGGCGCTCGGTACGAGCCTGTCGCTGGCGCTTGCCGCTGCCTGTATCACCGGCGCGTTAGGGGTGACGGCCTCCTGGCTGGTGGTTGTGCAGAAGATAAAAGGGCGCGGGGTGCTTGATGCGCTGTCGCTGATGCCCGCCGCGCTGCCGGGGGTTGTCGTGGGGGTGGGTCTGATCCTGCTGTGGAATCAGCCTTTCTGGCCCGTGTCGCCCTATAACACCTGGGGCATGCTGCTGCTCTCCTATTGCTGTTTGCTGCTGCCCTGGCCGGTGCGCTACGTGGGCAGCGCGCTGCGCCAGCTTGGCGGCAACCTGGAGCCCGCCGCGCGCGTTCACGGCGCGTCCGCGTTTCAGGCGCTGCGGTTTATCGTGCTGCCGCTGGTTTCTCCGGCGCTGCTGGCGGCGATGCTGATGGTGTTTGCGATTGCTTCTCGCGAACTGGTCACCTCGCTGCTGCTTGCCCCTGCGGGCACCCAGACGGTATCGGTGTTTATCTGGCGGCAGTTTGAGCAAGGCTCTGTAGGGCAAGGGATGGCGATGGCCACCCTGACGCTGCTGACCGGATTGATACTGATGCTAAGCGCGCTGGCAATTGTTCGGCGCGGCGGCCAGCGATAAAAAGCATTTTTATAAAAGTGGAGGGCCAAAAATAGTTTATAAACATGGCATCTCATTACAAGGAAACGATGACATGTCCCCATTTCTGAGCGCCTATTTCGCCCGTATCGGCTGGCAACAGCCTGCCTCGGTGGATATCGACACCCTGCGCGCGCTGCATTTACATCATAACTGCGCGATTCCGTTCGAGAATATCGACGTGGTGTTGCCGCGTGAGATCCACCTCGACGACCAGTGTCTGGTCGACAAGCTGGTGACCGCGCGACGCGGGGGCTATTGCTTTGAACAGAACGGCCTGTTTGAGCGCGCCTTGCGCGAAGTGGGCTTTACCGTTCGCAGCGTGCTGGGGCGGGTGGTGCTGGCGAACCCGCCGCAGATGCCGCCGCGCACGCACCGCCTGCTGCTGGTAGAGCTTAACGGCGAACGCTGGATCGCGGACGTCGGCTTTGGTGGCCAGACGCTGACGGCGCCGATTCGGCTGCTTGCCAATGAAGAACAGGAAACGCCGCACGGGCTGTATCGTCTGCTGAGCGAGGGCAATGACTGGGTGTTGCAGTTCCGCCACCACGAGCACTGGCAGTCGATGTACCATTTTGACCTGACGACCCAGTATTTCAGCGATTACGTGATGGGGAACTTCTGGTCGGCGCACTGGCCGCAGTCGCATTTCCGCCATCACCTGCTGATGTGTCGCCATCTGCCGGACGGCGGCAAGCTGACGCTGACCAACCTTCACTTCACCCACTGGCTGAACGGGCACGTTGAGGAGCAGATCCACCTGCCGGACGCGGCGGCGCTTTATCAGCTGATGCAGGAGCGGTTTGGTCTTGGCGTGGACGACCCGAAGCACGGGTTTTCAGAGGCGGAGCTGACGGCGGTAATGGCGGGGTTTGAAACGCATCCGCAGGCGGGGAAATAGCCCGGTGGCGGCTACGCCTTACCGGGCCTACAACGGCACGAATAGTAGGTCGGGTAAGGCGTAGCCGCCACCCGACAAATCATCTCCGCGATCTCACCACCTGATACCGCCGGGTAAAATACTCAAATGGTGCGCTCCAGACGTGAACCAGTCGGGTGAAGGGGAAGATGAGGAAAATGGTCATCCCCAGCACCAGATGAACGCGGAAGATAGGCGCTACGCCGCTCAGCATTTCCGACGAGCCGCCTTTAAACGTCACAATGCCCTGCGCCCAGCCGACCAGCTTCATCATCTCGCTTCCGTCCGGATACTGGGCGGAGAAAGGAATGGTGGTCAGCCCCAGGATGCACTGGATGAGCAGGATGCTCATGATAATGATATCCGGCGTGGTGGACGTGGCGCGCACGCGCTGGTTGAACAGGCGGCGGTAGAGCAGCATCGAGCCGCCGATCAGCGTCAGCACGCCGCACACGCCGCCGGCCATCATTGCCAGCTGCTGTTTGACCGCGACGGGCAGAAACCAGGCGTACATCCAGTGCGGGGTTAACATACCGAACAGATGCCCGAAGAAAATCCCCAGGATCCCGATATGGAACAGGTTAGACGCCCAGTTCATGCCGCGCTTGCTGAGAAGCTGGCTTGACGAGGCGCGCCAGGTGTATTGCCCGTAGTCGTAGCGCAACCAGCTGCCGAGGAAAAAGACGGTGGCGCAGATGTAAGGGTAGATGTCATAAAAAAACACGTTGAGGTAGTGCATCATTTTGGGCCTCCGGCGCTGACGTCCACGTACTGAGGCGCGACGTCCTGGCTAAAGCGTCGTTGATATTGCTGCATCGGCGAGCTATCGCACGACGTCGCGTTGTCTTCGATAAATTTCACCTGTTCCTCTTCCCAGACGGCGTCCAGCGCCTGACGGGTGTCGTCCCGCTTTTCGCCAGACACCTGCTTCGTTACGCTGTCGCTGGAGAGGCGGCTGCCCGCCAGCGCGAGCAGGGCGTCAAACAGCTGATAATGCGCCACGCCGCGCTGTTTGAGCCGCCCGCCAATCAGCGCCAGGATCGGCGCGACGTTTTGCAGCCCCTCCCGCGCGTCGGCGTCGGTCACAATACTCAGGTACTCCAGATAGAGCGGCAGGTAGTCCGGCAGCTCCCGGCAATCCAGCTCCAGCCCGGCCTTTTCGTACTGGCTCATAAGATCGACCATCGCCTGACCGCGATCGCGTGACTCCGCGTGAACATGCTCGAACAGCAGCAGCGAGGTCGCGCGCCCGCGTTCAAACACTTCGCACCACTCGGCCTGTTTATCGAGCAGCGGGGCGCTAAGGTGCTGCTGCACAAACGGCAGCAGCGAGGGCGCCTCCTGCGCAATCAGGGAAATCGCTTCGTCGCGGCTCTCCCACAGGGCCTCGTCGGGATACTCGATCAGCAGCGCGATGATTTTAAGGATCTGCATTATTCTCCCTCCCCGCGATCGCGCACCTCGGTGATGTTAATCGCGTCAATACGGCTGCTGTTGAAGAGGTTGAATTTGGTGTCGGAGCCGTGGCAGCCGTCCCCGAAGGTAAAGCCGCAGCCGTTTTTCTCCGGGAAGGCGTCGCGCGCCATTTCACGGTGGCTGGTCGGGATCACGAAGCGGTCCTCGTAGTTCGCAATCGCCAGATAGCGGTACATCTCCTCAACCTGTTCTTCCGTCAGGCCGACCTCTTCGATGGCGCGGGTGTCGGTCACGCCTTCAACGGTCTGGGAACGCTTATAGTGGCGCATCGCCATCATGCGCTTCAGGGCGCGCAGCACCGGGCCGGTATCACCCGCGCTGAGCATGTTCGCCAGGTACTGCACCGGAATGCGCAGGTTTTCCACCGCAGGAAGAACGCCGTCGTTCATCGGCAGGCCGCCCGCGTCCGCGTAAGACTGAATTGGCGACAGCGGCGGCACGTACCAGACCATCGGCAGGGTGCGGTACTCCGGGTGCAGCGGCAGGGCGAGCTTCCAGTCCATCGCCATTTTGTAGACCGGGGAGCGCTGGGCCGCGTCGATCACGTTCTGCGGAATACCCTGTTTCAACGCCTCTTCAATCACCGCCGGGTCGTGCGGGTTCAGGAACACGTCGCACTGGCGCTCGTACAGATCCGTTTCATGCTCGGTGCTCGCCGCCTCTTCGATACGATCCGCGTCATACAGCAGCACGCCGAGGTAGCGAATACGCCCGACGCAGGTTTCCGAGCAGACGGTCGGCTGGCCGGACTCAATGCGCGGATAGCAGAATATGCACTTCTCGGACTTGCCGCTTTTCCAGTTGAAGTAGATTTTTTTGTACGGACAGCCGCTGATGCACAGGCGCCAGCCGCGGCATTTGTCCTGGTCGATCAGCACGATGCCGTCCTCTTCGCGCTTGTAGATCGCGCCGCTCGGGCAGGTGGCGGCACAGCTCGGGTTCAGGCAGTGTTCGCACAGGCGCGGCAGGTACATCATGAAGGTGTTTTCAAACTGGCCGTACATCTCTTTCTGGATCTTCTGGAAGTTACGGTCGCGGGCGCGCTTCTCGAACTCGCCGCCGAGCAGCTCCTCCCAGTTAGGCCCCCAGACGATTTTGTCCATTCGCTTGCCGTCGATTAACGAGCGTGGGCGGGCGGTTGGCAGGTGATCGCCGTCCGGCGCGCGGTGCAGATCCTGATAGTCAAAGGTGAACGGCTCATAGTAATCGTCAATTTGCGGCATGACGGGGTTCGAGAAAATTTTCGACAGTACGCCGAGCTTGCTGCCCAGACGCGGGGTCAGCTTGCCGTGAATCCCCCGGATCCAGCCGCCTTGCCACTCGTCCTGATCTTCCCAGTTTTTCGGATAGCCGATCCCCGGTTTGGTTTCGACGTTGTTAAACCACGCGTATTCCATGCCTTCGCGCCCGGTCCAGACGTTCTTACAGGTGACCGAGCAGGTATGGCAGCCGATGCATTTATCGAGATTCAGTACCATGCCAACCTGTGAGCGTATTTTCATTTTTTCGCCTCCTGAACCTGATCCCGACCTTCGCCGTCCAGCCAGTTAATGTTTTTCATTTTGCGGATCATGATGAACTCGTCGCGGTTGGAGCCGACGGTGCCGTAGTAGTTGAAGCTGTAGGCCAGCTGCGCGTAGCCGCCGATCATGTGCGTCGGTTTCGGGCAGACGCGGGTCACCGAGTTGTGAATGCCGCCGCGCCGTCCGGTCACTTCTGAACCCGGAATATTCAGGATGCGCTCCTGGGCGTGGTACATCATGGTCATGCCCGGCGGCACGCGCTGGCTAACCACCGCGCGGGCGGTGAGGGCGCCGTTGGCGTTGAAGCACTCGATCCAGTCGTTGTCCTCAATGCCCAGCTCGCGGGCGTCGGTTTCGCTGATCCAGACAATTGGCCCGCCGCGCGACAGGGTTTGCATCAGCAGGTTTTCGCTGTAGGTGGAGTGAATGCCCCATTTCTGGTGCGGCGTCAGGAAGTTGAGCGCTTTTTCCGGGAAGCCGTTCGGCGGGATCTCGCGCATATGGGTCACGCTCCGGGTGTCAATTGGCGGACGATAGGCTACCAGGCTCTCCCCGAAGGCGCGCATCCACGCGTGATCCTGATACAGCTGCTGACGGCCGGAAATCGTGCGCCACGGTATCAGCTCGTGAACGTTGGTGTACCCGGCGTTATACGACACATGCTCGCTCTCAAGGCCGGACCAGGTGGGGCTGGAGATGATTTTGCGCGGCTGCGCCTGGATGTCGCGGAAGCGGATTTTTTCGTCTTCCTTGTTGATGGCGAGATGGGTGTGATCGCGCCCGGTCAGTTCGCCCAGTGCCTCCCAGGCCTTGACCGCCACCTGACCGTTAGTTTCCGGCGCCAGGGCGAGGATCACCTCCGATGCATCAATGGCCGTTTCAATGCGCGGGCGGCCTTTCGCCGGACCGTCGAGCTTCACGTAGTTGAGCTTGCCGAGGAAATCGACTTCGTTCTGCGTGTTCCACGAAATGCCTTTTCCGCCGTTGCCGAGCTTATCCAGCAGCGGGCCGAGGGAGGTAAAGCGCTCGTAGGTTTCCGGATAATTACGCTCGACCACGGCGATGTTCGGCGCGGTTTTACCGGGGACTAAATCGCATTCGCCCTTGCGCCAGTCCTGAATATCGAACGTCTGGGAGAGTTCCCCCGGAGAGTCGTGCTGTAGCGGCTGGAGCACCACGTCGGTTTCGGTGCCCAGATGGCCCACGCAGACCTCGGAGAAGACTTTGGCGATGCCCTTGTAGATTTCCCAGTCGCTGCGGGACTCCCACGCCGGGTCGACGGCGGCGGAAAGCGGGTGAATAAACGGATGCATATCCGAGGTATTCATGTCGTCTTTCTCATACCAGGTGGCGGTCGGCAGCACAATGTCGGAGAACAGGCAGGTGCTGGACATGCGGAAGTCGAGCGTCACCAGCAGGTCGAGCTTGCCCTCGATGGCGGCCGTCTGCCACTCCACCTCTTCCGGCTTCACGTCATCGGTCGAGCCTAAATCTCCCCCCTGAATGCCGCTTTCGGTGCCCAGCAGGTACTTGAGCATGTACTCGTGGCCTTTCCCGGAGGAGCCGAGCAGGTTCGAGCGCCAGACGAAGAGGTTGCGCGGGTGGTTTTTGCCGTTATCCGGCTGCTCGCAGGCGAAGCGCACGTCGCCCGACTTCAGCCCCTGAACGGTGTACTCCTGCGGCGTCATGCCCGCCGCGTCGGCACGAGCTTTGATGTGCAGCGGATTGAGGTTGAGCTGTGGGGCGGACGGAAGCCAGCCCATGCGCTCGGCGCGAACGTTGAAGTCGATCAGATGCCCGGTAAATTTCGACGCGTCCGCCAGCGGAGAGAGCAGCTCCCGTGCGGTGAGCTTCTCATAGCGCCACTGGCTGGCGTGGTTGTAGAAGTAGGAGGTGCTGTTCATCTGGCGCGGCGGGCGGTTCCAGTCCAGCGCGAAGGCCAGCGGCAGCCAGCCGGTTTGCGGACGCAGTTTTTCCTGGCCGACGTAGTGCGACCAGCCGCCGCCGCTTTGCCCGACGCAGCCGCAGAAGACCAGCATGTTGATCATCCCCCGGTAGTTCATGTCCATGTGATACCAGTGGTTCACCCCGGCACCGAGGATGATCATCGAGCGGCCGTGGGTTTTGTTCGCGGTATCGGCGAACTCGCGGGCGATCTGCTCAATATGGCGGCGCGGCACGCCGGTGATCTGCTCGCCCCAGGCCGGGGTGTAGGCTTTGATCTCAGCAAAATCTTGCGCGGCGTTGCTGTCTTCCAGCCCGCGGTCGAGGCCGTAGTTTGCCAGTACCAGATCGTAAACGCTGACTACGCGTTTCTGGCTGCCGTCGGCGAGGGTCAACGTTTTGCTCGGCACGCGGCGGGTCAATACCGGCTCTTGCTTCACGCTGCGGAAATGCGGGTTTTCGTTGCCGCCAAAGTAGGGGAAGGCGACGTCCGCGATGCTGTCGTGGGTGATGAGCAGCGAGAGCGTCAGCTCGGTTTCCTGGCCTGCCGCCAGCGATTCGAGGTTCCATTTGCCTTTTTCGCCCCAGCGGAAGCCAATGGAGCCGTTGGGCGCTACCAGGTTTCCGGCGATATCAAAGGCAACGGTCTTCCACTCCGGGTTATTGGCCTCGCCAAGCCCGTCCGCCAGATCCGAGGCGCGCAGCATCCGCCCCGGCACGACGCGCCCGTCGGCCTGCTCGTCGAGCAGCACCAGCATCGGCATATCGGTGTAGCGGCGGCAGTAGTTAAGGAAATATTCACTCGGGTTGTCGAGGTGGAACTCTTTGAGGATCACATGGCCCATGGCCATCGCCAGCGCGCTGTCGGTGCCCTGTTTCGGCGCCAGCCACTGGTCGCTCAGCTTGGCAACCTCGGAGAAGTCCGGCGTGATCGCAATGGTTTTGGTGCCTTTGTAGCGCACTTCGGTAAAGAAGTGGGCGTCGGGGGTACGGGTCTGCGGCACGTTCGACCCCCAGGCGATGATATAGCTGGAGTTGTACCAGTCGGCGGACTCCGGCACGTCGGTTTGCTCGCCCCAGGTCATCGGCGAGGCAGGGGGTAAATCGCAGTACCAGTCGTAAAAGCTCAGGCAGGTGCCGCCGAGCAGCGAAAGATAGCGCGTTCCGGCGGCGTAAGAGACCATCGACATCGCCGGGATCGGCGAGAACCCGGCGACGCGATCCGGGCCAAAGTTCTTGATAGTCCAGACGTTGGCGGCGGCAATCAGCTGATTGAGCTCTTTCCAGTTCGAGCGAATAAACCCACCGTGACCGCGGGCCCGCTTATAGCTCTGGGCTTTTTGCGGATCGTTCTGGATGGCGTCCCAGGCCAGCACCGGATCGGTGTGCTGCGCCAGCGCCTCGCGCCACAGCTCAATCAGCTTGCGGCGCACCAGCGGATATTTCAGGCGGTTGGCGCTGTAGAGATACCAGGAGTAGCTTGCGCCTCGCGGGCAGCCGCGCGGCTCGTGGTTCGGCAGGTCGGGGCGGGTGCGGGGATAGTCGGTTTGCTGCGTTTCCCAGGTGACCAGCCCGTTTTTGACGTAGATCTTCCAGCTACAGGAGCCGGTGCAGTTCACGCCGTGGGTGGAGCGCACGATTTTGTCGAACTGCCAGCGCTGGCGGTAGCTGTCCTCCCAGTCGCGGTTGGTGTTGTACACCTGCCCGTGACCGTTGGCGAAACTGTCGCCTTTGGTTTTGAAATAACGAAAGCGGTCCAATAGTTTACTCATGACATTTCTCCTGCTTCAGTCACATAGCCGGAGGGCGCTGCGCATCCTCCGGCGAGGATATCGTTATTATTTTTTGCGGACTTGCGGCCATACACCAGCCAGGTGACGAACACGCAAACGATGTAAAACACGAGGAACACCTTCATGGCGCCGACCGGGGAGCCGGTCATTGCCAGCGAGGTGCCAAAGGCTTTGGGGATAAAGAAGCCGCCGACGGCACCGATGGCGGATATAAAGCCCAGCGCGGCAGCGGTTTCGGTCACCGCCTCGTGCTGCGCCTGCTCATCGCTGCCGCCCTGCGCCTTCACGCGGGTGAGGGTGATTTGGCGGAAAATCACCGCAATCATCTGGAAGGTCGAGCCGCTGCCCAGACCGGCGGTCAGGAACAGCCCCATAAACACCAGATAGAAGGCGATAAAGCTGCCGGAACCCGAGCCGGGGAGCGTGAGGAAGATAAGCGCGCTGAAAATCGCCATAAAAACGAAGTTGACGAGCGTGACGCGCACGCCGCCGAGCCGGTCGGAGATCATCCCGCCCGCCGAGCGCGCCAGCGCGCCGATCAGCGGCCCGAAGAAGGCGAGGTGCAGAATATTGACGTCAGGGAACTGGGTTTTCGACAGCATGGCAAAGCCCGCCGAGAAGCCGATAAACGAGCCGAACGTTGCGAGATACAGCAGGCTCAACAGCCACAGGTGAAAGCGCTTCAGCACCGGAAGCTGGCTGGCGATCGAGGCCTTCGAGCTGGCGATATCGTTCATGCCAAAGAAGGCGGCGAGGGTCGCCAGCAGCAAAAGCGGCGCCCAGATCCACGCCGCGTTCGCCAGCCACAGGGTCGAACCGTCTTCCTGAGCCACGCCGTGTACGCCCAGGAAGGTAAACATGGGGAGGAAGATAACCAAAGGCGCGACCATCTGCATTACGCTCACGCCGAGGTTGCCCAGCCCGCCGTTAATGCCCAGCGCGCTGCCCTGTTTCGCTTTCGGGAAGAAGAAGCTGATGTTGCCCATGCTGGAGGCAAAGTTGGCACCGGCGAATCCGCACAGCAGGGCGATGATGATAAACACCCAGTACGGCGTGGCGGCATTCTGTACGGCGATCCCCAGCCAGACGCAGGGAACGATTAAAATCACGGTGCTTAATACCGTCCAGTAGCGCCCGCCAAATATGGGCACCATAAAGGAATAGGGCACGCGTAATATCGCTCCGGAAAGGGAAGGCAGGGCGGTTAACATGAAGAGCTGGTCGGTGGTGAAATTAAAACCGACTTTATTTAGATTGACCGTAACGGCGCTAAATAACATCCAGACGCAAAACGCCAGCAGCAGACAAGCGACGGAGATCCAAAGGTTTCTTCGTGCGATATGTTTCCCTTTGTTCTCCCAAAATTGCGCGTTTTCCGGTTTCCAGTTACTCAACAGATAATGATTATTCTTCTCACTTTGTTGTGACATATCGCCCTCATACTTTCTCAAAAAAGAAAAAATTGAATGAAAACAATGAAATGGAAGATGTTGGTTTGTGAAGTTATTGGATGTTTTAGGATGCTTCTGAAAGGATAGATAAAAAAGCGAACCCCAGAGATTGTAATGGTAAAGAGGGTTCGCTTTATGTGTTACTAATTGTAAATGTAGGCAGAAATTAATACTCCGTAGTGAGTATTAATACAATTCGAGGCTGATTAACTTATTAAGATGATTATTAAACGCGGCGTCATCCATATCAGGCATATTTAAAACGTATATTCCATCCAGGCCGCAGACCAGGCCGATTAGACGCCACGCAATATTTTCTGGCCGGTCGGAAAGGGTAAATGCTTTTTCATCCGCGCCCGCGCGAATAATGGCGACCGTTTCCTGATGCCACATTTCCATCGTCATGACGTAGGCGCTTTTGATCTCCGGATCGCGCGTCGCCAGCAGCTGTGCTTCCCGCCATAAGCGGATGTACGGCTCAAAACCGCCGTCATCGCTGCCCAGCATCGCGTGCAGGCGCTCCCGCCAGCTGGCGTTTTCAGCCACCACGTCCGCATCCAGCAGGGCGCGGATCAGCCGGACAAAGGCCAGCGATTTTAGCTCACCGCCGGAGGCGAAGTGGTGGTGTACCTGCCCCGTGGCGACGCCCGCTTCCGTCGCGATACGTCTTATCGTCATCGCGGCCAGCCCTTCGCTCAGGGCAACCCGCATGGCGGCCTGGAGGATCTCTTCCCGACGTTCGTCCTTGCTCAGATAACGCATTTTTTCTCACTCTCAATGGCGATGAAACAAGTGTAACAAAGGGCTGGACAAGTGTTCAACTTTAAGTAGGATCGCGTTCTGGACATGTGTCCAGGTTTTGAGTGAAAAGGAAATTTATGTTTCGTCAGTGGTTAGCATTAGTGATTATCGTGCTGGTTTATATTCCAGTGGCGATTGACGCGACGGTGCTGCACGTGGCTGCGCCAACGCTGAGCATGACGCTGGGGGCCAGCGGTAATGAGCTGCTGTGGATCATCGATATCTACTCGCTGGTGATGGCGGGTATGGTGCTGCCGATGGGGGCGCTGGGCGATCGCATTGGCTTTAAGCGCCTGTTGATGATCGGTAGTACGCTGTTTGGTCTCTCCTCGCTGGCGGCGGCGTTTGCGCCGTCCGCAGGCTGGCTGATTGCCGCGCGCGCCTCGCTGGCGATTGGTGCGGCGATGCTCATTCCGGCGACGCTTGCGGGGATCCGTACGCTGTTCGTCAACGCGCGCGAGCGCAATATCGCGCTGGGCGTCTGGGCGGCGGTGGGATCCGGCGGCGCGGCCTTTGGCCCGCTGATCGGCGGGATGCTGCTTGAGCATTTCTACTGGGGATCGGTCTTTTTGATCAACGTCCCGATCGTGTTGGTGGTCGTGTCTCTCGCCGCGCGTTTTGTCCCGGCGCAGCAGGGGCGGCCCGAGCAGCCGCTCAACATCAGCCACGCCGTCATGCTGATCGTCGCAATATTGCTGCTGGTCTACAGCGCCAAAACGGCGTTAAAAGGGTCGCTTTCTCCGTGGGTGGTGGCCTCTACGCTGGCGATCGGCGCGGCGATGCTGTGGGTGTTTATTCGCATTCAGCTGCGCGCCCGCGTGCCGATGATCGATATGCGGCTGTTTTGCCACCGCATTATTTTAAGCGGGGTGGTGATGGCGATGACCGCGATGATCGCGCTGGTGGGCTTCGAACTGCTGATGGCGCAGGAGCTTCAGTTCGTGCACGGCTTTACGCCGTTTGAGGCGGGGATGTTTATGCTGCCGCTGATGGTTGCCAGCGGCTTTAGCGGCCCGATTGCGGGCGTGCTGGTGGGGCGTCTGGGGCTGCGGATCGTGGCGGCGGGCGGCATGGGACTGAGCGCGGTGAGCTTTATCGGCCTGTCGTTGCTCGATTTCAGCACCCAGCAGTGGCAGGCGTGGAGCCTGATGGTGCTGCTCGGCTTTAGCGCCGCCAGCGCATTGCTGGCATCCACGTCGGCGATCATGGCCGCCGCGCCAAAAGAGAAGGCCGCCGCCGCCGGGGCGATTGAAACCATGTCCTACGAGCTGGGGGCGGGGCTGGGGATTGCGATCTTCGGCCTGCTGCTGACCCGCAGCTTCTCGGCGTCCATTGAGCTGCCGCAGGGGCTGAATGCGTCCCTCGTGGATAAAGCCTCGTCGTCAATTGGCGAGGCGGTGAAGGTGGCGCAGGATTTGACGCCTTCAATGGGCGAGTCGGTGATTGCCGCAGCGAAAGCGGCGTTTATCACCTCGCACAGCGTGGCGCTCGGCAGTGCCGGTGGGATGCTGCTGATGCTGGCGGTGGGGATTTGGTTTAGCCTGGCGAAGGTGCCGAAGTCGTAATAAAACCGTTTTATCTCCTCTGCCTGTGGGCTGAGAGATCCTCAGTCATTTTGTCTCAAAGCGAAGAGATTAATTTTTATAGGGATAAATGAGTTACAGCGACGCCATCGTCCGGCTGTAAATCGCCGNNTGGTGCCCGACCCGATAGCCTGAAGGAATAAGCTGAGGGTATCGCGAAGCGACGATTTTCTTGCCGGGAGCCCGGGTCGCCAGGGGGGCGGCGGCGAGCCCCCCTGGCACGTTCACAAGCATTGTGGTGACAGAGAAGCAAGGAACCTAAGGTGAACGGAATGACCACCAGAGCCGTATGTTTCCCTCACCCTGACCCTCTCCCAAAGGGGCGAGGGAATTGCTTGCACCCGGCTTATTGTTCTTGCGCCGCGCTCAACACGCTGTGCAACAACACGTTGGCCCCTTTCTCTGACCATTCCGGCAGGATGCGTTCCGCTTCGTTGTGGCTGATGCCCTTCACGCAGGGGATAAAAATCATGCTGGCAGGCGCGATTTTACTCACGTAGCAGGTGTCGTGCCCTGCGCCGGACACCATCGGTTTTGACAAATAGCCAAGCTCAGCCACCGCTTTTTCGCTACGCGCCAGGCACCCGGCGTTAAACGCAATGGGCGCATAGTCAAAAATGCGCTCGACGTTTGCGGACACGCCGCGTGCCGACAGGCTGTCTGCCGCCAGATGCAGCGCCGCTTCCATCGCTTCCAGCGCGTGCTGCTCGGGGTGGCGAAACTCTACGCTGCACTCCACGCGGGAGGGCACCACGTTGCGCGAGTTCGGCGTTACCTGCGCCATGCCGATGGTGGCGCGACCGTCCGGCTGATGCTGATAGCCAATCTGCTCCACCTTCAGCGCCAGTTCGGCAAAGGCGGTCAGCGCATCGCGTCGGCTGTGCATCGGCGTGGTTCCCGCATGGGCGGCAAAACCGTCCAGCGTTATCGTGAACCAGCGCTGGCCCATCGCCGCGCGCACCAGCCCGATATCAACGCCTTCATCTTCCAGAATCGGCCCCTGTTCGATGTGCAATTCATAGCAGGCGTGAACCGGGAAAGCGCGGGCAGGGAGCTCTCCGCGATAGCCGATAGACTCCAGCGCCTCGCGCACCGTGACCTTTTTGCTGTCCGTTCTGGCGTAAGCAAACTCTTCCGTAAGCTGGCCCGCCCAGACGCCGGACGCGAGCATGGCGGGCGCAAAACGCGCGCCTTCCTCGTTGGTCCAGTTTACCAGCACGATATCGCGCTCGGTTTCCAGCCGATGGTCGTTCAGGGTGCGCAGCAGCTCAAGCCCGGCCAGCACGCCGTAAATGCCGTCGTAATTGCCGCCAAGAGGCTGAGAGTCGACGTGCGAGCCGGTCATGACCGGCGCAAGGGTGCGATTCTTCCCGGCGCGGCGGATAAACATGTTGCCCATGCTGTCCACGTCGCAGGTGAACCCGGCCTCCAGCGCCCAGTCGCGCAGCAGATTGCGCGCAATGCGGTCTTCCTCGCTTAACGCCAGACGGGTAACGCCACCGGCGGGCGTGCCGCCGATCTGCGCCATCATCTCCAGCGTCGACCACAGGCGTTCAGCGTTAACGCGGATCATGCGCTGTCCTTTTTGCTGCGGTAGCGGAAGTCGCAGCACGATCCGCCCTGCATGATGGTGGTGGTGCGCGTCAGCTCCACGTCCGGCGCGTAGCCGACGATAAACTTCTCGTCGCGGGCGCAGGAGAGCAGGTGACCAATCTCACCGAGGCCCATCTCGTGATACATCTCGGCGTAGCGGCAGCGCGTCACGTTGTAGTTGTACTGCTGCTCGTCGGCTTCGATCACCTTCACGTCCAGGGCGTTATCTTTCTCCCACAGATATTGCAGGGCGATAAAGCTCTTTACGTCCGTACCGTTTGGCTCTTTGCTGGCAAATTCTTTACCCGCGTTGATGGCGGCCTGCTCAATGGCCTCGCCAATCACCGCCTGGGCGCGGGTTTTCCCTATCTCGCGCACCAGGATTTCGTAAATTGGCTTAATAATTTCTGCTTCGATTTTGCGGCGGGCGAGAATGCCCAGCTCATTATTATCACTCATCACATTGCCTCACTGCGTTACTTAGTGCTCGCGCCACCGAGCACGGTCTGCGGCTGCCATTTGCCATCCACCACTTTATAAACGGTGAACGACGGCGATTTGAGGTTGCCCTCTTTATCGAACGCAATCTGCCCGGTAACGCCGGAATAGCTGATGGCGCGCAGGGCTGGCAGATACTCAGACGGATCGACCGAGTCGGCTTTTTCCATCGCGGCAACCAGCACGCGGGTGGCGTCATAGGCAAACGGCGCGTGCAGTTCGATGTGGGTGTGGTAGCGCGACTGATACGCCTGCTCAAAGGCTTTCCCGCCCGGCATTTGATCGACCGGCAGGCCCGGCTCCAGCGCCACCACGCCTTCACCCTCTTTTTGCGCCAGTTGCAGGAAGGTCTGGCTGACAAACCCGCCCGCGCCCATCAGGGTGGCGTTCATGCCCAGCTGCTTGATGCGTCGTGCCAGCGGTGCTGCCTGGCTGTCCACGCCGCCGAAGAAGATCAGATCGGCTTTTTTACTGCGAATCGCCGTCAGCACGGCGCTGAAATCTACGGTTTTGTCGTCAACGTACTGGCGGTCAACGATTTTCACGCCCTGGGCTTCCAGCGATTTAATAAACTCGTCCGCCAGACCCTGGCCGAACGCCGTACGGTCGTCGATCACCGCAATGCGTTTCGCTTTCAGGGTGTTGACCGCATACTGCCCGGCAAACTGGCCGCCGTCATCGTCATGGCCCATCACGCGGAAGCTGGTGTCGAAACCCTGTCGGGTATAGGCGTGCCCCGTGGCGACCGGAGCTACCTGCGCGATGCCCGCGTCGTGGTAAACGCGCGCCGCCGGAATGCTGGTCCCGGTGTTCCAGTGGCCGACCACGCCCGCCACGCCGCTGTCGACCAGACGTTGCGCGACGGCCACGGCGGTGCGCGGATCAGACTGGTCGTCTTCGGATTGCAGCTTGAAGGTCACCGCTTTGCCGCCGATGGTCGGGTGCTGCTTGTTGATGTCGTCAATCGCCAGCTGCGCGCCGTTCTCCAGATCTTTACCGATACGGGCAGACGGGCCGGTCAACGGGCCCGCCAGGCCGATAAGCACGGTTTCACCCTCTGCGGACCATGCGCCGGTGGAGGCAAAACCACCGAGCAGAAGCGCGGCGCCGAGCGCACTGATTTTTACTGTTTTCATTGTTTTCCCTGGTGTTGGTTGGTGTTGTTAAACGGGCATTTCGCCCAAATAAATTTGTGCAATTTGGTCGTCGTTCAGCAGCGCTTTTGACTCGCCGTGGTGAACGATGCTGCCGCTGTCCATTACCCACGCGCTGTCGGTGACCTCCAGCGCCAGCCGGGCGTTTTGTTCAATCAGCAGCAGGGCAACGCCGCGTTCGCGAAGCCCGGCGATGACCTCAAAAATGTTCTCGACCATCTTTGGGGCCAGGCCCATAGACGGTTCGTCGAGGATCAGCAGGCGCGGGCGGCTCAACAGGGCGCGGTTTAGCGCCAGAAGCTGCTGTTCACCGCCGGAGAGCAGCCCGGCAAGCTGGTGCTGACGTTCGCCGAGGCGCGGGAATCGCTCAAATATCTCGCGCATCTCCTGTCGAACGGTGACGTTGTCACGCCACAGCCAGGCCCCCATCTGTAGATTTTCCAGCACCGTCATGCGGGCGAAGATGCCGCGACCTTCCGGCACCATGACCAGCCCGTCGCGCAGCAGCGTGTCGGCTTTGTGCTTGCGCACGTCTTTGCCGTTGAAGGTAACGGTGCCGCCAAAGCTCTCCAGCCCGGTGATGGCGCGGACGGTGGAGCTTTTTCCCGCGCCGTTGGCGCCGATCAGCGTGGCCTGTTCGCCTTCGTGCAGGGTGAAGGAGACATCGCGCACCGCCTGGATGCCGCCGTAATGCACGTCGAGCCGTTCGACTTTCAATAATTCAGACATGGGCATGGCCTCCAAGCCAGGCGGCGATCACCGCCGGATCGCGGCGCACGCTGTCCGGCGTGCCGCTGGCGAGCGTTTTGCCGTAATCAAGTACCGTCAGGCGATCGCAGATCCCCATCACCAGCTTGACGTCGTGTTCAATCATCAGCAGCGTTTTGCCGTCGTCGCGAATGCGGATGAGCAGCTCGCCGAGCGCCCCTTTTTCCGCCGCGTTCATGCCCGCAGCGGGCTCGTCGAGCGCCAGCAGCAGCGGATCCGTTGCCAGCGCGCGGGCGATCTCCAGCCGACGCTGATGGCCGTAGGCCAGATCGCAGGCGCGGTAGTGGGCGAACTTCGCAATCCCGGTGTACTCCAGCCAGTGCCAGGCCTGCTCGCGGGTTTCGGTTTCTTCTTCGCGGGCGCGCTTGTGACGGCTGAGCGCCGCCCACAGGCCGTTGCGGGTACGAACGTGACGGCCCACCATCACGTTTTCCAGCACCGACATCTCGTTAAACAGCCGCACGTTCTGGAAGGTGCGGGCGATCCCGGCGGCGGTCACTTTTTCGATCTGTTTCGGGAAATAGGGCTTATCGGCAATCAAGAATTCGCCGCTGTCGGCCGGATAGAGCCCGGTGATCAGGTTAAAACAGGTGGTTTTTCCCGCCCCGTTCGGGCCAATCAGCCCGTAGATTTCACCCTTATTGATGGTGAGCGAGACATTGTCCACGGCGGTCAGGCCGCCGAAGCGTTTAGACATATTGCGTACGGTCAGCAGGCTCATGCTTTTACCTCCTTGTGGCGCACCGGCCAGATACCGGAAGGGCGTACCAGCATCACCCCGACCAGCGCCAGTCCGTAAAACAGCTGGCGAAGAATTTCGGGGTCAACCAGTACGGTGCCAAACAGCGCCTGTTGCACCGGGGCGGCCTGGCTGCGCAGCAGTTCCGGCAGGGCGGTGAGCAGTACCGCGCCAAGGATCACGCCGGGGATGTGGCCCATGCCGCCCAGCACCACCATCGCCAGCACCGCAATTGACTCCTGCAAGGTGAAGGATTCCGGAGAGACAAAGCCCTGGAAGGCGCCAAATAGCGCGCCCGCCACGCCGCCAAAGGAGGCGCCCATCGCGAAGGCCAGCAGCTTGTAGTTACGCACGTTGATGCCCATCGCCCGGGCCACGTCCTCGTCTTCGCGGATGGCGTGCCAGGCACGGCCAATGCGCGAGTGCTGCAAGCGCAGGCAGACGAAAATAATCGCCACAATCACCAGCATTAGCAGGTAGTACCACAGCCACAGGGCGGGCACCTTGACGCCGAACCAGTGATAGACGCCGCTAAACTTCAGGCCGAAGAGGTTGAGCGTATCAACGCCGGTAATGCCCTTCGCGCCGTTGGTGATGTTTACCGGGCGATCCAGGTTGCGCATCAGAATGCGGATAATTTCGCCGAAGCCGAGGGTAACGATGGCGAGATAATCCCCGCGCAGCTTCAGCGTCGGCGCGCCGAGTAAAATGCCGCACACCGCCGCTACCAGCGCGGCGACGGGAATAATCAGTAAATACGAGGTGTGCAGCCCGTCCGGGAACCACGCGGCGAGGATCGGGAAGGTCTCCAGCAGATGCGGAGAGGCCAGCAGCGCGGCAAGATACGCCCCGACCGCATAAAAGGCGATAAAGCCCATATCCAGCAGGCCGGTATAGCCGACCACGATGTTCAGCCCGAGCGCCAGCATGATGTAAAGCAGCGCGAAGTCGATAACGCGGACCCAGTAGTTGCCCCCAAGCTGGGTGGCAATCACCGGCGCCAGCAGCAGGGCGATGCAGAACAGGGTCATGCCTGACCAGAATTTACGGCTCGCTGCGGGAGCCTGAAGTTGTGCGGTTGTCATATTTTCCCCTACGCCCTGTGCGCCACGCGCTCGCCGAGTAAACCCGCCGGGCGGAAGACCAGCACCAGAATCAGCACGATAAAGGCAAAGACGTCCTGATAATTACTGCCAAACATGCCGTTTGTGAGCTCCCCGAGATACCCCGCGCCGAGCGCTTCGATAATGCCGAGCAAAATGCCGCCGACCATCGCGCCGCGAATGTTGCCGATACCGCCGAGCACCGCGGCGGTAAAGGCTTTGATACCGGGTAAAAAGCCCATCGAGAAGCTGGCGTTACCGTAGTTGCTCGCCATCATCACGCCCGCGAGCGCGGCAAACACCCCGCCGATGGCAAAGGTGAGGGTGATAATAGCGTTCGGGTTGACCCCCATCAGGGTGGCGACGCGCGGGTTTTCAGCCACCGCGCGCATTCCGCGCCCAAGGCGAGTGTATTCAACCAGCAGCCACAGTCCGGTCATGACGACCAGCGCCAGCACCACGGTGACGATCCCGGTTACGGTGACAATCGCCGGAGGATGGGCGTCGCTGCCCGCCGTCACGGCAATGGGATCCATCGGCAGGATCTGCGGGAACATCAGCGGATTGCGGGTCCAGATAATCATCGCCACGGTTTGCAGCAGAACCGATACGCCAATCCCGGAGATCAGCGGGGCCAGGCGCGGCGCGTTGCGCAAGCGGCGATAGGCAAAGCGCTCCACCGCCATCGCCAGCAGCGCGCAGACGGCCATCGCAATCGCCACGGCGCAGCCCAGCTGCACCAGCAGCGGCATGTGCGGGAAGGTGTTATTCAACAGGTTAATGGCCGACAGCGTGGTGAGTGCGCCAACCATCAAAATATCGCCGTGGGCAAAGTTAATAATGCGCAAAATGCCATACACCATGGTATAGCCCAGCGCGATCAGCGCGTAGATGCTTCCCAGCATCACCCCGTTGATCAATTGTTGTATGAGTGTATCCAACGTTCTTATCCGACTGATTGCTCTTTCAGCGGCTACCATCCAACAATTGAATTAAATTGTAAAATACACATATATTATTTCTTATGATAAACCGATATTGTTTTATCTTGATGATTTATATAAAGATATTAAATGCCCATGACGGGGCGAAAAGCCTAAAGAAATCAATATATGAATAAAACAGAACAATCGGCCTTCGCGGAAAGCCGCCTCGCAAACGATCCGCCGCTGCGTGCGGTTCGCGCCTTCGAGGCCATTGCCCGGCTGGGCAGCGTGACGCAGGCGGCGCAGGAGCTGGATATCTCGCCCTCGGCGGTCA
Organism: Enterobacter asburiae; assembly: GCF_021440515.1. Taxonomy (GTDB): domain Bacteria; phylum Pseudomonadota; class Gammaproteobacteria; order Enterobacterales; family Enterobacteriaceae; genus Enterobacter; species Enterobacter asburiae_E. The sequence goes on along the minus strand of NZ_JAKCMV010000037.1, from coordinate 36,013 downwards.
GCCATCAGCTCAAAGTGCTGGAAGGGTATCTGCAAATGCCGCTGACCGAGCGTCAGGGGCGCAGGCTGGTGCTGAGCCAGCAGGGGCGGGAATATTACCGTTCAATTCGCGCGGCGTTTAACGTGCTGCGCCAGGCCACGGAACATCTCGTCGAGCAGGCGCAAACGCGGCAGGTGACCATCAGCCTGATCCCGCTGTTCGGCATGGGCTGGTTTATTCCGCGCCTGCCGGCGTTTATGCGCGCGAATCCACAGACCGAGATTAACGTGGTGTACGCCAACCATCGCAACTACCTGAGCGACGCGTCGGATATGTCGATTCGTTTTGGCAACGGCCAGTGGGCGGGCTATCAGAGCGAGAAGCTGATCTCCGGCAAGATGGTGCCGGTGTGCAGCCGCGCCTTTCTGCGCATTCATGGTCATATCGACACCCCGGAACAGCTGCTGCAAATGCCGCTGCTGCACGACGAAGAGCGCAGCACCTGGCAACAGTGGTTCACCCTGCAAGGAGTGAAGCGCCCCCCACGACGAAGCGGGCCGATGTTTGAAGACGGACTGCTGACGCTGGCGGGCGTGCAGGCCGGGCTGGGCTGTGCGCTGATGCGCGAACCGCTTATCGCGCCCTATCTGGAAAGCGGAGAGCTGGTAAAAATTTTCGATATGCCCATCGAGGACGGGCGCGACTATTACCTGTGCGTGCGTTCCGATACGGAGATGACCGAAGACGGTAAGCTCCTGCAAAACTGGCTTCGCCGCGCGGCGGGCAGCGTTCAGCCTACGGATTAAGCAGGCATTTATTGTCGAGCGCTTCAATCTCCGTGCCGCTAAAGCGGGCGTATTGTCCGGTCAGCCCCCAGAACGCGGGCTGGGTTTCGGTGTAGATCTCGGCGGCCAGCACCAGGCGACGGCGTTCGTCTTCGTTCATCTCCAGCAGCGTCCAGGGAACGAAGTAGCGCCCGGAGGTGGTCAGCGCGAACCACAGCGGACAGCCGCAGCCGGGGCAGAACCAGCGCTCGCCGCGAACGGAAGAGGCGAAATGGGAGGGGGCGATAGAGCCTTCTTCAATGACAGGTTGCCCCTGCGCTTCCAGGTACATCGCGACGCCGCCGGACCATTTCTGGCACAGGGTACAGTGGCAGGCGTACACGTCGAAATTGGTGAGACTCACGCTGAACTGGCTCATCCCACATAAACAGCGCCCGTTGAAGATGTGCATGGCGTTCTCCTTTATTACGCCAGTCGAACCGAAAAAAAAAGCCAGCCGCGAGGGCTGGCCTTTTTGTACTCACAAGTCTTAGAACTGGTAGGTCAGACCCAGTGCAACGATGTTGTCAGTGGCTACACCAGCAGCTTTGGTGAAGCTGTTGTCGTCAACCAGGTTGATTTTGTAATCAACGTAGGTAGACATGTTTTTGTTGAAGTAGTAGGTCGCGCCAACGTCAACGTATTCAACCAGATCCTGGTCGCCGTAAGAACCGAGGTCTTTACCTTTGGATTTCAGGTACGCCACGGACGGACGCAGACCGAAGTCGAACTGGTACTGTGCAACCACTTCGAAGTTCTGCGCTTTGTTCGCGATATAACCATCACCGAAGTTGGTCATGTTGCGGGTTTCAGAGTAGGTGGTTGCCAGGTAGATGTTGTTCGCATCGTACTTCAGGCCAGCCGCCCACACTTCAGCGTTGTCGCCGCCAGCGTTGATGGTGTTAGCCACGCGGCCCGCAGCAACCTGACGGTCAGTACGGTCAGATTTCGCATAGGTTGCACCCACGCCGAAACCGTCGAATTCATAGGTAGAAGACAGACCCCAGCCGTCACCGTTCGCTTCGGTGATGTCACGGTCGTCATTTTTACCCTGGTACTGAGCGGCAACGTTCAGGCCGTCAACCAGACCGAAGAAGTCAGAGTTACGGTAGGTCGCAACGCCAGTCGTACGGCCAGTCATAAAGCCATCAGTCTGAGTCCAGGTATCACCACCGAACTCTGGCAGAACGTCGGTCCATGCGCCGATGTCGTAAGCAACACCGTAGTTACGACCGTAGTCGAAAGAACCGAATTCGTTGAATTTCAGGCCAGCGAACGCCAGACGGGTTTTGTTACCCTTGTCGCCGTTGCTCTCTTCGTTGTTGCCTTTGAACTCATATTCCCACTGGCCGTAACCGGACATCTGGTCGTTGATCTGAGTTTCGCCTTTGAAGCCCAGACGAACGTAGGTTTTGTCACCGTCGCTGTTCGAGTCATCAGAGAAATAGTGCAGACCTGTTACTTTGCCGTACAGATCCAGCTTGTTACCGTCTTTGTTATAAACTTCAGCCGCGTTTACAACGCCTGCTGCCAACATGGAAGTCACTGCCACTGCAACTAATTTAAGTTTCATCTTAAATAATCCTTATAATTTTCTTTGGGTATTCCTGAGCCATTTTTAAACGATTGCTAAACGAGGCTTTCCGTCAATGGCGAGTTATTCTTAAAATTCTGTAGCCTGGTTTCAATAATAAGTTTCAAAATATTAGTGATAATTTCAATTAGTGTGATCGTGATCTGAAAAATTGCCGCTGAAACGGTCTTTTCGCTTAATTAATCGTCGAAAATGGATTATTCCCCACGCTTAACAATTAAGGGTGGAATAGTTTTTAGCGTTGTGAGTTTTTGTAAAGCAGCGCCAGTGCAAGAGTAAGAATATTCATGGTGATTCGATAAAGATGACCGTAAATCAGTGGCCTGGAGGCACGCGCAAGTGAATATTCTGTAGGGTATAACTGAAACATCCGGAAATAAACTATTGCGATATGTGCTATTTAGCCTGTAAATATTCGCAAGGAAGTAGTTACTTTAGGTTGTCAATTAATGTCAATGTGACGGTGAGTATGTTTACGAAAATGAGTATATATAAACAGAATGTAAACATTCACGCCAGCGCGTGAAGGAATATTCTGAGGCGGGATCGCACATCATTTTTTTATATTTCGCCGGGCGCTAACCCGGCATAAATAATTAGCGTTTATTTCGCGTGGCGTACCAGCACAGGAGCGAACCGGCGCACACCATCAGCGCGCCTTGCCAGAACGAGAACGAGAGCGGGGCGTTTAACACGACAGCGGCCAGGGCGGCGGATAATACCGGCGTGAAATAAGATACGGCAGCCAGCACCGTCACGTTGCCGTGAAGAATACCGACATTCCAGGCGGCATAGCCAAATCCCAGCGCGACGCCGCACAGTAATAGCTTCACCACTACCGGGACGCTAAATACCATTTCAGGCTGCGGGCTGAGGGCATATTTCACCCACAGGCTCAGCGCCGTGAGCAAGACAAAAAGGGTGATGCCGTTTTGTCCTTTGGCAAATTTGCTGGTGACGGTGCAGTAGGCGGCCCAGATAAAGGCGCCGGCAAACGCCAGCGCATAGCTCAGCGGACTGGAGATGACGTTGCGGATAATATTATCAATATGCAACCCCTGTTCACCGCCTAATACCCAGCAGACGCCTGAGAGTGAAATAAACAATCCGGGGATCACCCACAGGGTCGATTTTTGGCCGTTGAACAGGATAGCGAACACAATCGTCAGGCTTGGCCACAGATAATTCACCATGCCCACCTCAATCGCCTGCGGGCGGGTGGCCGCATAGCCTAGCGACAGCGCGAGGCAAATTTCATAGCTGACAAACAGGACGCTGCCCGCAATTAAATAACCGCGCGAAAAACGTCTTATATCCGGAAAGCCGACCGTCACCAGGCACAATAATCCGCTGACGGTATAAATCATGGCCGCGCCGCCCACCGGCCCCAGCCCTTCGCTGACGCTGCGAATAAGCCCGACCATCGTGCTCCATAAAAGAATGGCCGCCAGGCCAATCAGTGTTGCTCTTTTTTTATCCATTACCTTGCCATCGCCATCAAACGCAAAGGGAAAACGTATCATATTCACCCGGCCGTTATCGCGAATAATTCTCGTAAGCGGCTAACCCGAAAGGATTATTTAAACCCGACTGCGGCGACTATTAAGGGGGCGAAAAATATCGACATTGATTTGACGCAAAAAAAACAGGGACTTTGCTGTTAGTTTGCGGCACATCCTTATCAGAGAAAGAGGACCACAATGGACGTCAGCCGCAGACAATTTTTCAAAATCTGCGCGGGCGGTATGGCCGGAACAACGGCTGCCATGCTGGGATTTGCTCCCAAAATGGCGCTGGCTCAGGCACGCAACTATAAGCTGCTGCGTGCCAAAGAGATCCGTAACACCTGCACATACTGTTCCGTGGGATGCGGGCTATTAATGTATAGCCTGGGCGATGGCGCGAAGAACGCCAAAGAAGCGATTTACCATATCGAAGGGGATCCGGACCATCCGGTAAGCCGCGGGGCGCTGTGCCCGAAAGGGGCCGGGCTGCTGGACTATGTTCACAGTGAAAACCGCCTGCGTTATCCGGAGTACCGCGCGCCGGGTTCCGATAAGTGGCAGCGCATCTCCTGGGACGACGCCTTCTCCCGCATCGCGAAATTAATGAAAGCCGACCGCGACGCCAACTTCGTTGAAAAGAACGCGCAGGGCGTGACCGTAAACCGCTGGCTCTCCACCGGGATGCTCTGTGCATCTGCGGCAAGCAATGAAACCGGCATGTTGACGCAGAAGTTTGTGCGTTCCCTCGGGATGCTGGCGGTAGATAACCAGGCGCGCGTCTGACACGGACCAACGGTAGCAAGTCTTGCTCCAACATTTGGTCGCGGTGCGATGACCAACCACTGGGTTGATATCAAAAACGCAAACGTCGTGGTGGTGATGGGCGGTAACGCCGCTGAGGCCCATCCGGTGGGATTCCGCTGGGCGATGGAAGCGAAGAACAACAACGATGCGACGCTGATCGTCGTCGATCCGCGCTTTACGCGTACGGCATCGGTGGCGGATATCTATGCGCCAATCCGCTCCGGCACGGACATTACGTTCCTGTCCGGCGTGCTGCTGTACCTGATTGAAAATAATAAGATTAACGCCGAATACGTTAAGCACTACACCAACGCCAATCTGCTGGTGCGGGATGACTTCGCCTTTGATGACGGGCTGTTTAGCGGCTATGACGCGGAAAAACGGCAGTACGATAAGTCGTCCTGGAACTATCAGTTCGATGAAAACGGCCACGCGATGCGTGATGAAACGCTGACCCACCCGCGCTGCGTGTGGAATTTGCTGAAACAGCACGTTTCCCGCTATACGCCGGATGTGGTGGAAAACATCTGCGGCACGCCAAAAGCGGACTTCCTGAAAGTGTGCGAAGTGCTGGCCTCTACGAGCGCCGCCGACAGAACCACCACGTTCCTGTACGCGCTCGGCTGGACGCAGCATACCGTGGGCGCGCAGAACATCCGCACCATGGCGATGATCCAACTGCTGCTCGGCAATATGGGGATGGCGGGCGGCGGGGTGAACGCCCTGCGCGGCCACTCGAACATTCAGGGGTTAACCGATCTCGGTCTGCTCTCCACCAGCCTGCCGGGCTATCTGACCCTGCCGTCTGAAAAACAGACCGATCTGCAAAGCTACCTGACGGCGAACACGCCGAAAGCGACGCTGCCTGACCAGGTGAACTACTGGAGCAACTATCCGAAGTTCTTCGTAAGCCTGATGAAATCCTTCTACGGCGACGACGCGCGCAAAGAGAACGACTGGGGCTACCAGTGGCTGCCGAAATGGGATCAGGCTTACGACGTCATAAAGTATTTCAACATGATGGATAAGGGCGACGTCACGGGCTATATCTGCCAGGGCTTTAACCCGGTGGCCTCGTTCCCGGACAAAAACAAGGTTGTCCGTAGCCTGAGCAAGCTGAAGTACATGGTGGTTATCGACCCGCTGGTGACCGAAACCTCCACCTTCTGGCAGAACCACGGTGAATCTAACGATGTCGATCCGTCGGCGATCCAGACCGAGGTCTTCCGCCTGCCGTCCACCTGCTTTGCGGAAGAAGATGGCTCTATTGCCAACTCCGGCCGCTGGTTGCAGTGGCACTGGAAAGGGCAGGATGCGCCGGGCGAAGCGCGTAACGACGGCGAAATTCTGGCCGGGATCTACCATCGTCTGCGCGACATGTACCGCAGCGAAGGCGGCAAAGGCGTCGAGCCGCTGCTGAAGATGAGCTGGAGCTACAAACAGCCCGATCGTCCTGAGTCAGAAGAGGTGGCCAAAGAGAACAACGGCGTGGCGCTGGTGGATCTCTATGATGCCAACGGCGCTCTGCTGGCGAAGAAAGGCCAGCTGCTGAACAGCTTTGCGCTGCTGCGCGACGACGGTTCAACCGCCTCGTCCTGCTGGATCTACACCGGGAGCTGGACCGAGCAGGGCAACCAGATGGCGAACCGCGACAACGCCGACCCGTCAGGGCTGGGCAACACCCTTGGCTGGGCCTGGGCGTGGCCGCTGAACCGCCGCGTGCTGTACAACCGTGCGTCAGCGGATATCAACGGCAAGCCGTGGGATCCAAAACGTATGCTGATCCAGTGGAACGGTGCGAAGTGGGCGGGTAACGATATCCCGGACTACAGCACCGCAGCGCCGGGCAGCGCGACCGGGCCGTTCATCATGCAGCCGGAAGGGCTTGGGCGACTCTTTGCCCTCGACAAGCTGGCAGAAGGGCCGTTCCCGGAACACTACGAGCCGATGGAAACGCCGCTGGGAACCAACCCGCTGCACCCCAACGTGATCTCAAGCCCGGTGGTGCGTATCTATGAAGACGACGTGCTGCGCTTAGGTAAGAAGGATAAGTTCCCGTACGTCGGGACCACCTATCGTCTGACCGAGCATTTCCACACCTGGACCAAGCACGCGCGGCTTAACGCCATCGCGCAGCCGGAGCAGTTTGTGGAGATCAGCGAAACGCTGGCGAAAGCAAAGGGCATTGCCAACGGCGACCGCGTCACGGTGAGCAGCAAGCGCGGGTTTATTCGCGCCGTGGCGGTAGTCACTCGCCGTCTGCAAACCCTGAACGTACACGGTCAGCAGGTGGAAACCGTCGGTATTCCGCTGCACTGGGGCTTTGAAGGGGTGGCGAAAAAAGGCTACATCGCCAATACCCTGACGCCAAACGTCGGCGATTCCAACTCGCAGACGCCGGAGTACAAAGCGTTTCTGGTTAACATCGAGAAAGCGTAAGGAGCGATTAAATGGCGATGGAAACACAAGACATTATTAAACGCTCCGCGACGAACCCGATTACCCCCGCGCCTCGTGCACGGGACTACAAGGCGGAAGTCGCCAAGCTTATCGATGTCTCCTCCTGCGTAGGCTGTAAAGCCTGCCAGGTGGCCTGTTCCGAGTGGAACGATATCCGCGACGAGGTGGGGCACTGCGTCGGGGTTTACGATAACCCGGCGGATCTGAGCGCTAAGTCCTGGACAGTAATGCGTTTTAGCGAAACCGACCAGAACGGCAAGCTCGAATGGCTTATCCGCAAAGACGGCTGTATGCACTGCGAGGATCCGGGCTGCCTGAAGGCCTGCCCGTCCGCCGGGGCGATTATTCAGTACGCCAACGGGATCGTCGACTTCCAGCAGGACAACTGCATCGGCTGCGGCTACTGCATTGCCGGGTGTCCGTTTAACATCCCGCGCCTCAATAAAGAGGATAACCGGGTCTATAAATGCACCCTGTGCGTGGATCGCGTCAGCGTGGGTCAGGAGCCAGCCTGCGTGAAGACCTGTCCGACCGGCGCCATTCACTTCGGCACCAAAAAAGAGATGCTGGACGTGGCCCAGGCGCGCGTAGACAAGCTGAAAGCGCGCGGCTACGAGAATGCGGGCATCTATAACCCGCAGGGCGTGGGCGGCACGCACGTGATGTATGTTCTGCACCACAACGACCAGCCGGAGCTGTACCACAATCTGCCGAAGGATCCGGCGATTGATACCTCCATCAACCTGTGGAAAGGGGCGTTAAAACCGCTCTCGGCGGCCGGCTTTATCGCCACCTTCGCCGGGTTGATTTATCACTACATCGGTATCGGGCCAAACAAAGAGGTGGATGACGACGAGGAGGAGCATCATGAGTAAATCATGGATTGTGCGCACGAAGTTTATCGACCGCGCCTGTCACTGGACGGTAGTGATCTGCTTCTTCCTGGTGGCGGTGTCGGGGATTTCGTTCTTCTTCCCGACGCTACAGTGGCTGACCGAAACCTTCGGCACCCCGCAGATGGGGCGCATTCTGCACCCGTTCTTCGGCGTGCTGATTTTCGTGGTGCTGATGTTTATGTTCGTGCGCTTTGTACATCACAACATCCCGGACAAGCAGGATATTCCGTGGGTGAAGGGGATCGTCGAAGTCCTGAAAGGCAACGAGCATAAAGTCGCGAAGGTGGGCAAATACAACGCCGGGCAAAAAATGATGTTCTGGACCATCATGAGCATGATTTTTGTGCTGCTGGTGACCGGGGTAATCATCTGGCGTCCGTATTTCGCACACTATTTCCCGATTCAGGTCATTCGCTACGCGCTGCTGATCCACGCGACGTCGGCCATTATTTTGATTCACGCCATCCTGATCCATATGTATATGGCCTTCTGGGTGAAAGGATCGATCAAAGGCATGATTGAAGGGAAGGTGACGCGCCGCTGGGCGCAGAAGCACCATCCTCGCTGGTATCGTGACGTTGAGCGTCTGGAAGCGAAAAAAGAGAGCACTGAAGGGATTAAGTAAGAGTTAGCGCCGTCGGCCTGGGTCGGCGGCGTTTTTTGACTATGCCGGGTATCAGGTGTTCGTCAGCAAACAATCCATTGCCGCGATAACATCCTGACGTGCCCCGCGTAAATTACAGACATAATCTTTATCGCTAATCTTTGCCGTATTAAGGTTGGTAACCATCGGCGAATAAATAAGTAACGTTTCAAAATCAATATTTATTTTAGGTGCCAAATGGCTATGCCATAACGGCAGTTTATGATTGCTCATAAGGGGAATAATGACGCGTGTTGATAAATCATTATAACAATCATCCTGAACGATCATGTAATAAGGCAGATTGTCTCGCGTCGCGATAGAGGGGTTCCGGTAAACATCAAATTGTTTACGCATCAGAGCACCCGGAAGAACTCATCATCAGTAATGGTTCCGTTTTTTTCGACAAACGCGTTCATCGCCCGAATGAACTCACGGTCGCCCTCGGTCTGCAAGCGTGGCGGTGCGGCCGAAGCTTTGATTGGCGGTGGGGTAACGCTATGGCGGCGGGGATCATGCTTCACAGTGTTCCTTTTCATGTTTCTCTCCCTGTTTGTTGGTGCAGGCATTATCAACCCTCCCCAATAAAAAACAATACCGCTTCGCCTGGTAAACACCGTTATGCGAGCACCATTCCAGTCGCTATAAATAAATTCAGCCTCGTTGCATTTTATTGCAAAGAGGCTCGACGTAATTAAAAAGGTTCGGAAATATAGCGGAACGGATATTTCGACGGTTTCACTTTACCTATTTTACGCTTCGGCAGCTCCACCGGCTCGATATGGAGATCTTTATAGGGAATTTGAGACAGCAGGTGCGAAATAATATTTAACCGCACCCGTTTTTTATCTTCCGACCGGGCGACAAACCAGGGCGCCCAGGCGGTGTCGGTGGCGGCGAACATAGCATCGCGCGCCACGGTGTACTCATCCCACTTCGTGAAGGACTCAATGTCCATTGGCGACAGTTTCCAGGTTTTACGGCCATCGTTGATACGGTCGCGCAGGCGGCGCTCCTGCTCTTTTGGCGTCACCTCCAGCCAGTATTTGAGCAGAACGATCCCCGCGTCGACCATCGCTTTTTCCATTACCGGGGTGCCGTCGAGGAATTTTTCGACCTGCTCCTCGGTGCAAAAGCCCATCACCCGCTCGACGCCAGCCCGGTTGTACCAGCTGCGGTCAAAGATAACGATCTCGCCGGCGGAGGGCAGATGGGGCACGTAGCGCTGGAAATAGAGCTGGCTTTTCTCTTTATCGGTAGGCGCGGGCAGGGCGACTACGCGGAATACGCGCGGACTCACGCGCTCGGTTATCGCCTTAATGGTTCCGCCTTTCCCTGCGCCGTCGCGCCCTTCAAAAACGATACACACCTTCAATCCTTTGCTCACGACCCATTGCTGGAGCTTAACCAGTTCAACGTGGAGGCGGCGCAGCGCTTTCTCATACTCTTTGTTTGTGAGCGGGACATGTTTAACGACATCAACAACGACGCTGGCTTTCTTCTTACTGACCATGGGTGTCACCTCTTGTTGTGCGCTCGCGAAAGAGAGGGCCGTACACTGAAGTGTAAACTACCTGAATTAATGGATTAACCTGTCAGCAAGCCGATTTGAAGTGGCTCACCATACAAGATTGTTCAATAATGCCCGTCGCATATTTTTAACAAGTGGTTGCGGCATGAAAAAAACAATTTTTTCGTTAGCGCTTGGCACATTCGGCCTGGGAATGGCCGAGTTTGGCATTATGGGCGTGTTAACGGAGCTGGCGCGGGATACCGGGATCTCCATTCCCTCCGCCGGGAATATGATTTCGTTTTACGCGTTCGGCGTGGTGATCGGCGCGCCGATTGTTGCGCTCTTTTCGGGCCGATTCTCGCTTAAAACCACGCTGCTGTTTCTGGTGGCGATGTGCGCCGTCGGCAACGCGATTTTTACCTTTTCGACCTCTTATACCGGGCTCGCCGTCGGGCGTCTTATCTCCGGTTTCCCGCACGGCGCTATTTTTGGCGTGGGGGCGATTATCCTCTCCCGCATCGCCCCGCCGGGAAAAGTGACGCTGGCGGTGGCGGGCATGATTGCCGGAATGACCGTCGCGAATCTGGTCGGCGTTCCGCTTGGCACCTGGCTCGGCCACACCTACAGCTGGCGTTACACCTTCTTCCTGATTGCGGTCTTCGATGCGCTGGTGATCCTCTCAGTTCTGCTTTGGGTACCTAAGATTTACGACAAGACCGAAACCCGCCTGAGCGAGCAGTTTCACTTCCTCAAAAAGCCTGAGCCCTGGCTGATCTTCGCCGCCACCATGTTCGGTAACGCCGGGGTGTTTGCGTGGTTTAGCTTCGTGAAGCCGTTTATGGTCAACGTTTCCGGCTTCTCCGAAGGGGTGATGACGGCGATCATGATGCTGATGGGGCTGGGAATGGTGCTGGGCAATATGCTAAGCGGGAAGTTATCGGGCCGCTACAGCCCGCTGCGCATCGCCGCCGTGACCGATCTGGTGATTGTGGCTGCGTTGCTGCTGCTCTTTGCCTTCGGCGAGATCAAAACCGCCTCGCTGGTGACGGGCTTTATCTGCTGTGCCGGGCTGTTTGCGCTCTCCGCGCCGCTGCAAATCTTGCTCCTGCAAAACGCCAAAGGCGGCGAGCTGCTGGGGGCTGCGGGCGGGCAGGTGGCGTTTAACCTCGGCAGCGCCATCGGGGCCTATTTTGGTGGGATGATGATTACGCTGGGCTTTAGCTGGAGCTACGTGACGTTACCGGCGGCGATATTGTCGTTCTCGGCGATGTCTTCGCTGCTGATGTATGGCTACCTGAAAGCCAAAAGAGATCAGGCCAACGCTCGTGCGCTAGCCTGATCGGATCAGGCTAGAGAGGGTTCTCCCAGGGTCAGCATCAGACGGTTGGCCCAGGCGAAGAACGCCGCGGACTGCACCAGGTCAAGCTGCGCCAGGATATCCAGGCCCTCTTTTTCCAGTGCGGCAAGGTGCAGCGGCGTGGCGGCTGGCGGCGTAACCGACAGCGCTGCCGCAAAATTAATTTCCGCCTGCCAGCGCGCAGACTGCCCCTCGCTCAGGGATTGCCCCGGACGCACCGCCAGAAGCGCCTCTACCGCGCCGTCATCCTTTGACAGCTGGCTGGCCTTACGCGCATGGACAGATGCGCAGTAGATGCAGCCGTTGATTTTGCTGGCGACCGTTGCGGCCAGCTCGCGCTCGGCGCGCGGCAGTCCCCCAGGAGTATAAAAAATCCCTTTATCGGTCAGCGTGCGCTGTTCAAGCACCGGCAGATTGCGCCCCAGCAGGCGGAAATAGTCGGAATCGGTATGACCAAACTTCGCCAGAATCGCCACCTCATCGTCGCGGAAATCCGCCAGCGGTTTGGCGACCAGCCACGGCTCCCAGCCCAGCTCCTGCTGGGTGAACGCGACGGGGGCCGCCTTCCCGGTGACCGTGGTTGCGGCCGTGTGCCAGAATCCTGCGGCTACTGGCGCATCGCTTGCGGCGACGGGCCTGTCGTTCAGCAGCCGTAGCCCGGTAATCAGCCGGCTCTGGAAGCTCACAAACGCGATGAGCTGCGCCAGGGTAACAATGCCTTCCTTGCTCCATCCCGCCTGCGTCAAAGCCTTTAACGCGGCCGGCGTCGCTTCGACGGGGGAGAACGTCAGCAGGCGCGCGAAGTTCAGCGCCGGGGTCAGGCGGTCTGAGGTCGGGTCGGCCAGGCCAAACCCCGCGTAGTGCGCGGCCAGCGCCTCCGCGCTGTGCCATCTGGCGACTTTCGCCGCTACGGCGAAACGCTCGTCGAGTGCAAAATCATCATCCTGCTGGCTAAAGAGGATTTCGTAGCTGCCCTGCGCGTGGCGCGTGGCGGCATCCCGCGCGGCGCGCGCCTCTGCCAGAGGGGAACCGGGTTTAATTTCCGCCAGCTCGGCGAGAATGTCCTGACTTAATGACATGGGGGTCTCCTCAACGTATGTGGGGGGCGATATGTTCGGCGATCAGCTCAATGGAGCGCAGCGTGTCGCGGTGCGTGGGTTCGACCGAATGGACCTGAAATGAGATATCCGTGGCGCGCCTGAGAATGGAATCGGCGTGCAGCGAACGCAGTACCGTGTCGGGTGAACCGATATGGGCGTCAAACTGGCGGCAATAATCGGTGACGGTGTCACCTTTAACCGCGTGTCCGGCCGCGCGATGCTGCTGCGCCTGCTTCGTCAGGCCCGGCGTTGCCACCTTCAGCGCATAGTCATCGCTGTCGGCGACGAACGCGGTGCGGGAGGCAAGAATGCGCGGGGAGATGCCCGCCGGGAGCGCCTCAAGGTAGGCATCGACAATCGGATTCTGGATTTCATCTAGCGTAAGATCCGGCCGGTCCGCCGGGCGCGGCTGCGTGCGGGAGAGCATTAAGCCATGTCCGGCCTGTGCCGCACGCACTGCGCCGTCTACGGAGAAGGTGGCAATCCAGATGCGGTCCGCCAGCTGCGGTGCCGGTGGGTATAAATGGTTATCCGGGTGGGCGAGCGAATCGCCGCGCCACGCGCTCTGGAGCACGTGCAGGTTCTCGGCAAACCCGCTCGCGCGCGCCTCAAACGTCAGGCCGAACGGCAGGAATGAGGTGGGCGTGCCGCCTGACCCCAGCCCGATCTCAAGGCGTCCATCGGCGAGTAAATCAAGCACGGCGGCATCTTCCGCTAAGCGCAGCGGGTTTTCCATCGGCAGGGTAATGATGGCGGTGCCCAGGCGGATGGTTTCGGTATGCGCGGCTACGTGCGCCAGAAACAGAAGCGGAGACGGCAGCCCGCCTTCGCTTTCGTGGAAGTGGTGCTGCGCAATCCAGGCGCTGTCAAAACCGTGACGTTCGGCGTGGCGGATCTGTTCTGTTGCCAGACGATAGCGCTCCTTCGGCGCGGCGTCGTCAAGCAGGCGGGTGAAAAACCCCAGGCGTTTTCGCGTCATGCGAACTCCTCCGTAGCGGGTGAAAAATGGGGAATGGCGTCAATCAGCTCGCGGGTATAGGCGTTCTGCGGCGAGGCGAACAAGGTCCCGACGTCGCCGTGTTCAACCACCTGACCGCTTCGCAGCACCGTGACGCTGTGGGCGATCCGGCGAACCGTGGAGAGATCGTGCGTGATGAAAAGGTAGGTCAACCCCAGCTGCTGCTGGAGCTGCTGAAGCAGAGCCAGGATCTGCGCCTGGACGGTGACGTCCAGCGCGGAGGTGGCTTCGTCCAGCACCAGAATGGTCGGCTCCAGGATCAGCGCCCGGGCGATGGCAATGCGCTGGCGCTGTCCGCCTGATAGCTCCCGGGCGGTGCGGCTCAGGAATTCGACGGGCAGGGCAACCCGCTGCACGACCGTTTCCACCCGGGCCTTACGCTCCGCTTTGCGCAGGCGGGAAAAGTTTTTCAGCGGCTCCTCGATAATGTCAAACAGCGTCTGACGCGGGTCGAGCGAGGCAAACGGGTTCTGGTAGACAAACTGGATCTTCTGGCGCAGCTGACGACGGGCCTCGCGGCTGAGCGTGGTGGCATCAATATCGTCAATAATGACCTGTCCGCTGTCGGCCTGTTCGAACCCCAGCAAAATACGGGCGAGGGTGGTTTTCCCGGAGCCGGATTCACCGACCAGCGCATGCGTGCTGCCGCGCCTGACGTCAAACGTCACTCGATCCAGCGCCTGAAGCTGGTGGCCTTTGCCTAGCGAGAACCGTTTGCTGATGTCGCGGGCGCGAATGGCCGGTGACGCAAGCGGCAGACCGGCCACAGGGGCGATGGTCAGGCGCTGGCCCTGGAGATCGCTCAATAGCTGGCGGGTGTAGGCGTGCTGCGGCGTGCGGACGATATCGGCGGTGTTTCCCTGCTCCTGAATTTCGCCATCGCGGAAAACCAGCAGCCTGTCCGCACGCTGTGCGGCCAGCGCCAGATCGTGGGTGACAAACAGGACGGCGGTCCCCGATTCCCGGCGCAGGATATCCAGCAGGTCGAGAATGCGTTTCTGCACCGTCACGTCCAGCGCGCTGGTGGGCTCGTCGGCAATAATGACGTCCGGGCGCAGGGCTATCGCGATGGCAATCAGCACGCGCTGCTTCATGCCGCCGGAGAGCTGATGCGGGTACTGCTTCATGCGCTGTTCGGGGTGGCTCAGGCCGACCTTTGTCAGCAGAGCAAGCACCTGCTCGTCGCGCTGGAGAGCCGTGACCTTTTGGTGCAGCTGAATAATTTCGCCGACCTGCGCGCCGATGGTTTTTACCGGGTTGAGCGAATTACCCGGATCCTGCGGAGCCAGGCTAACCCGCGCGCCGCGAAGGGAATCGAGACGCTTAGCGGACCACTGGCTTATCTCCTCGCCGTTGAGAATGATTTTTCCCGCATCGCGCCGGGCGTTATCGGCCAGCAGACCGATGATCGCCTGCGCCGTGGTCGTTTTGCCGGAGCCGGACTCGCCGACAAACGCCAGCATCTCTCCTCGTCCGAGCGTGAAGCTGACGCTATGCACCACCTCCCGCCACTGGCGCGCGGTGCGGTAGCTGATAGTCAGGTTTTCTACCGAGAGTACGGTCATTTCAGGCCTCCGCTGAACTGTTGGCTGATACGGTTGGTTGCCAGCACCACGGCGATAACGGCCAGGCCGGGGAAGGTGGTTAACCACCAGGCGGTAGAGAGATAGTTACGGCCTTCGGCAATCAACAGGCCCCATTCCGGCACGGGCGGCGGCGTGCCGTAGCCGAGAAAGCTCAGCGTGGAGAGCGCCAGGATGGCCTGACCAAACTGGAGCGTGGCGAAGGCGAGCACGGCGGTTAAGGCGTTGGGCAGGATGTGTCGCCACAGCACCGCGAAGAAGGTCCCGCCGCTGCCATACGCCGCTTCGACATAATCCGTATGGCGGATGCGCACCACTTCACCGCGCGCGAGGCGGGCGAAGCTGGCAATGGAGGCTACGCCCACGGCAATCGCGGCGTTAACGGTGCCAAAGCCGAGCAGTATAATCACCGTCAGCGAGAGAAGAAGGGACGGGATGGACAGCAGCACGTCGACAAAACGCATCAGCAGAGACTCGACGCGCCCGGCGAATGCCCCGGCAACCACGCCTAAACCGGTACCTACCAGCAGACCCATCGTGACGGCGGCCAGCGCCGCGCTCAGGGAGTGGGAGGCACCATAAACAATACGCGCGTAAACATCGCGGCCAAGCTGATCGGTGCCGAGCCAGTGGCCGGCCTGCGGCGCAAGGCGCTGTGCCCCCGCGATGCCCTCAATCGGGCTGTAGTGGGTTAGCAGGCCGGGCGCGACGGCGGCAAAAAGAGCGAGAATCATCACCGCCCATGCCAGCCACAGTCCGGGCTGCCAGTCGACGCCGTGCCAGGTGGGGACGCGTTTTCGCGCCGCGGCTGCGTAATCGACAAGGCTCATGATGCACCTCCGGAAAGGGGTTGCAGACGGGGATCCAGCAGCGGCATCAGCAGATCCACCAGCAGATTGATCAGGACAAAACCGAGGGCGGAAATCATCACCACCGCCTGAAGCACGGCAATATCCTGGTTATTCACCGCCTGCTGGGTCAGCTGTCCGAGCCCGCTGCGGCCAAAGACGGTTTCGGTGATCAGCGCTCCGGCAATCAGCTCGCCCAGCAGCAGCCCGGCAATATTGAGCACCGGCAGCAGGGCGTTGCCCGTCACGTGACGCCACAGCACGGCGGTTTCACTCAGCCCTTTGGCCCGGGCAACGGCAACAAACGGCTGGGTCGCCACCTGGTCCAGGCTGCGCATCAGGATTTGCGCCAGCGGAGCGGAGATCGGGATGGCGACGGTTACGATCGGCAGGATCAGCCCCTGTAGCGGCGTCGGGTTAATCACCGGGATCAGCCGCAGCTGAAAAGAGAAGAGCTGGATCAGGGCAATGCCCAGCCAGAACGTCGGCAGGGAGATAAACAGCACCGGCAGCGACTGGAGGGCATTACTCAGCCAGCGCAGGCCTGGCAGACGCGACGCGAAGGCCAGCGCAAACGCCAGCAGGACCGCGAGTACAAACGCGGGCAGGGCAAGGCTCAGGGTATCCGGCAGGTTGCTGGCAATCAGCTCGCTGACCGGCACGCCTGCCTGTAGCGAATAGCCGAAATCCCCGTGCAGCATCGCCAGTAGCGTATGGCCGTACTGCTGCCACAGCGGGCTGTCCGCGCCGTAGGCCACGCGCATCTCCTCGATTTGCGCCGGGCTTAAGCCCAGATCCGGGTTCTGAAATTTAATCAGCACCGCGTCGCCCGGCAGCACCTGGAGCAACACGAACGAGAGGGTAAAGGCGGCCCACAACACCAGCAGCCCATGCCCGAAACGTTGAAGAAGTGCGTGGCGCATCGTCGGCTCCTCAGTGTTTCTCAATCCACGCGCCGTAGAACGACGGGCGGCCTACCGCTTCAAAACTTACGCCTTTCAGCCACGGCGCGCCGGCAAAGACCTGCGGCTCCTCGAAAATCGGAATGACGTAGGCGTTATCCAGCAGATAGCGCTGGGCATCGCCGCTCAGTTCCAGGCGTTTTTGCGGATCGACCTCGGCGGAGATATCGACCAGCAGCGCGTTCAGCTTGTCGTCGCGGAAGTTTTTGACCTTGTCGCTGGAGCCGCCTTTTTGCAGCAGCGCGTCGCGGTTAGCGGGGTAGAACATGCTTTTCACCACGTCCGGATCGGCGCGGCCCACTTCGGAAACGGTTAGCGGCGTTTTCAGCGGGTCAAGGTTATCCAGCGTGCGGCTGCCCGCGTCGCCGGCTTTGACGCTCAGCGCCACGCCCACCTGACGCCACTGCTGGGCGACCAGTTGCAGCACCTCTTTGTTTTGCGGCTGCGGCAGCGACTCATATACCGTCAGCGCCAGCCGCTGGCCGTCTTTGGCGCGGATCCCGTCGCCGCCCGCTTTCCAGCCCGCCTCGTCCAGCAGCTGGTTGGCTTTTGCCGGGTCAAAGGTCAGCTTGTCGCTGAGGTCGACAAAGCCGGCGGCGGAATCGGCAATCACCGACTTCGCCTGCGGATAGTTGGCCGAGAAGAGGGTCTCAACCACCTGTTTTGCATTGGTGGCGTGCAGCAGCGCCTGACGAACCCGAACGTCGGCGACCAGCGGGTTATCCGGACGGAAGCTGATGCTGTCATTCACGCCGCGCGTCGGAGCGGCGTAGATTTTGTAACCCTGGTTTGTCGCCTGCTTTTCGTCATAGGCCTGCACCTGACGAATAAAATCCGCCTGACCCGCCAGCAGAGCGCCGACGCGCACGCTGTCCTCCTGGGTCACGATAAACTTGATCCCGTCCAGATTGGCGGGCCCCTGCTGCGCCAGATTTTTAGGCCCCCAGCGGTAGTCTTTGCGGGCTTCGAGCGTCACTTCGCGGCCGAGCTTCTCATCCTTCACCACAAACGGGCCGGAGCCGATGATATGGCGGGCATCCCCCAGCTGTTCAAAGTTGCGCTTCAGGGTGCTGAGCGACACCAGGCCCGAGCCAATCGTGGCGGTGCCTTGCAGGAACCCCGGCGACGGTTTTTTGAAGTAGAACTTCACGGTCAGCGGATCGACCACTTCGCTGCGGTCGTAGTTGTTAATCACTTCTGACACCGGCAGGCGCTGCGCCTTGTTGCCCAAACCGTAGGTATCAAAGTTTCTCGCTACGGCGCTGGCGTCCAGCGGCGTGCCGTCGGAGAAGGTGATCCCGGGGCGAATTTTGAAGGTGTATTCGGTTTTATCGGCGTTGGTGGTCCAGCTTTCTGCCACCCAGGGTTCAACCTCCAGCGTCTTTGGGTTCTGCCAGGTCAGCTTGTCGGTGATTTGGTTCAGGATGCCGCCGTTCGGGTAGAAGCCGCCGGCGGGCGGATAGAGGTTAGTGTGCGCCTGTTGCTCCAGATAAATCAGCGTGCCGCCTTTGACCGGCGCATCAGCGGACCAGGCTGCGGTTGTTGTCAGAATGAGCGCCGTCAGCAGCGGCAGACGAAATGGGGTTTGCATGGTGAATTCCTTTGTTATCTTCTTGTTAGCGTCGGATTCATCATCGGGCGCGGGGGAAAACAAGGGAACAAAGGAATTATGATAAGGATTGCCGGAAAATGGCTATAAAAGCGCCCCGTCAGGGGGCGCAGGCGGGGAGTTAAACGAATTTCGCTAACGGATCGGCAGCGGCAAAGGCCACGGATTTATCGGCGGCAGGGGGATAGATAAGCTCGTGAGTGATGGCAATCTTGATCTTCTTGGCTTCATCCCGCACGGATTTAACGACCTGATCCCAGCCCTCCGTATAAACTGCACCCCAGGCGCCTAAATCCAGACAGGTTACATAATTCACCTGACGATAAGGATAAGGTTCAACGTTCAGCAGGCTGGCCGCCGCGTTGTGTCCGGCAAATTTCCCTAGCTGGATCGCATGCTGGCAGGTCATCAGCGCGGTGTTGCCCCGGTCGTCGGTTTTGGCGTGGGCCATATCTCCGGTCGCGTAAATATGCGGATGGGCCGGAACGCTGAGGCTTTCAGTGACCTTCAAACGCCCCTGGTTATCCCGTTCGCCGTCAATTTGCTGGCTCAACGGATGAGCCTCCACGCCAGCGGTCCAGACAACGGTCGAGGCGGCAATTCGCTCACCGTTTTTCAGCGTCACGCCTTCCGCGTCAATCGCTTCAACTTCACTATTCAGACGCCACTCAACGCCAAGTTCGCTGCTGGCCTCTGCAATAGTATTGCGCAGGGCTTCGCTGTAACGTCCGCCCATCACTGCACCGCGCTCAACTACGATAACTTTTGTCTGCGTACCTTCACCAAAGCGGGCGCGAAGACGAGCCGGTAGCTCGGTCGCCAGCTCAATCCCGGTAAAACCGCCGCCGCACACCACCACGGTGTTGCGTGCCGCCGTAGACGGGCGCGCTACCAGCGAATCAAGGTGTTTCTCGAAAACCTCAGCGGATCCAAACTGGTCGATATCAAAGGCGTACTCCGCAAGACCCGCAACGGCAGGGCGACGCATCTGGCTGCCGGTTGCCAGCACCAGACGTTCAAACGCGGCCTGTTTCGTGGCGCCTTCAGCATCCCGATACCAGACGGTTTTCTCATTCGAATCAATGCGCTCTGCGCTGCCGGAAATAAAGTTAATACCCAGTTCGGCAAACAGGTCGCCCAGCGGCGCCACCAGCGTGGAGACGTTCTCTTCATAAAAGCGCGGACGAACGCGCAGCTCCGGAACGGGTGCCAGCACGGTAATGCTCAGCTCATGACTTTTTTCCAGATCGGCCAGCCGGGCCGCGCTGATTGCTGCCCACATTCCGGAAAACCCACTGCCTACAATTAAAATCTGCTTCTTCATCTTCGATCCTTGTGATCGTCAGGCGCTGTGTCTGACATAACTGCAACTATACTTGTCGCAGTTAACTGCGACAACTTCTTTCTGAGTTAAAAATGAATATCCAGAATTTTCATAGCATTAAAATTTAGAGCGGCGGGGCGATGGTTTAGCACTACCAAACGCCGCTATAATGACCCGGATTAATGGCTTCGGAGTTACCTATGGCTTTTTACAGTTCCGGCGTGGAATACGGCATTCATAGCCTGATGTGTATGGTGGATGCAAAAGGCAACGAACGTGAGATGAGCGTCAGAGAGATGGCCGCCTTACAGGGGGTGCCTTATGACTATCTGGGCAAGATCTTCACCCGTTTATCCCGCGCGGGGCTGGTGAGCAGCACCGAGGGCAAGGGCGGGGGATTCAGGCTCGCGCGCCCGGCGGAGCTGATCTCCGTGCTGGATGTGGCCCAGGCTATTGACGGCGAAAAGAGTATGTTTGAGTGCCGCGAGGTGCGCCAGCGTCTGGCGGTGTTTGATGAAACCCCTCCCGCCTGGGTGTGCGATGGTCCGTGCGGCGTGCGCTCCGTGATGGACAGCGCCCAGCAGCGGATGGAAGAGGAGCTATCGCGTCATACCATTCTGGATTTGGCGCGCAAGATGTATCGCAAAGCACCGGATACGTTTCAGATTGAAGTACAGGAGTGGATTGCCGACAGGCGGTCGTCGTAGCGGAAAGCCGGGGCAGGCGCATTGCTCCCCCGGCTACGGGCTTACGAGCGTAAATCAATCACCATACGGCCACGGATCTGGCCCTGTTCCATCTCTTTAAAGATGGCGTTGATGTCTTCCAGCGGACGCATGGTCACTTTCGGCACCACTTTGCCTTCAGCCGCAAACTGGAAGGCTTCGATCAGATCCTGACGGGTGCCGACCAGCGAACCGACTACCTGAATACCGTCCAGCACCAGACGCGGAATATCCAGACTCATGGCTTCCGGCGGCAGGCCAACGGCCACCACGCGGCCACCGGCGCGAACGGCATCAACCGCCGAGTTGAATGCGGCTTTTGCGACGGCGGTGACGACAGCAGCATGGGCGCCGCCGGTTTTTTCCTGCACAATTTTAGCGGCATCTTCGCTGCGGGAGTTAATGGTTAAATCCGCACCCATGCTTGCCGCCAGCTTGAGCTGTTCGTCGTTAACGTCAAGGGCGATGACTTTGGCGTTAAAGACGTTTTTAGCGTATTGCAGCGCGAGGTTGCCCAGGCCACCCAGACCGTAAATCGCGATCCACTGGCCCGGTTTAATACCGGAAACTTTTACCGCTTTGTAGGTGGTGACTCCGGCACAGGTGATGCTGCTGGCCGCCGCAGAGTCAAGCCCGTCCGGCACTTTCACCGCGTAATCGGCGGTGACGATGCACTCTTGCGCCATGCCGCCGTCAACGGAATAGCCCGCGTTTTTCACGTCGCGGCACAGGGTTTCGTTGCCGGAGTTACAGTATTCACAGTGACCGCAGCCTTCAAAGAACCATGCCACGCTTGCCCGATCGCCCACCTTCAGCGACTGCACGCCCGGGCCGATCTCTTTGACGATACCAATCCCTTCATGACCGAGGATCACGCCGGTTTTATCGCCGAAATCACCGTTCTTCACGTGAAGATCGGTATGGCACACGCCGCAGCACTCCATTTTCAGCAGGGCTTCGCCATACTTGAGTGGGCGGAGGGTTTTTTCAGTCACGTTAACCTGATGATCCTGGGTAACAACAGCAGCCTTCATATGTTTCTCCTTGTTCATGATGAGAATCTGCATAGCAGGGGAAGTACTTCCTAAGGATTAAGAGAATGGCACGGTATTGCAAGGCGGGCGCAACACATTGTCATAAATTCATACGATTTCAGATTAAGAACAAAGCGATCCACTCATAAATGGTAGGACAGAAAAACTGCAAAAAAAGCGTCATGGTTCTGTCATGCAGCGAACGTAACGTGTTGGCTTCCTGATAACCGCAGAGTTAAAAAGACATGCTTCTGGTGAAAAAACTTATCGCAATCAGCGTCCTGCTGTCCGCTTCCGTACAGGCGCAAAACATCCTTGAATTTCCTCAGCCGGACAATAACCCGGAAGAGTTCTACGCCGTGACCGAAATTCCGGCGGGCGGGATCATTAAATATGAAACCGATGCGAAGACCGGGTTTATCGTGGCAGACCGTTTCCAGTCGATGCCGGTGGCGTATCCCGCTAATTACGGCTCGCTGACCCAGTCGCTGGCCGGGGATGGCGATCCGCTGGACGTGATTTTCTACACACGCGCACCGATGGCACCCGGCACGCTGATCAAGCTGCGCGCTATCGGCGTGCTGAAAATGGTCGACGGCGGCGAGAAGGACGACAAAATCGTGGCGGTTCCGGCCAGCAAAATTGACCCGACCTATGACGATATTAAAGAATTGAACGATCTGCCGAAGATCGAAGTGCAGCGTCTGGAATCGTTTTTTCGCGTGTATAAGCAGCTGCCGGAAGGGCGCAAGAAGGTGGAGCTGAGCGGCTTTAACGACGCCGCCGCGGCAAAAGGGGAAATTAAACAGGCATGGGATGCCTGGAAAGCGAAAAACCCGCAGTAAAAAACTGGCCCGGCGAGGCTACCGCCGGGCGCAGAATTACAGCTGAGCTTCCAGCGACGCGATCTCTTTACGCCACTGCGCCTGAAGCTGCGGCTTTTGGTGCTTCGGCTTACGCGCCAAATCCTCCTCCAGCAGCGTTTCCAGCGTAACCAGCCGTTCCAGCAAATCGTCATACGGCGACGGCTGTTCCTGAACGGTGGACTCAGCCTCTGCCGACGGCGTCAGACCTGTGCGTTCACGCAGGCGTTCAAACACAGCATCAGCGTCATGCCATTCGCTAAGATGACCATCTTCAATTAGCCAGAAGCGATTGCAGCTTTGGCTTATTAGCTGACGATCGTGGCTCACCAGCAGCACGCCCCCCTCAAACTGCTGGAGGGTTTCTGCCAGCGCCTCTTTGCCTTCCATGTCCAGATGGTTGGTCGGTTCATCAAGCATCAGCAGGCTGTAGCGGGCAAGCGTCAGCCCGACAAACAGCAGGCGAGAACGCTCGCCGCCGCTGAGGGTATTGACCTTTTGCCCGTGGCGCGCCCAGGGGAATCCGGCGCTAATCAGCGCCATCTTGCGATCCTGCGGAGCAGGCGCGAAGGGCTCTAACGCGTCCAGAAGCGACGCCTCGTCCGGCAGCTGGTGGAGGGTCTGGTCGTAATAGCCCATCGCAACGCGCGGATGAATTTTCAGCGCGTCTGACGGCTGCCCGCCGGTAAACTGTCGCCAGATAAGCTTCATCAGCGAGGATTTACCGCAGCCGTTACGCCCGACGATCGCCACCCGATCGCCGCTTTTGATGCGCGCGATCTCCACGCTAAACAGCGCGGGCAGGCCCGGTGCAGGAGGGACGTCGAGGGTGTCAATCTCCAGCAGACGGTCGGCGCGAAGGGCATCTCCACGCAGGGTTAACGTCCACTGGCTGCCCGCGGTCAGCTCGGTCTGGCTCTCTTTCAGCCGTTCAACCTGCTTTTCCATCTGTTTTGCCTTACGCGCCAGGTCTTCGTTGTCGTAGACCTTGCCTCAGGTTGCCAGTCGTTTGGCGCTGGCGGCGACGCGGTCGATCTCCTTTTGCTCCGCCTTATGGCGCTGCGCGTCGCTTTCATCTCTCGCGACCAGCGCCCGACGAGCTTCCGTGCAGGGCAGCGCAAAGTAGTGCAGCGTTTTATCGCGCAGGATCCAGCTGCCGTTGGTAACCGCATCAAGCAGCTGCCGATCATGGGAGACCAGCACAAAGCTGCCGGACCAGTTCTGTAAAAACTGCTCCAGCCAGAGCATGGTCGGCAGGTCGAGGTGGTTGCTGGGTTCATCGAGCAGAAGCAGGTCCGGTTCGCTAATCAACGCCCGCGCCAGCAGCAGGCGGGTGTGCTGTCCACCGCTGAGGGTCGCCGATTGCAGCGCCATATCCTGCGGGGTAAAGCCCATGCTTGCCAGCAGCGTTTCGGCCTTCCAGCGCAGGCTTTCGCGTTCGCCCTGCGGCAGCTGAGCCAGCACCGCGTCCAGCATGGTGAGCGAATAGATCGCGTCCGGCAGATGTTGCTCAACGCGCGCCATCAGGCAATGCCCGGCCAGGGCCACCATTCCGGCAGCGGGAGAGTCGGTGCCGTCCAGGATCTTCAACAGCGTACTTTTGCCGCAGCCGTTATCGCCCAGCAGACCAATGCGGTCGCCTTTTTTCAGCGTAAAGGAGAGTGAGTCGAAGAGCGTGCCAAACGCCGTATCAACGCGTAAAGATTGTGCAGTAAGTAAAGTGCTCATTTGTTGCTTACCCAAGAGTTACAGGCATGTTTATGCCTCGTCAAACATCGCTGACGATAACTCAGTAAGCCCGAGAGAAGGGATTTAGGGGTTGGTGTCTTCGCTCAAGCAGAAGTTATCGCAGCACGATACCGATAACGCTTGAGCTGGTGCGATCACCAAATGTATGTGAAACATTGAAAATTTCACAGTACAGCATAATTGGCCTCCTTATATATTCAGTAGGTTGATGGATGAGTGCAGTGTAGCGGGGGAAAGGGGATTTGGCTAGAGGGTGCGGTCTGATGCCCTCACCCTCACCCTCTCCCACAGGGAGAGGGAATTGTTACAGCGACTCCGATGCCTTAAATCGACGTCCTGCGATAGCTCCTGTATTCCGGCATCCAGTAGTTATCGTCGATAGCCTGCTGCAACGCATCGGCAGAGGTATTCACCGCCACGCCCTGCTGCTGGGCCATTTTACCCACCGCAAACGCAATCGCGCGGGAGACCTTCTGGATATCTTTCAGCTCCGGCAGTACCAGCCCTTCACCGTTGTTAACCAGCGGCGAGTAACCGGCCAGCGTTTCACTGGCAGACATCAGCATTTCGTCGGTAATGCGCGACGCGCCGGAGGCGATAACGCCCAGACCAATCCCCGGGAAGATGTAGGAGTTATTGCACTGGGCAATCGGGTAGAGCTTGTCTTTCCACAGCACCGGTTCGAACGGGCTGCCGGTGGCGACCAGCGCGTTACCTTCGGTCCAGGCGATGATGTCCTGCGGGGTGGCTTCGACGCGGGAGGTCGGGTTAGACAGCGGCATGACGATAGGGCGTTCGCAGTACTTGTGCATCTCGCGGATGATCTCTTCGGTGAACAGCCCGGTCTGGCCGGACACGCCGATCAGAATATCCGGCTTCACGTTGCGCACCACGTCCAGCAGGGAGAGCACTTCATTATCGGTATCCCAGTTTTTCAGGGTTTCGCGTTTCTGCACCAGTTTGGTCTGGAACGGCAGCAGATTCGGCATTCCGTCGGTCAGCAGGCCGAAGCGGTCGACCATATAGACGCGGGAGCGGGCCAGCTCTTCGCTTAATCCTTCACGCTGGGTCTGCGCGATGATCTGCTCGGCAATGCCGCAGCCCGCCGAGCCCGCGCCGAGGAAGACGATTTTCTGATAGCTGAGCTGGCTGCCCGCCGCGCGGCTGGCGGCAATCAGCGTACCCACGGTCACGGCGGCGGTGCCCTGAATATCGTCGTTAAAGGAGCAGATCTCATCGCGGTAGCGGTTAAGCAGCGGCATCGCGTTTTTCTGCGCAAAATCTTCGAACTGCAACAGCACGTCCGGCCAGCGGTGCCTCACGGCCTGGATGAAATCATCAACAAACTGGTAATACTCGTCGTCGGTAATACGCGGGTGACGCCAGCCCATATAAAGAGGATCGTTCAGCAGCTGCTGGTTATTGGTGCCGACATCCAGCACCACCGGCAGGGTATACGCAGGGCTGATGCCGCCGCACGCGGTATACAGCGACAGTTTACCGATTGGGATCCCCATGCCGCCGATGCCCTGGTCGCCGAGGCCCAGAATACGTTCACCGTCGGTCACTACAATGACCTTGATGTTGTGGTTCGGCACGTTTTGCAGAATGTCGTCCATGTTGTGGCGGTTCTGATAGGAGATAAACACCCCACGGGAGCGGCGGTAGATCTCGGAGAAACGTTCACAGGCCGCGCCCACCGTTGGGGTGTAGATTACCGGCATCATCTCTTCAAGATGGTTTTGCACGAGACGGTAGAAGAGGGTTTCGTTGGTGTCCTGAATGTTGCGCAGGTAGATGTGCTTGTCGATCTCGGTTTTGAAGCCCTGATACTGGATCCAGGCACGTTCAGCTTGTTCTTCTATGGTTTCAACCACTTCTGGCAACAGTCCCAGCAGGTTGAAGCTGCTGCGCTCTTCCATACTGAAGGCGCTGCCTTTGTTGAGCAGGGGGAATTCAAGCAGAACGGGTCCGGCGTACGGAATATATAGGGAACGATGTTTTTTCAGTTTGTTGTCCATGTCACTCACTCTTTTTTGAAGATCCGTCCCTGACGCGGCGGTTGTCATCTTTCTGGCCTGTGCTGCGGGGTGGGGTCGGGCGATATTATAGAGGAGCTGAATACCAATTACCTCAACACATAAAAAAAACCCACCGGTTTGGCCGGTGGGTTGTCGATTTCCTGCGGGGACTTACTGGCCAGCGTGGCGCTTGCGCCCGGTGGCGTGTGCGATTTGCGTTTCGCTGTCGCCCTCGATCACCACTTTACGTTGGTTAGAGAGCTTGTAGTTCAGTCCCAGAATATGGCGTGCCTGACGGTTTGATTTCATATGTACTCCTCAATCCTGTTGATAGTTTTAAGGACAACTCCGCAGATGCGGACGAAATGTAACCCCTTAGGTTGCAGATCCAGCTTAGCAGGTTTTTAAAACGATGCGTTTTTCCCGCTCACAACGTAGTTAATGGTCTGCTGGTAGATGTCACTGAGGATGTCATTGTCTGTGGCTTCCAGCCAACGGGTGAGTTCCATCAAAATGTCATCTTCAGTCACAGCACCGTGTTCCGCGTGCAGACCCTGTGCGATCGCGTTAACGAGTTCAGGTTGTGCTGAGGTAGTGTGTGCCGGGTAATAAGTAAACATGGTGCCTCCGTGTCGTTATCTGTTTAGTGTTACGGCTTCCAAAAACCTAATTCATAAACAGACTCTCAAATATTTTTCTCGTTGTGGCTCAGATTCGTCCTGGAAATAAAAAGAGTATTTTTTCATAGCACAAATTTTAAATTCAGGGTTTCCAGCGACGTAAATTCGTCTTTTTTTCATAAGGCATAGGGGAAGGCCAGGAGATTAATTCGACAATACTGCCCCAGGGCGTTTGTCCGTAGCAGAAAGCATTGCCTTCACCCTTTTCATCCGGGAAGGTGAGCGGTTTCGGTTCGGTAAACATTTCGCCGCCGGCGGCGGTGAAGGCGGATATCGCCTGATCGAAATCGTCAACGTAAACAGCAAAATGCTGCAAGCCGAAGTCGCTGGCGCGGGCGGGCATACCCTGTTCGGGGCCGTGCATTTCGAAGAGTTCTACGCCGGGGCCGTGCGGCATGGCGAGCATCCGGATGGCGTGAACGCGGGTGCCGGGAAATAACCGCAGCGTGTGCTGCTGGGCGTCATGGTCAATATTATCGTTATCACTCTCTACCGAGTGATATAACACCTTCGCGCCAAAAGCCTGTTCAAAAAACTGCGTGGCAAGCTCAATGTCTGGCACCGTTAGACCAATATGATCAATTCCTCTGACTGACGACTGCATATATTTCTCCTGCTATAAAAAAATTAAATATAGCAGGAGAATTTCAGGCTATTACCACTTCATTTCGCCGGTATTCACTTTGGCGCTTAACTCCAGCGAGCTGGCTTCTGCCAGATTGGGCCACTGTTTTTTCATGGTGTCGATTACGCTGGCTGAATCCTTGTGTTTATTCAGGGCCACCTCGAACTGCTGAAGATACTGGCGGGTGAAGTCGATGGCGCCTGCGCCAGCCGGAGGCGTGCCGAGATAATGGCCCGGGATCACGCGCTCAGGTTTATGCGCCGCCATTGAATCCAGCGTCTGCTGCCACTGCTGACGGCTCGCGTTGGTTTGCGTATCGGCGGTCCACAGGTGAATGCCCCAGGATACGCCCGTTCCGCCCAGAATGGTTTTGACCGACGGGATCCACACGTAAGCCGCGTAGCTTTCCGGCGCCTCAATATCCACCTTTTCACCGTCGATCATAAAGGTCGTTGAGGCGATAACCTGCGGCACCACCAGCGTTGTCGGCGCGCCGTCTTTCATCTGCGGCCCCCAGAAGGCGAGCTTGGCGTCTTTGGTGGCCTTAATGTGGTCAACCACGCTCTGGGTGGCAACGACTTTGGCATTCGGAAACGCCTTCACCAGCGGTTGCAGGCCGAAATAGAAATCCGGATCGCCGGAGGTGATCACAATCTTGTTGAGCGTCTTACCGCTTTTGCGGATTTTCTCAACCAGCGCTTCACCGTCCTTCACGCTGAACTGCGCGTCGAACAAGACAGCTTCCGTCGGGCCGGAGACCAGCGTTGAGGAGACCGCAAAAATGCCTTTTTCCTGCGGGTTATAGGTATCCACGGTTAACGGGGCGGCAAACACGCTCGGAGTGAAAAGGGCGGCCAGGAGTGCAGGGCGGGTCAGCTTCATCATCAATTCTCATTAGTTCGGGAAAGTCTCTATTGTACGGATATCAGGATTTGCCAGAATTCCTGAAACAAGACATGCTTAGTTTCATAAATCGAGCAAATGGAGTCAGACATGGATCGCGTTATTGCTGCACAGGTCTATAACCGGATATGTGAACTGGGAAGTTTAAGCGCCGCCTCGCGCTCGCTGGGTATTTCCCGCCCGATGGTCAGCCGCTATCTGGAACAGATGGAGAAGTGGGCCGGAACCCGGCTGGTCAACCGCTCGACGCGCAAGCTGACGCTGACCGCCGCCGGGGAAAAGGTGCTGCTGAAAACGCGCTCGCTCTCGCAGCTCTCTCAGGAGATAGAAGGACAGTCCGCGAGCGAATTGCCCTCGGGCACGCTGAGGGTCGCCTGCGCCCATTTTACCGCTATCCAGATCATCGCCCCGGTGCTGCCGGGATTGCTGTCGCGCTACCCGCAGCTCAGGATCGAGCTGGACGTGAATAATCATCCGGTAAGCCTTGTCGGGGAACGTATCGACGTCGCGATCCGCATCACCGATAACCCGGAGCCGGGGATGATTGCCCGCAGGCTTGGGGAGTGCCACTCGGTCCTCTGCGCCTCGCCGCACTATCTTGCCACCCGGGGCACCCCAGAACGCGTGGAAGATCTGGCACAGCACAACTGCCTGCACTACAGCTTTTTTGCCGGGCAGTCCTGGCGCTTCATCACGCCTGAAGACGAGAGCCTGAGCGTGGCGGTGAGCGGAAATCTGAGCGCGAGCATGTCTTCGTTGCTGATGGATGCCGCTATTCAGCATTGCGGTATTGTGATGCTCCCGGAGCAGGAGGCCCGTTCCGCGCTGGAGCAGGGGCTGCTGGTTCCCGTTTTGCCCTCGCTCATTCCAAAATCGCTGGCAATTTACGGCATTTACCAGTCCCGGGACTATCAACCGGCTTCAATCAGGGTGTTTCTGGATGAGCTTGCTGGTCATCTGGGCTGATGAATACGCCAGCGATTCGCCAGGAATGTTCCGTCTTCCTCATCGCCTCAGACCAGCGGGCTATACTTAATCCTTTGTAAGCCAAAAGGAGAGCAATAATGACTATTCATAAGCACGGTTCGGCACACTGGTCTGGCGACATTAAACACGGCAAAGGGACGGTTTCTACCGAGAGCGGCGTCCTGAATCAACAGCCTTACGGCTTTAACACCCGCTTCGAAGGGGCGAAGGGTACTAACCCGGAAGAGCTGATTGGTGCGGCGCACGCGGCCTGTTTCTCGATGGCGCTGTCCCTGATGCTGGGTGAGGCTGGCTATACCGCTGATTCCATCGACACTACCGCCGATGTCTCGCTGGACAAAAACGACGGTGGTTTTGCCATCACGAAAGTGGCGCTGCAAAGCAAAGTGACGGTGCCGGGTATCGATCCGCAGCAGTTTGACGGCATCATTCAGAAGGCGAAAGCCGGTTGTCCGGTGTCGCAGCTGCTGAAAGCTGAAATCACCCTCGACTATACCCTGAATTAAGCCGTTAAGCCGGGCACTCGCCCGGCTTCCCCTTCAATGCCGCAGGAAATACCTCGGCAAGCCATGCTATAAACACCCTCAAACGATGCATCAGATGCCGGTTTTGCGGATAAACCACGTGAAACGGATAGGCTGCCGGGCGCCATGCCTTAAGGATCTCCGTCATCGTCCCGTCATTGACATGCGGCTTCACCGAATAGCAGAACGTCTGAATGATACCCAGGCCCGCCACAGAAGCGGCAAGATGGGCATTGCTTTCATTAACCCCCAGATAGTGCGGCTCGGCGATCTCGCGCGTTTGGCCATTCTCCCGAAAGCGGAAGGGAAACGGTCGGCCCGTTACCGGTGAGAGGTAACTGATTAGCCGGTGCCCGTTACGCAGCTCGTCAGGGTACGCCGGAACGCCGTAGGCCTTCAGATAGCCCGGCGAGGCGCAGGTCACCATTTCTGCGTCACCAATATGGCGGGCGATAAGGCTTGAGTCAGTGAGCGGGCCGCCGCGGATCACGCAGTCTACGTTGCCGCTTATCAGGTCAACGGGCCGGTCGGCAACGCCCAGATCGATGCGGATATCGGGATAACGCAGCATAAAGTCCGGCAGCAGGGGGATTAACACATCCCGCGCCGTGGAGCCACCCACGTCAATGCGCAAGTGGCCCTTCGGCGTGCCGCTGGTCACGCGAAACGAGGCGTCGATATCTTCGATGTCGATGAGCACCCGCAGGGCTTTTTCATAATAGGCTTCGCCTTCGGGCGTGGTCACTACCCGGCGCGTGGTGCGGTGCAGGAGGCGCACCTCCAGATGCGCCTCCAGGGATTTCACCAGCTTGCTCAACGTAGCGATGGGCATGTTCAGTGAATCCGCCGCCCGGGTAAAGCTCCCGGTTTCTGCCACCCGCGTAAACGCCCGCATTGCCATTAGCCGATCCACGTTGCCTCCTGATTATTTCCCTGGGGGAATAGTCATTTTCATATTTGCTGGTTTTTCAGTAATCGAGCCAACGCTACAGTATGTTCAACGCAAGCGAAAGCCCCTTCAACCGTTTTTGCTGGCATCTAAAACCACGTAACAGAAGGTAAAGAACATGAACAACACAACGCTTTCAGAAAAAATTTCTCTGATCACCGGCGGGAGTACGGGGATCGGTCTGGCCACCGCGCAAGAGCTGGCCGCGCAGGGCGCGAAGGTATACATCACCGGGCGCCGTCAGGCAGAGCTGGACGCCGCAGTGAACAGCATTGGGCCATCGGCGGTCGGTATCCGCGCGGATGTGTCTAAACTCTCCGACCTCGATCGGGTCTACGCGCAGATTGCAAAAGAAGAAGGGCGTCTGGACATTCTGTTTGCTAACGCCGGCGGCGGTGACATGCTGCCGCTCGGGGCCATTACCGAAGAGCAGTTTGACCGCATCTTTGGCACTAACGTTCGCGGCGTGCTGTTCACCGTGCAAAAGGCGCTGCCTCTGCTCTCGAGCGGGTCGTCCATTATTCTGACCGGCTCGACGGTCTCTGTTAAAGGGACGGCAAACTTCAGCGTGTACAGCGCCAGCAAGGCGGCGGTAAGAAACTTTGCCCGCTCCTGGGCGCTGGATCTGCAAGGCCGTGGGATCCGCGTGAACGTGGTAAGCCCGGGCCCCGTCAAAACGCCGGGCCTGGGGGATTTAGTGCCGGAAGAGCATCGCCAGGGATTGTACGACGCGCTGGCGGCTCAGGTGCCGCTGGGACGTTTAGGTCAGCCTCAGGAAGTGGGTAAAGCGGTGGCGTTTTTAGCCTCGGATGCCGCAAGCTTTATCAACGCCGTCGAGCTGTTCGTGGACGGCGGTATGGCGCAAATCTGATCCGGATAACGCATTTTATAACCGCCGCGTATGTGGCGGTTTTTTTATGGCTTCGGCGCAGACCGCAGCATATTTGTTAAGATAGAGGCATCGTAATAAAGGAAAGGGACACCGGCATGGCTAACCTGCCGTGGCGCATCAGCGTGCGTCTGATGATTATTGCCAGGAAAGTAGCGTTGATACTCGGGGTAGTGCTGTTGGTGCTGCTCGCCATTCGCATTTATGCCTCGCAGAAGGGGCCGCCTCTGCATGAGTGGCATAAGTGGACGGGTAACGAGATGTCCGCCCGTGAGATCGACCGCGCCAGCTTTGCCGACTATCTCGCCAGAGAGGATGCCATTTTTCGCGATATGCAGCGTCAGGTGACTGACAAAACCGAAGAGAGCGAACGCACGCCGCTCAACCGATTTTATCGTCAGAGCCTGGTCTGGCCGGGACAATTTTCCCCTGACGGCAACCGCTCGTTTGTGCTGATGCCCGCGGGGAAACCGCGCGGTGCGGTGGTGCTGTTGCACGGACTGACGGACTCGCCGTACAGCGTGCGGCATCTGGCGGTGGATTATCAGCAGCACGGCTTTGTCGCCGTTGTGCCGCGCCTGCCGGGGCACGGTACCGCGCCCGGCGCGCTGACGGACGTGGAGTGGGAGTCCTGGCTTGCCGTAGCGCGTCTTGGCGTAAGAGAAGCCACGCGTCTGGCGGGCAACGCGGTGCCGCTGCATCTGGTGGGCTATTCAAACGGCGGGGCGCTGGCGATGAAGTATGCCTTCGACAGCCTGGACTCGCCGCAGCTGCGCAAACCGCAGCGGCTGATCCTGCTCTCGCCGATGATTGGCGTAACGTCGTTTGCGCGCTTCGCCGGGCTGGCGGGACTGCCCGCGATGCTGCCCGCGTTTGCCAAAGCGGCATGGCTGAACATTAATCCTGAATACAATCCCTATAAGTACAATTCGTTTCCGGTTAACGCCGCGCGTCAGTCCTGGCTGCTGACCCGGGCGCTGCAAAAACAGCTCGGTCAGGATGAGGTCGAGGGTAGGCTTGCTGCGCTGCCGCCGGTGCTGGCGTTCCAGTCGGTAATGGATTCCACGGTAAGTACCCGCGCAGTGGTCACCGACCTGTTCGACAAGCTGCCCGAGAACGGCAGCGAACTGGTGGTGTTTGATATCAATCAGGCCGCGATTTTCCGGCCGCTGTTTAAACCCGCCTCCTGGACGGCGGTCTCTGAACTGCTTCCTCCTGCGGTCAGGCGTTACAGTGTCACCGTTGTTACGAACGCTACCCCGAAAACATTTGATACGGTCGCGAAAACTACCCCGGCGGGGAGCATCAACACCCAGGTTACGCCGCTTTCCACGCCGTACCCGCAGGACGTCTATTCGCTTTCACACGTGGCGGTGCCGTTCCCGCCGGAAGACGATCTGTACGGCAGCCGCCCTGAAGAGAAAAACCGCTACGGCGTGAGTCTGGGGACGGTGTCGCTGTGGGGGGAAACGTCGGTGCTCAGCGTGGGGAAAGACGCGCTGATGCGGGTGACGTCGAATCCGTTTTATAGCTGGATGCAGGCGCGAATCGACAGGGAGATAGATGAAGATGAAAAGCAGTGAATGCTGGAGGGCATTAATGGATCTGAATGATATTGTCCTGTAAGTAATATAAAACCCGGCATCGGGTCGATATAAATAGTCGGCAATGATGAAGTATGCTAAACAATAGCTTATAGGCGCTTTCAACATATCAGGAACAGTTTCTGTGCTGACCACACTCATTTATCGAAGCCAGTTAAATTCATCCTGTGAATCTACTCAGCTTACCGCACTGGTTAAGCAGGCGCGCCAGCGCAACGCGCTCATGAACATCACCGGGATTTTGCTGTTTAACGGCCATCAAATCCTGCAAATCCTCGAAGGGTCGGAAGAGAGCATCGTTAAGCTTTTCCACCGCATTCGCGATGATAAGCGGCACAGCGAAGTGGTCGAACTGATGCGGGACTACGGCCCGCGCCGGCGCTTCGAAGACGTGGGGATGCTGCTTTTCGATCTGCGCGTTGAATCCCCAAAAACCGTGCTGGAGTCGGTGCTGCGCTACAGCAAGCTTGAAAGCTATCTGACCACTGATGACCGGGTATTTAAATTCATCCAGAGTTTTATTACCCGCAAGACGCCCGCGCACGTCACGTCCACGGCGCTAAACCCTGAAAAGTGGACGCTTGCAAAAGAGCCCTCACCGTTTGGTCATCACATCGACGGGCTTATCACCGGACAAACCTGCCAGTTCGCCTTACAGCCCATCGTCGAACCTAATGAAGGGAAAATTTCCTCGCTTGAGGCGCTTATTCGCGGCAACGATGGCGGCAGTCCGGAGCATTTTTTCCAGAGTATCGATCAGGACAAAATCTACGAAGTCGATCTGCAAACCAAAGCCTGGGCTTTTGCGCTGGCGGAGAAAATTGGCCTCGGCGGGCATAAAATCGCGGTGAATCTTCTGCCGATGTCCCTGGTGAACGTGCCCGGTGCGGTGGAGTTTCTGGTGGATCAAATTAAGCTCCACGGGCTGTTACCGGAGCAGGTCATTATCGAGGTCACGGAAAACGAGATGATTTCCGGCTTTAACCAGTTCAACAGCGCCATTAAGCAACTCCGCGCGGAAGGGATTGGTCTGGCGATTGACGACTTTGGGTCTGGCTATGCCGGACTGTCGCTGCTGACCCGGTTCCAGCCGGATAAGATCAAGATTGACCGTGAAATCGTCAGCAATATTCACCTGAGCGGCCCGAAGCAGGCCATCGTGAAATCAATCGTTAGCTGCTGTACCGATCTGGAAATCACGCTGGTGGCGGAAGGTATCGAGAAGATAGAGGAGTGGTGCTGGCTGGAATCCGCCGGGATAAGGCGTTTTCAGGGCTTTTTGTTTGCCCGACCGCAGCTCAACGGCGTTGGGGATATTCACTGGCCGCACACTCTATAGCCGCAACAGATTAGCCAGCATGAATAATAACGGATATGCTGGCTCGTCAATTTTATTATCCGCATGATTTTACACTGCTTTTTGTTTGTTTTATTTACTTAACAATCCAGTAATTTTAATTAAATAAAGATCTGAATACGCCGATAACCATAGGGAATATTTATCCCTGAGGTATCTGTCTTATGTCGTTGAAAAAATCATCACTTATTATTTTGTTCGCTTTATTATTTTTCTTTGTTGCCAGCACCCTGACAAGCGTCGGGCTGATCGTTAAAAGCAATACGTCCCTCGATAACGTCAATAAAGAGATTCAGGTCGTTCTGTCGATTATTGACCCCATCAACCATAGCCGCACGCTGCGGGTCAGGGTGATGGAGTACGTCAAGATGGTTGAAGCCGGTGACGCAACGGACCAGTCGGCGAAACTCTCAGCCGTAAAAGAGGCGCTGACGAAAGCCGATAACGCCTTTGCCGCCTTTATGGCTGCCCCGCTACTGGCGGACGAAGCGCCGCTGGTCAGCGCCTATCAGGACGCCTGGCAGAACTACCGCAATCAGGGGCTGGAGCCGCTGATTACCGCCGCACAGGCGCACGATGTCGCCAGATTTAACGCGCTCATCCCGGTGGTGTCTCAGCTCGATCGCCAGTACGAGAGGGTGCTCGACCAGGTGCTGAACGTGCATCAGAAATATGCCAAAAGCCTGAATGAGGATGCGCACAGCCACTTTGTCTCCGGGCTGGTGATTGTTGCCGCTATTGCCCTGCTGTTTGTGGTGGTGATTATTGTGGTCAGTATGCTGATGACGCGTCTGGTGTTTGCGCCGATCAACCTTGCACGTGAGCATTGCAGCCAAATCGCGGCGGGTAAACTGAGTATTCCGGTTCCCGTAAAAGGCAGCGCCGG
The DNA here is from genome assembly GCF_021440515.1 of Enterobacter asburiae. Lineage (GTDB taxonomy): Bacteria > Pseudomonadota > Gammaproteobacteria > Enterobacterales > Enterobacteriaceae > Enterobacter > Enterobacter asburiae_E. Next base: position 198 of record NZ_JAKCMV010000037.1, on the reverse strand, counting down.
GAATGAGATTGACCACCTGATGGGATCGATGGAGCAGATGCGTCAGGCGCTGCTGTCGACCATCTCTCAGGTGCGGGATGCCAGCCATACGGTAACCCATGCGGCGCAGGAGATTGCCTCGGGCAATATCGATCTGGCTTCGCGTACCGAGCAGCAGGCCTCCGCGCTGACCCAGACCGCCGCCAGCATGGAAGAGCT